>JABDBO010000001.1:0-80 GCA_013288575.1 Alphaproteobacteria bacterium
TCCAGGGCAATCAAAATATCAGTTGGTGATCGAATCAATGGAAGTTGCTGGTGTTGGCGCGTTGATGGCGCAACTGGAAA
>JABDBO010000001.1:90-53646 GCA_013288575.1 Alphaproteobacteria bacterium
GGCGAAGGGTTTGTTTGATGCAGATCGGAAAAAGAAATTGCCGTTTATGCCCAAACGTATTGGCGTGGTGACATCGCCGACTGGGGCAGTTATCCGCGATATTTTGCACAGAATTGGCGAGCGGTTTCCGACTCATGTTTTGGTTTGGCCAGTGCGGGTGCAGGGGGCAACAGCGCATCTGGAAGTGGCAGAAGCGATTAAAGGTTTTAATGAATTGCCGCCCGAATTACGCCCCGAAGTTATGATAGTTGCACGCGGTGGCGGCTCGATTGAAGACTTGTGGTGCTTTAATGAAGAGGCGGTGGTTTTTGCAGTTGCTGAATCAAAAATCCCGATAATTTCGGCAGTCGGACATGAGACGGATACTACATTGATAGATTATGTTTCTGATTTACGCGCGCCAACCCCAACTGCGGCGGCGGAATTTGCGGTGCCGGTTTTGAGTGAGTGGAAATTCACAGTTGCTGAATATAAAAACCGGATGGAGAAGGGTGCGTCACGTTTGATCGTGCATAAAAATGCGGAAATGACTGGTCTACTTCGTGGCTTGCCGAATTTGAGTGATATATTAGGAAATTACATTCAGCGGTTAGATGACCGCGTTGAACGCTTGCATAATGCGCTGCCCAATTTGGTTTTAAAATATGAAAAGCGGTTGGCGTCATTACAATTGCGGCCAAAAATTTTGCTCAATGATTTAAATAAATTTGCTGAGAAACTAAATGGCTGGTTTGAGCGGCTGGGGAAATCGAGCGCGGTTTTGCTTGATAAAAACCAGCAGAAATTAGTCTCGCTTACCAAGCTTTTTGACAGTTATAATTATAAAAATGTGCTCTCCAGAGGTTTTGCGCTGGTGAAAAATGAAAATGGAAAGTTGATTAAATCTGCAACCGATGCTAAAGGCAGGGTGAAAATTGAATTTGTTGACGGAACAATAGGAGCAAAAACCGATGAATGACCAAACTGACGAATTAAGCCGCAAAATTGCCAAAGCCAAGCAAGTGCGCGATGACAGCCCGGAGAATTTGAAATCAACCCATAGTGAAAGTGATGAGGAAATGTCATTTGGCATGCGCGTGGGTGTTGAGCTTTTCGCCGGCGTGGCGGTTGGGCTTTTAATCGGTTATTTTTTAGATCGCGTCTTCCACACTATCCCATTGTTTCTTATAATTTTCGTGATAGTGGGTGCGGCGGCCGGTTCATGGAATATTTATAAGCTTGCATTTAAAGATCAATCTGATAAAAAACCCCGCGAATAAATTCCAATAGATACATAATATATAATGTCAAAGCACGAAAGCCCACTGCACCAGTTTGAAATCCAGCCTATGCAAAAGTTGGAACTCGGCGGTTATGATATCAGCTTCACCAATTCATCATTAGTTATGGTAATTGCTTTGGCGGCGGTGTTGGTGTTTTTGATTGCCGGCATGCGCAAAAAAGCGATGGTGCCGGGCCGCTGGCAGGCGATGAGCGAGATGAGCTATAATTTCGTTGCCGGGTTGATTAAAGAAAATATCGGGCCGGAAGGAAAAGTTTTCTTCCCGCTGATCTTCACGCTTTTCATGTTCATATTATTTGCCAATTTACTCGGTATGTTTTCATTCGTGCCGCATGGTTATGCAGTGACGAGCCAGATTATTGTTACATTCGCACTCGCAATTGTGGTGTTTCTAACGGTTACTATATATGGCTTCGTAAAACACGGTTTGCATTTCTTCAGCCTGTTTGCGCCAAGCGGCGTGCCGATGTGGATTATGCCGTTTATCGTGCCAATTGAAATGGTATCATTCCTCGCGCGCCCGATTTCTCTCTCAATCAGGTTAGCTGCTGCGATGACAGCGGGCCACGTATTGCTCGAAGTTATTGCCGGATTTATCGTTACATTCATTACCGCTCTCGGCATTGGCTGGGGTTTCGCGGCGGGTGCTTTGCCATTGGGTATGCTCGTGCTGCTCATAGGTTTGGAAATTTTTATCTGCTTCCTGCAGGCCTACATTTTCGCATTGCTCGCAAGTATTTACTTGCATGATGCGGTGCACTTACACTAATTAAACTCTAACTAACTAAACAAAGGAAACTAAAATGGAACATCTCGAAGTTATAAAATATATTGGCGCTGGTTTAATGGCTATTGGTCTCGGCGGCGCTGCCGTTGGTATCGGTCTTATCTTTAACGGTGCTGCTGCAGGCGTTGCCCGCAACCCGGCTGCTCAAGATAAAATTTTCAAAACTGCTCTTATCGGTGCCGTATTTGCGGAGTTGATGGGTCTTTTCGCATTCGTTGGTATCTTCATCCTTCTCTTCATCTAGTTTTTAAGGATAAAGGCTAATGCCGCATTTAGAAGTTCATACATATACAGGGCAGATTTTCTGGTTAGCAGTGTGTTTCATACTGCTCTACGTCGTGATGTGGAAAGCCGTTCTGCCTGCTATATCTGGTGTTGTTGAAACGCGCGGCAAAGTTATTGCTGATGATCTTGATGCGGCGGAAAGTTTGAAAAACCAAGCGGAAGCTGTTGAGAAAAAATATGAGACATTGCTGGTGGAAACCCGCGAGCGTGCTCATAAATTAATCGACGAATCTTCGCAGAAAACCCGTGTAGTGATTGAGAAAAAACGCGCTGAACTTTCAGCCAAGCTTGATGAAAAAGTGGCTAAAGCCGAGCGTGAAATTGCATCAATTGAAAAAGCTTCGATTGCGGCGGCTGATAAGGTTTCCGATGAGCTGGCGCAGGCGATAATTACCAAATTGAAGGTGGCGTAATGGATAAATTCATTCACAATCCGGCAAGCTGGGTCGCCATTGCATTTTTGATCTTTGCTTATTTCACCGTGCGTAAACTCTTCCCAAAACTGGGTTCGTCACTTGACAGCTACAGCGCTAAAATTTCCAAAGAAATTGAAGAAGCTAAAGTTTTAAAAGCAGAAGCTGAGCAGTTATTGTTAACAGCGCAGAAAAAATCAGCCGAAGCTGAGCGTACAGCGAGTGAAATTGTTGAACGCGCCAAATTTGACGCTAAGTTGATTGCCGATGAAGCGGAAAAAGATATTGAACGCGAAATCGACCGCAAAATGAAGATTGCGGAAGAAAAAATCAAGAACGCGGAAAGCGCAGCTGTTGAACATGTGCGTAACCGTGCCGTTGAAATTGCCGTAAATGCCGCCACGGAAATTTTGACGAAAGAATTACAAGCCGAAAAAACCTCGGAGAAACTGGTTGAGAAATCTATACGTCTTATTTCTAGTAACCTTAGTTAGCTTTGTTCCCACACATGCCCGGGCCGGCGCATGGTTGCAAAATGAAAATGACGGCCAGATAATTACCACCTTCCGATACTACTCTACAGATACATTCTTTACACCTGACGGTAGTAAAACCAAAATTCCCGATTTTTCCAAAACCGAAATCAACCCATATTTTGAATATGGATTGCGCAACTGGATAACCATTGGCGGTGATCTTGACCTGGCATCGGTCAGCAATGACACTCCACATTTGAAAGATATCACCGACACCAAAATAAATTCGGGCAGCATTTTTGCGCGGGCCTATTTGTATCATCAGGGAAATTATGTTGTGTCGCTAGAGCCGGGAATAGATTTCCCTTCATCAATTGGCAGTGATTTAACCTCGGATGGTAGCAAGCCAATACCCGAACTCAAACTCAATTTCGGCTACGGTTTTGCGATGAACGGCCGCAACCATTTCTTCGACGCCAGCCTAAAATATCGCAAGCGCAGTGATGGAGGATTAGATGATATGGTAAAAGGCGAGGCGACATTGGGCTACAAACTAAGCGACGATTTTACCGCGCTAGCACAACTCTCACAGGAAGAAACTCTGGGCCCGGTTGATAAGGGAATTTCGGGCAATTACAATTTAACCAAGCCACAGCTTTCGGTGCTCTATGATTACAGTAAAAGCTTCTCGCATCAGCTTGGAGTTTTTTCAGATATTTATGGGCAGAATGTGGGTGCGGGATATGGGGTGACTTATTCGGTTTGGTATAAGTTTTAATGTTATTACATTGTCATTCCAGCTTTCGCCGGAATGACAAGAAAAGGAAGAATTTATTTGCAAATAGGAAAAATCACTATACAACCTAAAGTTGAAAATATCTCGAGGCATTAACTATGCAGCAGAAAAAAATCGGAGAAATCCTAATTGAGAAAGGCGCTTTAAAGCCAATAGAGTTGGAAACAGCGCTTGAAATTCAGGCCAAAGATAACTCGATGCTGGGCAAAATTCTGGTGGGTGAAGATTATGTACGCAATTTTGATTTGCATAAAGCAATCGCCGAAAGATTTGGGCTGGAATTTGTTGATCTTATAAAAACCGCACCCGACCATGAATTATTGAAACTTGAAAATGCCGCCGATTATTTTGCTTCCGAATTCGTACCATTTCGTCAGGATGAAAATTCAATCACCATTGCTGTAACGAATATAAATGAGAAAATAAAAACCTGGGCTGCAAGTAATTATCCGAACCGGGAAGTGAAGTTTGTAATTACTTCGCCATATGATATCCGCCATGTTTTGCAGCAGCGCTTCAGCGAACATCACGATGAAGAGGCGCGGCTTTCGTTATGGAAAAAGCACCCGATTTATTCTGCGCGCCGTCTGTTTGCCAGCTATCGGCCAAATATTATTGTTCTGGCTTTGCTCTCCGCATTCACACTGGCATTTGCTTACTCACAAGGTTTCATCTCGATAGTTTTGTTCATGAATTTCCTGTTTTTATCGGCCGTGAGTTTTAAGCTTGGCGTATTTTTACTGGGGCAGGGCAGCGAAAAAGAGTTGCCTGGCTATGATAAAGAAATTCCGGTTTACACAATATTGCTGCCGCTCTACCGCGAAATGGCGACATTGCCAAAACTGATAAATGCAATAAAGAAATTGGATTA
The DNA here is from genome assembly GCA_013288575.1 of Alphaproteobacteria bacterium. Classification (GTDB taxonomy): domain Bacteria; phylum Pseudomonadota; class Alphaproteobacteria; order Rickettsiales; family 21-14-0-20-44-7; genus JABDBO01. The sequence continues at coordinate 5,001 of JABDBO010000001.1, forward strand.
TCCTAAAGCAAAACTTGATGTGAAATTTGTCGTGGAGGCGGATGACCACATCACGATCAATGCGATTAAAAATCAGGCGCCGCCGCAATATATGGAAATTATCGCTGTGCCGTTTTCATTGCCGCGCACCAAACCAAAAGCCTGCAATTATGCGTTGAATTTCGCGCGTGGAGAATTTGTGACGATTTATGACGCGGAAGATTTGCCGCACCCCAGCCAGCTTAAAACCGTACTGGCAAAATTTGCGGCAAGCGACGCGTGGTTGGCCTGCGTGCAGGCGCGCTTAAATTATTATAATTACAATGATAATATTTTAACTCGCTGGTTTGCGCTCGAATATGCGACTTGGTTTGATTCGGTAATGAAAGGCCTGGAACGCGCTAAAATGCCGATCCCGCTTGGCGGTACCAGCAATCATGTGCGCACAGACGTGCTGAAACAAATCGGCGGTTGGGATGCGTTTAATGTGACTGAGGATGCTGATTTGGGGCTGCGTTTGGCGCAGGAAGGTTATTGCACCGAAACGGTGGATTCGCTGACTTTGGAAGAGGCGCCGAATAATTTAGGGCTATGGATAAGGCAGCGCACCCGGTGGATAAAAGGTTTCATGCAAACTTATTTTGTGCACATGCGCGATATCAGAAAATTAAAACGTAATATCGGTTTGGGTGGAATTTTATCATTGCAGTTTTTAATCGGAATTCCGGTGGTGATTTATCTCACTTCACCAATATTATTAGTAGCAAGTTTGGTACTGGCAACGGGTGAAGACCCGGTAGTTATTTTCCCTCAGTGGCTCACATTATTTTGCTGGTTCAATTTTTGCTATGGCGTGGCGGCACATATTTTCATGTGCCTGGTTGCATCATTTAAAGCGATAAAACCCAACGGTGAAAGATTGTTTAAAACGCGGATGATTTTCTCATGCCTGACTTATCAGTTTTATGCGCTGTTATATATTGTCGCCGCTTTCCGTGCACTTTATCAACTGATTACAGATCCGCATTATTGGGAAAAGACGACGCACGGGCTTGCTAAAACCGGTACTTAAGCACATTTATAGAGGCATCTACTTGAAATTTTTTGTGCTCGGAACCGTTCATGTATATTTAATACATTCAGACTCCTGTGCTAAAAAATTCCGGCGTATCTGCTCTCTATAAATATGCTTCAGATATTTTAGTGTTTGGCAGGAATGGCAAAACCTATATATGGTGAGCCTATGATAATTTCCGAATTAATAAAAAGCGCAGCGAAAAAGTTGCAAGATGTTGGCATTGATACTGCGCGGCTGGACGCAATGTTGTTGTTAGAAACTGCATTGGGAAAAAATCGTTCTTATCTGGTGGCAAACTCAGAAGCTGCAGTTTCGGAAAACGCACAAAAGCAGTTTGCAATTTTACTAAAACGCAGAATAAATCGTGAGCCGATTTCGCAAATTATCGGAAAAAAAGAATTTTATGGGCGCCAGTTCAAAGTTTCAAAAGATGTGCTAACCCCACGCCCGGAAACCGAATTTATTATTGAAGTAGCGCTCAAGCTTTTTAATAAAAACAGTGAAATCAATATATTAGACTTAGGAACTGGCAGTGGTTGCATAATCCTCACATTGCTGGCTGAAATGCCCAATGCTAAGGGTGTGGGAGTGGATAAATCAAAATCCGCGCTTGCTATTGCTGCCAAAAACGCGTATGATTTAAAAATAGAAAATGTTGAGTTTGTTCATTCTGATTGGTGTAAAAACCTAGAATCTCAACAAAAGTTTCACCTAATAGTTTCAAACCCGCCCTACATTCCTAAAACAGAGCAAAAAACTCTGGATGCAGAGTTGGATTTTGAACCGGAAACGGCGCTATTTGGCGGAGATGATGGATTAGATTGCTATAGGCTAATAGCCAAAGAAATATCTGGTCTGAAGTTTGATTTTGCAATTCTGGAAATTGGAATAAACCAGGAAGGCGAAGTCAAAAAGATATTTGAACAATATCAAATAAAACATAAGGAAACATTGGCCGATCTGGCTGGAATTCCGAGAGTTATAGTATTTAATAAATAGGGTATAAATCAAAAAATATGCAGCATAACGGCAGAAGAAATAACAATAATCGCAACAGATTTAAAAATAACAATAACAATAACCGCAGACGTTATAACAATGGCTGTGGCGGAAGTAGCAGTGGGTTTGATGATGAATCATCAAATATTAGCGTTCAGCAACGCAAAAACTTTGCTAACAAATATGAGCAATATGTGCAAAAGGCAAAAGACGCACTCCGCAGCGGTGATCGCGTTGACGCGGAAAATCATTACCAACATGCTGACCATGCTTATCGTATGATGAATTTAGGGTTAACCGGTGGGTTACGCTTTGATGCGGCGAGGATGATTATTTCTAATCCTAACCAACAGAGCAACGCTGATTACCAAGAAAATAGTGAAGGTGGCGAGCAAGTTGATAATTCGCCGATGCAAGTAGAAGGTTCTAGCGACCAAGCACCTGCATCTGATATTGCAGCACTCCCATTTATGCAGCCGATTGAAACTAATGATCGTGATCCGCGGATTATAGAATAGTTTATTATTGTTTTCAAACGAGCACTGCGGGTGCTCGCGTTTGAAAACACCGCCGTGCGCGGCGGGCTGACGGCTCCGGATTATTGAATATTTTTTGTCTCTAACTCCACTTGAGCAGAACACTGCCCCAGGAGAAGCCGCCGCCGAGTGCGGTTAGCACAATCAAATCATCTTTTTTGAATTTGCTTTGTGCTTCGCAAAGCGCAAGCGGAATTGAAGCGGCAGAGGTGTTGGCGTGTTTGCTGACCGTTTCGATAACTTTTTCTGGTGCAATGCCGATGCGTTCGGCAATTGCATTCATAATGCGTAAGTTCGCCTGGTGCGGCACAATCCAGTTCACATCATTAATAGTTTTGCCGTTGCTTGCCAAAATATCGGCAATTCCGCCTGACATTTTTTCCACCGCATGTTTGAAAACTTCGCGCCCATTCATTTTCAAAACGCCGATAGATTTCTGGCTAACGCCACCGCTGACGTAAAGCTCATCATAGTGGCTGCCATCGGTGTTGAGTTTGGTCGAAATAATTCCTGGTTTATCAGAGGCTGAAAGCACAATTGCGCCAGCGCCATCACCGAACAAAACACATGTGCCGCGGTCAGACCAGTCGAGCACGCGGGTTAAAGTTTCCGCACCAATTACCAATGCAGTTTTAATCTGGCCGAGTTTGATAAAATTATCGGCCGTTGCAACAGCAAAAGCAAAGCCGGCGCAGACTGCCTGCACATCGAAAGCAAAACCGGATTTAAAACCAAGTTTCTTCTGCACCTGCGCGGCGGTGGCAGGGAAAGTGTTATCTGGGCTGGTGGTGGCAAGGATTATGGCATCAACTTCTGCAAGCCCTGCGTTCTTTAGCGCAACTTTGGCAGCCGCCACTGCCAGGTCTGAAGTCAGCTCGCCGTCGGCCGCAATATAGCGTTGGGTAATGCCGGTGCGCGTGCGTATCCACTCGTCATTTGTGCCAAGCTCTGCCGGCAACTCACTGTTTAATATGCGTTTCTTCGGCAAATAGCTTCCGCAGCCAATAATTTTTGAATAAGTCATAGGAGTTGAAAATAAATGTTAAATGTTTAAAGTCAATTTATGAGATATGCCAGCGTCAATAATGTGATGATTTCCGCCCTGGTTAGCCAGAGTTATAAGTTCCCAACTCACCAGGCGGCGCAGAACCTGTTGGAAAAATTAAAAGCCCAATTCATTCTCGCCAAAGGACATGAGGAATTGCTTCCCCAAGGCAAGTTGAAGCTATGGATTCGCGGTTTTCAACTGACCGAGGAAGAAATTAAGGAAGGCGCGCTGGGTAATTTTTGCATAGCGACGATTGTGCAGCAAAATGATGGCAACTGCCTTATTAAATGCGAGAAGGAAAATACTCCGCCGATCAACCATCCGATGAAAAAGCGCAAAACCGCGCGCATGCCGAATTGGGGCCATCCGACCATGCGCTATATTAAAAACGGCGGCAAGTTTGATAGATATGAAGATGCGGTTGAATCGCTTTATAATTTGCACCAGGAATTTCCTGATACGACGATCCCGAACAAGGATAGATTGGATGTAATGGTTTATACGCGTGAAGGAAAAAAGAAACCGGAGACAAAAAAATTCCGCCTCAATTTAAAGCCAGTAGAAAATTATTTTGTAATTACGCCGGAAGAAAAAGTTGCCCGCCCGCGCGTTTCGGAAACGGAAGAAAAACCATCAGACATTATCGGCCGCTTTACAGCGCTGGCGCTAATGAAGAAGAAAAAGAAGAAATGAAAACGGGAGAGATTTTACTCTCTCCCATCTTCTGCAGCGCCGTCCCGTTGGGACGCTGAAAAACTTCACTTACCCTTACCCTGGTATGTGTGTGAACGCAAACCAGGATGTGCAGCCAAATAATGCGACCATGGTCGCATTTAAGGCTATCCATCCACCTTCCCATTTCTCGCCAGAACAGCTAAGGATAAGAAATCCTAAGGCTGCTACTCCCGAAGATATTCCAATTTTTATAACACTTACCTGGTTATATGGCATGGACAATGCTATTATTAATAGGGCCAGCCCGGCCCCTATTATTGCTATCGCACCTCCTAGGGTACGGCGGATTCTTTTTGGATCAAACAGGTTTTCGTAACTCATGATGTTTTGTTTATTAATTGTAACTCGGGATGAGTCACAAGAAGAATCTATACAATACAATAGATTTTGGAATTCGTACGATAAATTTTGAGGCTCAATAAAAAGTATCGGCGAGGGGAAGCTTTCGCAACCCCCACACCAATGACAGGCCTACACTATGGTAGGCTTGCTAGCTTTTCGTTTTTGTCGCCAATCATAAATGGCAGCAACCGCTATAGCCAGCATAGCGATGCCGAATATGATCATGACATTCCGCTGCGGGGCGGTTAGCAGATATCCAAGCAGGCACAGCAGAATTATTCCAACGATTTTAGCTACTTTTTCTTTCATCATAAGAGTTAATTGTAATCGCTTTCCAAAATGGATGCGAGAAGAGCCTGCAATATAGCAGAAGACTGCGAAATTCGTATGATAAATTTTGTGAAATCATATAAAAAGGCGGGGGAGATATGTAAATCTCCTTCCCGCCTCATGGGCAACGCAACCGGTCGGCGCGCTGCTAGACCAAAATTACCAGTGCATGTTCGCAATGGATGATGAATCCACCATACCTTTGAGTACGGCGGCCACAAATATCACGAATCCACCTATTAAGAAAAATCCAAGGAGACAACCCATGGGTTCTTCTTTTTTATCATTAGCCATATTTTTTCAATCGCGTTCCAGAATTGAAGGCGAGTAGAAGCACATAATATAGCAGAAATCAGTGAAATTCGTATGATAAATCTTGCGAAGTTACAAAAAAAAGCGGAAGCCCGAAGGCCTCCGCTTTGTGCAGCTCCACCGTATCGGCGGTGCTGCTTGAACTGATACTACTGCTACTGTCCCTTTCCCTTCCGGGCTAGCGCCATGCCGAGTAAGCACGACGCGGCCAGGAACGCCATAAAATATCCCACCCAAGGGGTGGTGGCGACGATTGGTTCAGAATTTTCGTTCATAGGGTTAACACGTAGAGACCATGGTTGGATGGTCAAGGTGCCTAAACTATAGCAATGCTGTTGAGGATTTGCATTATAATATTTTAAGGATTGGCGTGAATTTACTGCGGGTAAAAAGAAGTGAGGGAATCGGAATTACAAATCCGCATCATTCTCGCTTGAGAAGCCGATTTCATCAATAATTCGCTGATTTATATTGGCTTTTGCCAGGTGAATTGCGACATCGATTGCATTGGCAAAGCCAACATGGTCCATTCCGCCGTGACTTTTTACGATAATTCCGTTTAAGCCCAAAAACATCGCGCCGTTATGCGCGCGCGGATCGATTTTTTTGAAAATACTTTTTAGCGCAGGTTTTGCCATCATGCTGCCGACTTTGGCAAAGATCGATGAAGTTAAACCCATCTTGATATATTCACCGCAAAGTTTGGCGACACCTTCGGCGGTTTTGAGTGCGATGTTGCCGGTGAATCCATCAGTGACGATAATATCAACTGTGCCGGTGGCGATATCATTGCCTTCGATGAAGCCAACATATTTAATTGGGATTTGTGTGGTTTGCAGCATCTCAGAAGCTTGGCGGACTGAATCCACCCCTTTGCCAGCTTCGGAACCGATATTGAGCAAACCAATTGTCGGCTCTTTTTTGCCAAGCAGCGCAACGCCGAAAGCTTCACCCATAATTGCGAATTGGAAAAGGTTTTCTGCCGTGCATTCAGGATTTGCTCCCAGATCAAGCATAACGGCTTGGCCTTTACGAGTTGGGAAAAGTGAGCAGATAGCAGGACGGTCAATGCCGGGCAGGGTGCGAAGCGCAATTTTTGCCATCGCCATTAACGCGCCAGTGTTGCCGCCGGAAACGCAAGCATCGGCAATTTTTTCTTTAACCGTATTGATTGCCAATTGCATTGAAGAATTTTTGCCTTGGCGAAGCGCAATCGAGGGTTTATCTTCATTGGTTACCACATCAGTGGTATGGATGATTTGTGAGCGCTGCTCTAACTTGTGATGTTTGTGGAGAAGCGGCCGGATTTCAGATTCATTGCCGACTAGCAAAAATTCCAGATCAGGGTTTCGCGAAAGCGCAAAATTGGCGCCGCGGATAACGGCCTTTGGAGCATAATCTCCGCCCATGGCATCAAGCGCGATTTTCATATTAAACCTCGTAAAAGATTTTCGATGGGCGATTTCGTTGTTAATTCTGTGCTCAAAGCGCTCACGTATGCTAAATACGTTCGGCTTCTGTGCGCAGAATTGCCTAGAAATCTCCTCATGTAAAACCTTTTAGTTTTGGAGTATTAGCCTTAAGTCTTAAAAAAACTTGTAGCCTTATGCTTGCGCTGAACCTTTTTCGAGCACATTGCGGCCATTGTAGAAGCCGTCTTTGCTTACATGGTGCGGGCGTTTGAGTTCGCCAGTTGTTGAATCTTCAACGTAACCAACTGTTTTTTTAGCATGTTTCATGTTGGCTGATTTTCTCATGCCGGTACGTGATTTCGATTTCTTCCGCTTAGGAACTGCCATTTGAGCCTCTTTTTGTAATTTGGAGCGCGGTTTCTAGCATGACGCTTAATGAAAGGCAAGAGGTTTTAGGGCCTAGGTTCGAGGTGCTAGGTTCTAGGGATTGACTATTACAAACATTAATATAAATTCCGCTCCCTAAAACCTCGAACCTAGGCCCTAAAACCTAGCAGAGGGCGGTTAGCTCAGTTGGTTAGAGCGCTACGTTGACATCGTAGAGGTCGGAGGTTCGAGTCCTCTACCGCCCACCATTTATGGAAATTCCCGTCAAAATAGCAATTTAGCAGCGCTGTTTCAAACAGCGGTTGAGTGCCCTAAAAAACTTTTTTCTCTTATTTGGAAGGGCCAAATTGCAATGTGTTTGGCTAACATTTTGGTTAATTTCGCCTTAATCAGTTGGGCATAAAGTTGGGATATATCCAACGAAGGCTATATTTATGATTTTACAAATTGAGAAAACCAACCATATCAAAGCATCAAAAGATGCAGAAATTGCTCCCAACCCAATTGATATAGTTCTGGCTGAAGATAGTATAGGCGACCAGTGCTTAACTGAAATTGCTTTGAAGAAAACTAATATCCCGCATTACTTGACCACTTATCGTAATGGAGATTTGTTATTGCCGGCATTGGTTGAACAACGCGAACAAAATAAGAAATTATTACCTGATTTGCTTCTTTTGGATATTGGCTTACCTGGCAGGAATGGTATTGATATATTGGCAGAACTCGCGCAATCTTCTCCTTCAATTAGATCAATTCCCATTGTCATTCTTACTAATTATTCTGACCTAGAATATATTTGCAGCAAACAGAATAATCTTTTCATAGTGAGTTATTTGCGCAAACCTTGTGACCCGGCGATTTTGAAAATTATAATGGAAAATATCAGGCGCTATAAATTTCCAAATTAAAGTTAGGGCCAGATACCTTCCAGCCCTTAGGAACTTTATATTCCGGCTAGTTTAAGCGATAATGCTTAACAGCGTATTTGAGTTTGCTGCGGCCGCAGTTCCAGCATTAAGCAGTGAACTCAGCATATTTGATAAAATGCTGGTGTTGCCATTCGCTGCAGATGCGGATGCAGGGGTGCTCACGCTACTTGCGCTTGCATCAGTTGTGCTATCAACCGGATCCAGATTTAAAGGATCGTTAGGATCATTACTAGTATCGGTGGCATCAGCTTTATGATGGCCGCCGCCGTGGTGATGACCTTTAACTTTGCTAGTATCTGGAAGGCTGGTGTTGCCAGCATTGGCAACAGCGGTATTGACATCAGTTGAGGGATCTGACGCCGACGAAGCTTGCGATGATTGCATCTTCGCCTGGATATAGCCCGTCACTTTCGAAAAGTTGATGCTGCCGTCTTGATTGGTGACAGCATCAGCCGCATCACTACCGAATTCCTGGCTGAAGTTGCTCAAGAATTGCTGGGTATTGATTTGGCCAGTTCCGTAAGTGCTTTGCGAGCTTTGACTTTGCTGTAAAATCGAACTTGATACAGGTTGGGCAGCGCTCATAACGCTGTTACTATAAACGTTCGGATTCCACAGTGAGGATATGCTAGATATACTCATTGGTTGGCTCCTTTTTAGGTTAAAACGGGTATAGCGCACCGAAATGCGCAAAACCCAGGATTTTAGGAGCAAGATATGTGCCGGGCCAAGGCTAACTGCGGGTTTGCTAACTGACGCTCTCAGCGCTGTAGCGGGCAATTAGGCCGGTTTTTAGGGCGTGGTTGTAAATCTTAACGAAACACCAACAGGCGAGCATTATATATATAAGCGCAAGGGCGGCGGCGATTATAAGTGACTGAATTGAAATTCCATTTCCGGCAATAATTGAGCGCATATTTTCAAACACATATGATGGCGGAAAAATATGGGCAACAGCCTGCATCCATGAAGGCAAAGTTGAGAGCGGGTAAAACACGCCGACAAATGGCGCAATCACCGCCGGAATCGGCCAGACAAACCATTCTGAACTTGGGCCATAACGCAGCATTATCGCACAGCCGAAGATCCCCAAGCTAATGCTGAACAGAACAATCACTAATATGAATGGAATTATCATCACGCCATAAATTAACATCGACAGGCCGAACACTCCCATCGCAAGAATCAACATAACAACCAGCCCGAACATGCTGGTGGTAATTCCCGTCAAAACTAACCCGCTCAAATATTCCGATACACGCATCGGCGAGGCGAAGAGGTTTAAAAAATTGCGGCTCCAGCTATCTTCCATAAACGCCATGCTAGTGCCGTGCATAACACGCACCATAAATTCCCAAACCAAAACTGTGCCAAGTACCATCGGCACGAAATTCATATTGGTATGAGTAAATTCATTGAGGAATTTTGTCATAAAACCCCAGATGACGATGTCAATTGCCTGCCAGATAAAAAGCGGAATAACGCGCGTGACGCTGCCGCGAATAAGATAAAACTGGCGAAGCATAAGCGCGGTGATGCGGGATGTTTTCATTATTTTTCCTCCAGCTTTAAAGGTTCACGCGCAACTGTAATGAATAATTCTTCTAGTGTGGTTTTTCCATGTTCGGCCGGTAAAGTTTTCGGATTGCCTTCAAGCAAAATTTTTCCTTTCGACATAAAAAGAACGCGGTCACAAACTTCCTGAACTTCATACATATTATGCGAAGTCCACAAAACCCCGCTCTCGCCATGCGCAGCAAAACCACGGATTTTTTCTCTGATATCTTTGGCAGTAGATGGGTCAAGCGAAGCGGTCGGTTCATCAAGCAATAACAATTTGGGATTATTGAGCGCAGCTTTGGCCAGCGACACGCGCGTTTGTTCACCCGATGATAATACGCCGCATCGCGTATCACGAAATTTTACGAGGTCATACTCTGCGAGTAATTCTTCAATCCGTATTTTCAAATTCTTTACGCAATAAATTTTGCCAAAAACTTTTAAGTTTTGCGTAACAGTAAGATTGCCGGGTAGCGGCGCATAAACGGCCGCAAAATTGGTTTGCTCTAAAGCAGCCGAGCGTTGTTTGGCGATATCAATCCCATTTATATAAATCACGCCCGAGGTGGGTTTGAGCACTCCCAAAACCATATTGATAGTGGTGGTTTTACCCGCTCCATTTGGCCCTAAGAGCCCAACGATTTCACCTTTTTTTACTGAAAATGAAATACTTTCCACTGCTGTATTAGAGCCATAGATTTTCTGCACATTGTTGAGAGAGAGTATGTCTGACATTAAATATAATTAATTCGTTGGCTTAAACTGGGGCAAGGTTTATCATAATATAATCTTTATGAAGCAACAAATATAAATACCATATGAAAACACGCCATATTATTCGTTCCACCGCCATTGCTTTGGCAATTATAATCACCTCAGGCAATGCCGCATTGGCAGATCCACCAGCACGGGTTGGGCGTTTGAGTTATATGGATGGCACAGTATCATTTCACACCGGTGACCAGGATCAATGGGCACAGGCAACGATGAATTATCCGATCACAAATGGTGATGCGCTTTGGACAGAACCGGATTCACGCGCGGAAGTGCAGGTTGGCTCGGCGGAAATTCGGCTCGACCAGTCTACGGAAGTTGATGTTATAAAACTTGATGATACTGGTACTCAATTGCAAGTTCCGCAAGGCGTGGTGAATGTGCATTTGCACCGTGAAATGCCACATGGTGGTGTGCAGGTGTTTACGCCAAATGGTGAAATTGATTTGGTAAAACCAGGCAGCTATCACATTGATTCTGGACAACCGAACGGTGATCAGCCGGCAGCCCAAGTTACAGCAACCGTATTGGAAGGCGAAGTGAACATCGCTGCGCCGCATGCAAGCGTTGCAGTTCTCGCCGGTGAATCAGCAGTTTTAACTGGTAACCCGCCATCATTCTCATTGCAGGAAGGAAACGCAACTCCGTTTGATAACTGGGCGCTCTCGCGTGAAAAACGTGAAGTGACGCCGCTGGCGACAACTTATGTTCCGCAAGGAATGACAGGTTATCAGGATTTGGATAGTTATGGTAATTGGGGCAGTGACCCAGAGTACGGTGTTGTGTGGTATCCAACTGCGACAATCGCACCGGATTGGGCACCATATCGTTATGGCCACTGGGCCTATGTTGCACCTTGGGGTTGGACATGGGTTGATGATGCAGCTTGGGGCTTTGCACCATTCCACTATGGACGCTGGGTGCAAATTAATAACCGCTGGTGCTGGTCGCCAGGTGAGCGCCATTTCCATCCAGTTTATGCGCCTGCACTCGTTACCTTCATCGGTGGTAATGGCTGTAATGTAAGTTCGAGTCCAGCAGTTGGTTGGGTGCCGCTTGCTCCGCGTGAAGTTTATCATCCGTATTATAATGTCAGTGTTGATTATGCGCGCCGCGTCAATGGAGCTTATGTAAATAAAACCGTGGTGAATAATATTACCATCAATAATATTCATAATAATTCCGACCATTTTGCTAACCGTGGTTTTGCAACTGTAGTTACGGCAAAAGCTTTTACTAATGCAGAACCTGTGCATAAGTCTTTGGTGAATGTGAGACCGGATGAAATTGCTAAAGCGCCGGTTACTCCGACAATTGAACATTTACAACCTGCACCTGCTGCGCGTGCACCAGGGCATGATTTGACTACGGGAGCAAGAGCAGAGTTGCCGCATCATGACCAGAATCGTTTCCAGAATAGCCAGATGCGTGCTCCAGAAACGCCAAGAGTGGAACGTCCAACTGTAACAACATCAACTGCACCGGCTGTGGTGAATGAGCGCTCTACACCGCAAGTGCAAGCTCCGGCAAACCAGCCAGTTGTGCCTCATCCATTTAATCAATCAGGAAACCAGTTTGCAAGACAGCCGAATATTATTCGCGGTGCTCAGCAATCAAATAATATTCAGCAGGAAGATAGGCATGATCACACGCCCGGTGCGCCGGTTGTACAAAGGCCAAGCATAGCTACGCCGGTAACACCACATGTTTCGGAACCTCAAGTATCGCAGCCACAAGTCGCGCAACCGCAAAGGCAGCAGTTCCAAAATATGCAGGTTAACCATCCGGTGCAGCAAACGCATATTGCACCAACTCCGCAAGGATGGCAGCGTCAGCAACAAGCTCCGCGTGTTGAGCAAAAGCAGCAAGAGCAGCCTCCTCGCCCGGAACGAGTGCCGCAACAACAAGCGCAGCCCCAGGCGAATGGTAACCAACGTGATTCACGCGACCCGCGTGACCAACATTGATTTAAGTAGTTTTTAGATTTTTTAAATAATGGCTGAGCTTGGCGCGCAGCTCAATGTTGCTGAATGGTTTTGAGATATAATCATTCATTCCATTAGAAATGCATTTTTCCTGATCACCAATCAGCGTGAGTGCGGTCATGGCAATTACCGGCACTTCTGCGCGACTCATATCTTTTTCAATTTGCCTGATTTGTTGAGTGGCCTCATAACCGCTTAAGCCATTCATATGGACATCCATTAAAACTAACGAGTAATTATTGGTGCGATATTTTTCAACCGCTTCTACGCCATCATGGGCGATATCATAATCATAACCAAATTCATCCAGCCAAGCTTTTGCGACCAGAATGTTTGATTGCTCATCTTCAACTAATAAAATCTTTGCCATTTCTAACAAAGATTCCTTAATGGTTGTAGATGATTTAGTCATAGAAATCGCCATGGTTGTATCTAGCTCTTATTTTTGCGAGATAACAAGCTAAATCCAGACGGAAATTTTATCTCTTTGTTCCTATGCTTTTTATGTAACAATGTTTTAGGGGGGAATATGAGTATTTTTCAGCGAATATCATGCGGAATAAATAACTTATTTCATGGAAAAAAGTCTGAAGTGTGCAAAATAAAAGAAGCGCATAATAGGCTTAGCACCAAACAAGTAGATAAAACAATTGATGATAGTTTTCCGGCAAGTGACCCGCCTAGCTGGTATTAGCAAACCTATTGATATTTTTGATATAAAAACACATTTGCTTTAAGCTTCTGTTAATTTCTTTTTATTATTATACAACCATAAGTCGAGTATCTTCAATAGGATAATCTTCTTGGGGTTGAAGGTAAAAAAGATAAAAAAATGGGAGTTAAGGATGAAATTAGGTAAATTTTTTAAGTTAGGATTTGTACCATTATTAACGGGTAGCTTATTGGCAACAAATGCTCTTGCTGCATCAAACGGTACTTTAGGGGCAACATCTACCGGTACGGTAAATATTAGTATTACGAAATCCATGCAGGCACAAATTTCGGATATTACTGATATGGTATTGGCAAGCTGGAATATCGGTGACCCGGCAGTACAATTATATAGCAACTTGTGTATTTATTCCTCTACGGGCAATTATAAAGTAACGGCAACTGGTAGCGGAACTTCGAACGCTTTTACAATTTCAAACGGCACTTCGACAATTCCATATAGCGTGGTTTGGAACTCTGGCCCGGCAGGTAGTTTGGCGAGCACCGGCACTTCACTTACAACGAACACACAATCTGGCGCATTTGCAAATGCAAGCATGGCAGCGGCAAATTGCGGTGGTTCGACAAATGATACGGCACGAGTAGTAGTGAATATTCCGCAAGCAACCATGCAAGCAGCTCCTGGTAGTGCAACTGCATATACCGGCACGCTTACCATGTTAGTGACACCGAACTAAAATGAAACGGCTGCTGCTTAGCCTGGTGATTGTTTTAAGTTTCGCGCAAGCAGCTAATGCATTGTTGTTTGTAAGGCTCACCGGGATGCAGGATATAAATTATACTGGATGGGTAATTGGCAATGGAGCAATTACTAGTTCGCAAGATGTTTGCGTTTACAGCACTCTTGCGCTTGGCAGCCCGTATGCAATTACGGTGACTGGTTCTGGCGGATTTAATTTGGTGAGTGGTACTAATAATTTGGCCTACACAATTACCTGGGATGATTCGGGGCCGGGAAGTTTAGGCTCGCATCCAATTAATTTAACCAGCGGCGTGAAAGTGCAAAATTTGCAGAACGCGAATTTCAATTTATTTCATGATGATTGCAGCGTTGAAGGCATGAATGCGCGGCTGACTTTTTCAATCACTCAAGCAGCGATGATGGCAGCGCCAGCAGGAACATATACTGGCACATTGACTATCCTTCTCTCGCAAACTTAAGTTATAATTAACTTATATATTTCAATTAGATAATAACAATATTTTAATTCATTTCCTGTACAACTATAGGTAGAAAACAATTTTTGCCAAGTAGGTTATGGGGAATTTTTGCAGGTATTTGCAGATGATTTTTTTAAGCGCTTTTTTATGTGGCGCTTATTCATCTGCGCATGCTGAAATTTTTGTAAAACCTGGTGCTCCTGCAAGCTTTGCTGATATGGAAAAACCAAAAGCAACAGTAGTTGATGTTTTCTTCGGTGGAAAATCTATCGGCAGTTTCAAAGGAAAATTTTCGCCAACAAGTTTTTGGTTTGATGCGCCGGAAAAAATTATTGCCAAACTCGATAATGTAAAAGATGAAAACAAAATCCAAGTGCAAAGTGCATTAGGCGCCGAGTTACCAAATAACGCCGGTCAAATTTGCCGCAAATATCAGGAAAAAAATTGCGGCATATTAAGCCCGGAAGTTACTGGAGTGATTTTTGACGAAGAAAAATTCCGCGTCGATATTTTCATCAACAAAGATTTTTTGAAACTACAGGATAATTCTTCTGCGCGATATCTGCCGGGTGCCGAGCAGAAGTTTTCATCCATTCTCGGTTTAAGTGGCGCAGTTGCCGGCAGCACTAATGCGCAAACTAATTTTACTATCAATGACAACACAACTTATTCATTCGGCGAAACCAACCTCAACACGCAAAGCTCAGTTTCCAACCAGGGTTTGCGTTTTGATAACGTTGTAGCCAGCCGCGATATTGAAGGCGTAAATCAGCAAGCTGGGCTTTTTAGAAGCCGGGCGATGCAATTAATTCCTGACCATGATATGGCAGGCGTGGCAATTTCCACTTCGATGAATACGCGGCTTGATGCGCATAAGGTGCAGGGTAATGATGTTGCGGTTTATTTGCCGCGCCGCTCGTGGGTTTCAATTTACCGCGACGGAAAATTATATTCTTCGAATTTCTATGAAGCCGGCAACCAACTCATCGACACCACAGAATTGCCGGAAGGTGCATATTTCATTACGCTTCATATTCAAGGCTCCGATGGTTCGGTAACGGAAGAGCGCCGCTTCTTCGCCAAATCACCAGATCTGCCGCCGCCAGGTGATCCGGTATATTATGCTGAAGGTGGCGTTATCAGAAAACCGGCGCAGCTTGATGACACGATGCCAAATATCACTGATCATCCGATTATGCGCTTAGGAACGGTGCAACGTTTAACTGAGTATTTGGGAGTGGACACCGGCCTTCTCGGTCTTGATGACCAAGTGGCAGGCGAGGCGAGTTTCTTTGGTATGTATGACGGGCAAAAAATTCGCACTTCCATAATGAGTAGCTCACGTGGTGATTATGGTCTGCAGGCTTCTTATGAAGCAATTTTTGATAAACTCTCCGTTTCAATGGATACGCGTAAAGTATGGGCGGGGGATGATAGGCACCCGGCTTATGACCCGGTTAGCAATGGGTTGGCGCAAACTACAGCGACAATCAATTACCAGATTACGCCTGATCTAACCGCTAGCGCGCATTATAATAACAGTTGGCAAGAAAATTCATCAACGCAAAATTCTTATGGCCCTGGCTTGGAATACTACGCTTGGCGGAGTGGAGAAAATAGTTTGGCCTTCACGACTGATGTTAGCAAAACAAATCAGGGTGTGGTTGGCACAGCATTCGTTCGCTTTAGCATGAAACTTGGTGAGTGGGGATTAAGCGGCACGACAGGTGCCACCGCTGGCGGCAGTAACCATGGTGAAATGGGTAATGTGCACGGAACCTGGAGCGATGATAAATCAATCGATCATAAAACGCTGGCGGGAATTGGTTTTGATTCTGACCGCAATAGCAGAAGTATTGGTGGTGATATTCAATATAATGACAATTTCGGCATGGCCAAAGGCAATGTGCAAGAAGCACAAAATACGAACGGCAATATGTTGAACTATGGCGGCCAATTTAATTTTGGCGTGGCGCAAGTAGGTGACCGCATCGAAGTTGGCGGCGATAGAATGGATTGGAGCGCAGTGATTGTTGACGTTACAGGTGATGCCGGAATTCCGATGCAGATTATGGTCAACAACATCCCGCGCCAAAATGTGATGCCGGGCACAAGCCAGACAATTTATCTATCCCCTTACCAAACTTATGCGGTGCGAATAGTCGCGGCCAAAGATGGTTTGTATGATTATGACACCGGCAACCGCGCTGTGACACTTTATCCTGGCAATGTAACCAAGTTGGAATGGGAGGTGGATAAAGCGGTTTTATTAGTTGGGCATGTGGTTGATAAGGATGGAAATATATTAGTGAACGCAACTTTATTGGCGGGTAAAAACCAGATTGTTACCAATGAAGATGGTCGCTTCCAGGCTGAAGTTCACTCGGCTAAAACGCTACAATTCCAGAAAGATGATGTGATATGTACCGTAACTCTGCCGCTAGCAGAAGAAAAGAATGGCGTACTAGTTTATAGAGATAAGTTGGTGTGTGAGTAACTAAATTAAAATTCCTTCTTCTCTAATTTCTCACCATCCCAGATAAAATAAGTTGCGGTAGTAGAGAAGGGGAGTTCCATGCTTGTTTCCTGCCCAGGATAGATGCGAGTAAGCGGCAGCGGTTTGCAATCTTTCTTCTCAACTGGGTCTACGCATTGTTCGCCTGATTGCAAAATAACATTTGTGTTACCGCTATTTTTAAAAGTGATTTTATTTCCGGTGCGGTTGCCGGTTAAATTTGGCGCTGGATTAAGTGGGCGGACAATCACCAGCGCTTCATAACCGATCAAAACTTTCAGTGCCATTTTGGAATTTGATGAAACATCATTTATTACCGGTTTAATAATTACGCGATAAATATGCTCGCTATCATCGGCATCTCTTAAAAGCACGAAGCGCATATTTTTTCTGCCGCCCGGTGGCAATATAGTTTTATCTGGCGTAACTAAAATTCCCGCGTCTTCAGGGTTTTTTATCTCAACATGTTTCTCATTGGCCAGACCGGGGTTTTGCACTTCATAAACTTGGGTAATGATATAATCACTTTCCTGGCCCTGGCTGATAAGCTCAATATCTTGTTGCTTGGAATTCTTATTAAAATCAACAATGGCTGAACTTAAGATAAATGCAGCCTGCGCATTTGGTGTGGGAATTAAGAGTAAAATCAACGCTAGATATATTTTTTTCATCCAGTTTCATATAACACAAAACTCGTTTAATTTCAACCATAAGTTGCATAAACTTCTGTGCTGTCCCGAATGGTCTTGTATAGAGAATGGGAGTTGTTATATAATATAAGCATTAACAACATAGGTATTAAACCAATGACAGATTACACCAAATTAAACACTGCAACTGCGCAAACAGCTGTTGACTATGATGCTGGCCTACGCGCATTTATGCTGAAAGTTTATAATTACATGACCATGGCTTTGGTTATGAGTGGGGCAATTGCTTATTTTGCCGGAACTTCTGTGGAATTTCAAAATACGATAATGGCCAATCACGCGCTGGTTTATATAATTATGTTTGCGCCATTGGTTCTGGTTTTTATATTTTCGATGCGCCTACAAAGCATGAGCCTGCAAGCCACGCAAGCACTTTACTGGGTTTTCTCGGCAGTAATGGGGCTTTCATTATGGTTCGTTTTCGCAATTTATACGCGCGAAAGCATTGTTGAAACCTTCTTCATTACCGCGGCAACTTTTGGCGGCATGAGCTTGTTCGGCTATACAACAAAACGTGATTTAACCGGTATGGGCCACTTCATGATTATGGGTTTGTGGGGAATTATCATCGCCTCAATCATCAATATTTTCATGCATAACTCGATGGCAAGTTTGCTAATTTCAGTATTGGGCGTGGTGATTTTCACCGGGCTTACTGCTTATGATACGCAAAAACTCAAGCAGTATTATTATATGGGCGGCAGCGATGCGACAGCTTCAGGCAAATTGGCAATCTCAGGCGCATTGAATCTTTACCTGGATTTCCTCAACTTGTTCTTAATGCTGCTCAGATTGATGGGCAATCGTAGATAAAATATCGGATATCAAATTTCATATGTCAGAGAGGTTCATGAAAATGAGCCTCTCTTTTTATTTGACATCTGACACCTGGCATTTGATATCTAGAAAATGCCTCATTTGGAAATAGAAAAATCATTGGCTGGAATAATCTGCGGAATTGATGAAGCAGGGCGCGGACCTTGGGCGGGGCCGGTAGTTGCCGCGGCGGTAATTTTGGGTGAGCAAGTTCCAACCGGAATTGATGATTCTAAAAAATTGAAACCACAAAAGCGCGAAGAAATTTACCAAAAGATAATCGAAACCTGCCGCTATGGAATTGGCCAGGCCAGCGTTGAGGAAATTGATAGTTTAAATATCCTCCAAGCCACCAAACTTGCCATGCTCCGCGCCTATGAAGCTTTGAACACAGCTTGCGACCATGCGCTGATAGATGGCAACCAACTGCCGCACCTGCCATGCAAAATGCAATATGTCATAAAAGGCGATTCGGTAAGCTATTCAATTGCCGCCGCCAGTATTATTGCCAAAGTAACGCGTGACCGAATTTTACAGGAATTACACGCAGAATTCCCCCATTACAACTGGGCCGGGAATAAAGGCTATGGCACCGCTGACCATATTCAAGGTATTGAAAAACATGGAATTTCTATTCACCACCGCCGTTCCTATGCTCCCATCCGCGCTAGGTTGGAAACCGCGGTCTAGAGCCAATTTATGAAGCTTTTGTGAAAGGGCTTTTTTGGGTTGAAAAGAATGTCTAGTTATAATAGAATTTAGATATGGCAGATAACCCAGGCATAAATTCAGCGCTCCAATCACTTATTGCTGGTCAAAACGCCCCTAAGGCTCCACGTACTGGCGCCCTCGAATTACCATTTAATGACATTGTTGCGGCACTAAAAAGTGGCTTGGGTCTGAGTGGTGATAAAATTAATGCCCTTGGTAAGGGCGCATTTGGCGATCCTTCCAATATGGTAGGAGGTTTTAGGCTTCCTACGAGTTTAGCTGCGCCTTCTAAACAAGGTCCTGCAGTCAAAACTGCGATAGACCAATCCGTATATGGTGGTAGTGGTCCTGTAGACCCTAGTAGCGGTTTACCTGCTACAGGCGATTCTAGAAATAGGCAATAGTCAGAAGTGACAATCCTCACAATATTAATCGGAATTCTTATGCTTGGCGCGGTTGGCGCCCTTCTTTTTGGCATCGTATTAATGGCTAAAGGCGGCGGCAAGGAAAACGAACTTCGCCAAAACCGCATGATGAGCTACCGCATCTGGTTCCAAGCCGGGGCGATATTGCTGATTGTTTTGGCGTTCTCGGTGTTTAAGAAATAGAACTTAGAACATTAGAACTTAGAACGTTAGATATCTAAGTTATAACGTTTTATCTAACCCTTCCAATCTGCCACCACAGCATGCGCTGCTTCAGCCAATTGCTTACGATCACCTTTCACGCTTAGTGGCTCGTGGATTTTCACCTCAGCGCGCACAATTCCCAAATTCACAAATTCATTTAAATGTGGCATAAGTTCCGCATCACCAACCCAAGCGATTTTTACGCGCTCATTGGCCTGAATCGGCAAACCATTTATATGCGTATAAGTAATCGTTACCGGCTGAATGGTGATATCTCGCGCTTCAGCAATTTTGAATAACGATGATTTGAATGGCAGCACGCCTTTGCCGTCACTTGTCGTGCCCTCAGGAAATAAAATCAGGTTTTTGCCGCTATCAATTGCCTTTTCCAAATCACCAATCTGGTTGGTGGTGCCGCTTCTTTTTCGGCTGACAAAAACGCAACCGCTTAAACTCGCAATCCACCCCATCAATGGCCATTTTTTCACTTCTGCTTTGGAAACGAAACTGCCGGGGAGTGACGCGCCAAGCACCATAATATCAACATATGACATATGGTTTGAAACGAACATGACTGGCTCCTTATGGGAGATTTTTCCTTTGATGGAAACTTTAATACGGAACGCGCGGGCAAGGATGCGATAGATTATAATATTTGCACGTTTGCGAGTGTGGTTTGGTAAAAGCGCTGACAGTGAAATTGGGATTAGGAACAGCGCCAACAATGACATTAAATAAATAACTCTAAGCATCTATTGTTCCTGGTGCATAACGAGTTTGATATTTATCGGTGATGGAATCAGTTTTTACAAGAATGCAAATATCAGTAGTGTTGTAAGGTTTATCTTTATAAGCGCCGTTGCCAACATAACCGCCAACGCGCAAATAACCTTTGATCAGCGGCGGCAAACTAACCATGCATTCGCGTTTATCCAAATGGTCTTTGTCAACCAAGTTCATCCGCTTGCCTTTGCGGCGGTTTTTCAAAACTTTCGGACGAAACTCAGCCGGTGCCAAATGATAGTGATATAAATAGGCAAGGTGAGTGGCGTGAACTTTGTAGCGTGAACCGGGGAAGCTGGCGCAGCCAAACAAAAGTTCAACATTATGTACGGCGACATATTCACCAATCGCGCGCCACAAAAGCTGCATGGAGCTGCGTGTGCGATAAGCGCGGTCAACGCACGAGCGGCCAAGTTCCATAACTTCGCCTTTGAAATATTTCAAAGCTTTTGAAATATCATATTCACCTTCAGTGTAGAATTTTTTGCCTTTCGGAAGTTGACTGCGGCGAAGCAAACGATATGAACCGACAACTGCTTTGTTTTTATCATGGTCAATTACCAGCAAGTGATCGCAGATATTGTCATATGTATCAAAGTCACGTTTAGTAGATTTCATCTGCTTGCTGGCTTTAGCGCCCATTTCTTCGCAGAAAACGCGGTAACGCAATTTTTGTGAGGCTTTGATTTGCGATTTATTTTCGGCAACTAAAACTTCCAAACTACCAACGCGGAAATTGACCTTGGCGTTTAAGGCCTTATCAGTTGCTTTTCGGGACGCAGAAGAGTTCGAGCCGGTGGTCGACGAGCTCATACCCGTACTCGCTCGCAATTTTTTCCTGTAGTTTTTCAATTTCTTCATTTAGGAACTCTATAACTTTGCCTGAACGTATATCTATTAAGTGGTCATGATGCGATTCGCCAGCTTGTTCATATCTGGCGCGGCCATCACGAAAATCCCGCTTTTCAATTATGCCCTCTTCCTCGAGTAGTTTAACTGTTCTATATACTGTGGCAATTGAAATTCGCGGGTCAATTTTATGCGAGCGCATATAAACTTCTTCAACCGAAGGATGATCGTCAGATGCGCCGATAATATTAGCAATCACCTTGCGCTGGTCTGTCATCCGGATGCCTTTTTCAAGGCAAAGCTGCTCTAATCTGTGAGACATGAGAAGGTTTTACACCGAAGCGTGAAATGCGTCAACTGCGGAAGTTTTTATAGTTTTGCGATGACAGAAGTAGGAAGAATAAAATGTGGTGGTGGCGATGGAACCGGTGCACCAGGTGGGTGTTGCGGTATCGCGCCCGGGTTTGGCTCTTTAGATAATTCGAGGCCAGATATAACTTGTTTTATTTCTTCATCGCTTAAAATTTTTCCTGTTTGTTTGCAATATGTCTGTATGTAGCTTTTCATTACTACGTAGGCTTTTAAAGTTTCAATTTCATTATTGTGTTGCTCTACATTAGTAAGAGCTTGCGAGTTTTGCATTGATAGATAATGCTGCTCGGCAGAAAGATAATCCTTATTATTAAGCATGGCGATGGCAACATCTTTCAAATTTTTTACATGGGCTGGAGCCGGTAAAATATTGCCGATTAATTTTAACACGATCTCTCGTCGAGAAGGCAAATCTTTGGTTGGTATATCTGTCATAATTATTATATTGGTTAATAATTATTAACTTTTAACATATTATTTTACCTTAGTCAACCTTCTTATTTCCGTGCTAGATGCTGAATTTTTGCGGATTTTGTGATAGGTGATGCGGTTGGGGTAACGTAAATAAGCGCGGGATTTGGTGGCCCTGTAAAAATCGTCATCGCGGTCAAACACATGCACTTCTGCCAAATCCAGAATATGTTGCCACTTTTTCCAGCGAGTGAATTGCAGCAGGTTATCTGTTCCCATTAACCAGAAAAATTCAACATGGGGAAATTTTTTCTTGAGCCGTTTGATTGTATCAACCGTATATCGCGTGCCGAGTTCAACCTCAATCCCAAGCACTTTGATTTTTGGGTTTCTGCCGGCAATTGCTTGCGCATGGTCAAGCCGGAGCGTGAAATCCATCATATCTTCTTTTTTCTTCAAAGGATTTAAAGGGGATACCAGCCACCACACCTGATCAAGCTTCAACTTCTTCAGCGCTATCTCACTAATATACAAATGCCCAACATGCGCCGGGTTGAATGAGCCACCAAGTAATCCGATTTTCATTAGCAGATTATTATCCAGAAAATTGATACAAGCAAGCCAGCTTAAACTTCTTGTCCAGGAGGGCCTTCCGGCTTTGGTGAAATTTTTGGGGATCCACCATTTCTAATTTGACCGTCCTTGGAACACTGGACAAATCCTAGTTTTGCAATTTCTTCTGGTTTGAATGTTTTCAGTAGAGGGTCTGCCAGGCCATCAGGATATGCATAACGCGGCACTATATAATCTCCGGCGCTCAGCTCTAATCTTTCTGCGCCCAAATATATGATTGTATCGATATTTGCTACAAAGGCTTGTGTTGGGCGTGGGCGAAGAGTGCCGTGAGCGGAATGTTTAGGTGAATCTGGTATGCCATAATCTTCCCAATCATTACTTCCAAATAAGCATGTTAAATCTAATATTTTCTTCGGATCTAATGAACTTAATATCTGAGCAGGCTGCAACCCATCAACATAATCACCTTGGCGCAATAGAATTAGATCACCCCAGCCATTTTCTGCAGTCAGTATTGTGCCAGTGGGCTTTCCATCAATTATTTGTGGTATTTGCTGACCGGGTTCGACTCTTGCATATAAAATTCTAGCAGTTGGGCAAACTATATGTGTTTCGTCACATGCATCTTCAAACCAAATGGTTCGCTTTTGAGAAAAAGTTGGGGCGCCGTCATATTGAAGAAATTCTTCACTGCCTTGGATGAAGCTTCTGTCATTATTATGTCTGGTAAAAAGAATTGTTCCATCGTTGTGAATATGAAGATTAAAGTTTGGCATAATTCCAATCCAACTACCAATTCGAGAGTTTTGTGTATTTGGTCTTGAGCCGAAGCCATGTTCCATTAATAATTCAGATAAGCCACCAGGGAGGACTTCTTCATCACGCGAATTTATTACTACGGTAACGCAGCTCACATCTTCGTGCTCATAAAATCTAGCGTCAGGAACTTCACCAAACATTTCAACCATGCCGGTTAACTTTAGTCCATCTTCTGACTGAAAGCTTGTTGGGCGTCCATATATTCTGCTTCGTGTAAGAAGATCAGCTATATCTTCAACTAAAGCCTTTCTTTCTGGCGCACCAAATAAAGCACGTCTTTCTGTAATTGCTTTTTTAGCTATAGCATTTGCTTTCTCTGCATGATCGGCCATGCTGCCAAATAAGCAAATATTTTCACTTGCCAATAATTCGCGGACAATTAATTCAGATGCGGCGTAAACTTGTTGTACATGATGTGTCATGCACAGTTTATATTAAATATTATTAACCAAGTCAATAATATTTTTTAAGGCCTAACTTGGCCGCTGCCTTCGACGATGTATTTGTAAGTGGTCAATTGTTCAACGCCAACTGGGCCGCGAGCATGAAGTCGACCAGTCGAAATACCGATCTCTGCACCCATGCCGAATTCGCCGCCATCGGCAAATTGAGTGGAGGCATTATGCATAACAATCGCACTATCAATTTCATTCAAAAATTGCTCAGCCGCTTTTTTATCAGTGGTGATAATCGCTTCCGTGTGATGTGAGCTGTAAAAATTGATGTGCTCAATTGCGTGTTTAATATCTTTTGCAGTTTTGACTGAAACTACTGCATCAAGATATTCCTTAAACCAATCAGCCGGTGAGGCAGTTTTGATGCGTTTATCAGCTAATTGCGCACGCTCATCGCCGCGAACTTCGCAACCGGCAGCCGCGAGTTGGTCAATCACCAAAGGCAAAATTGAATCAACAACTGCTTCGTCAATGACGATGGATTCAGTTGCTCCGCAAATTCCGGTGCGGCGCATTTTAGCATTATAAGTAACTTTAGCTGCCATTTCAGGATCAGCTTTTGCATGGATATAAGTGTGACAATTGCCATCTAAGTGTAGCAGTGTTGCAATACGACTTTCGTTCTTAATTTTCTCAGTCAAACCTTTGCCGCCGCGTGGGATAATGATGTCGATATATTCGCTCATCTGCAGCATTTCTGTTACCGCTGCGCGATCATTGGTTGGTACTAATTGAATTGCTTCAACCGGTAAATCAGCTTGCGCTAAACCGCGTTGCATCGCAAGTTCAATTGCGCGTGAAGAATTAAAACTATCAGAACCGCAACGCAAAATTACCGCATTGCCAGATTTCAAGCACAGGCCGCCAGCATCAGCAGTGACATTTGGGCGTGATTCATAAATAACGCCGATAACACCAAGCGGTACTGAAATGCGGCTGATGTTTAATCCATTTGGACGGTCCCATGAAGCTAGTTTTTTGCCAACCGGATCAGGTAATTTAGCAATTTCTTCCAAACCTTTTGCCATAGCTTCAACACGAACAGGCGAGAGTGCCAAACGGTCTAAAAATGCGGCATTAGCGCGGTTTGATTTGGCAATTGCGATATCTTTCTCATTAGCTGCCAGAATATCTTTGGCATTTTCGCGAATAGCTTTTGCTGCCGCAATCAGCGCCTTGTTTTTTTGCTCAGAGCTGGCTTTGGCGAGAACCGCATAGGCTTCTTTCGCTTTCTGGCCAAGAGTTATCATCATTTCGTGAACCTCGGTGTTGATTTCAAGGCTTGGTTTATCAAGAATATCAATGGCCATAATAGCTTGCTGCTGGTTAATTTTTTGTTATTTCAAGGAGAATAGCGGGATTTGGCAGCCTATTCAACTATTATATAGTCAGAACTAGGTCATCGCGATGGATTAACTCGTCCCGTCCAGCGAAGCCAAGGATTTTTTCGATTTCGGAGGATTTTTTGCCAATGATTTTCTTTGCATCCTCAATCGAATAAGCTGAGAGCCCGCGCGCTACTTCGCCATGTTCATTTTTGACAATTACCAGATCACCACGTTCAAATTTACCGGTTACTTCTGTGGCTCCAGCTGGCAGCAGACTATTGCCTTTTGTGAGTGCCGTCACTGCGCCTTTATCAATGATGATTTCACCCATCGGCTTTACGCCGGAAACAATCCATTTTTTGCGTGCCGTTAATGGGTTTACCGATGAAATAAAGCGGGTGAATAATTGCTTGCCAGAAATCAGATTTTTCAATGGGTTAACCTTATGGCCGTTGGTGATTATGCAATCACATCCTGAGCGCACAGCAATTTTGGCAGCTTCAATCTTGGTTTTCATGCCTCCAGTGCCGACTTTGCTGGTAGGGTCGCCTGCCATTTCTTCAATTTCAGTGGTGATTTTGGCAACTTCAGCTATGTGTTTGGCGTTTTTATTGGTAACTGGGTTGCTGTCATAAAGCCCATCAACATCAGAGAAAATAATCAAAAGATCAGCGCGGAGCATTTCGGCCACGCGGGCGGAAAGCCGGTCATTATCGCCATAATTCAGCTCAGAAGTTGCTACCACGTCATTTTCATTGATAACTGGTATAATGCCCATTTTCAGCATGGTTTCCATAGCATCTTTTGCATTTAGGTAACTGCGGCGTCGCTCGGTATCCCAGGCGGTGAGCAGCACTTGTGCCACTTTCAGCGGCTTTAAAACACGAGAATAGCCTTGCATTAGCTCAATCTGCCCGCAGGCGACAGCCGCCTGTTTTTCCTCTAATTTGAGCTTACCCGTTGGTTTTCCGATATGTTTCCGGCCTAAAGCTACCCCGCCGCTTGTCACGATAATAATTTCTTTACCCTGTTTTATCAGGCCGGAAATGTCAACAGCCAGGCTTTTGAGCCATTCCTCGCGGATTTCGCCGTTTTCCGAAGTAATAATCGATGAACCCAGTTTTAGGACAATTCTTTGCAAATCATTAAAATTCATCGGCGCATCCTAACTTAAAGCTTCTGTTTAATCAATATTTAACCCTATTCATATATTAATGGAGCATGTCATTATTTATCTACAAGGCGATGAACGAAATGGGCAAGACGGTGCGCGGTAAAATTACTGCCGCCAATGACATTGACCTTGAAACTCGCTTAAGAGGAATTGGGCTTGATTTACTCTCGGGCAGAGAAGTGAAAGAATCAAAAGCATTGTCACTATTCGGTGTAAAAACCAAAGATAAAGTTATGTTTTGTGCGCATATGGAACAACTCGATAAAGCCGGCGTGCCGATTCTTGATGCACTTGCAGACGTGAGAGATTCTACCGAGGCGCCAAAACTAAAAGACGTATTATCCGATGTTTATGAATCAGTAAAAACGGGTATGTTGTTATCGGAAGCTATGGCTAAACATCCGCGAACGTTTGACGGTGTATTTTGCGGCTTGATCTCGGCTGGCGAGCGAACTGGTAATTTGCACGAATCATTCAAAAGTCTTGAGCATCACCTTAAATGGTCAGCAGAAATTAAACGTAAAGTCAGAAAAGCGGTTTCATATCCAATTTTCACTTTATTCGTAATGATAGGAACAATTACTATATTGATGCTTTATGTTGTTCCGCAAATCGTAAAATTCATTGAGTCAAATGGTCAAAAATTGCCTTGGCACACGCGTGCTTTAATTTCCACTTCTGAGTTCTTCGGTGATTTCTGGTGGCTTATTTTGCCAGTTCCATTTGGCTTTTTCGTTTCGGTGAGATTCTTAAAACGCGTCTCTTACAAATTTGCTTTTAACTGGGATAAGGTAATGCTCAAACTTCCTGTTTTGGGTAATCCATTCCGCAAAATTGATATGGCGCGGTTTGTCCACTTTTTCAGCGTTCTTTATACTAGTGGTATTGATATCCTAGAATGTCTTAAAGTTGGCCAACAAGTGGTAAAAAATAAAGTATTACTTGACTCCCTGGAGGGAGTAAGAAGGATTGTAGGCGAGGGTAATTCGCTTACCGGCGCACTAAGAATGTCTAACCAGTTTCCGGGATTAGTTATACGCATGTTCAAAGTTGGTGAAGATAGCGGTAATATGAAGGAAGCTTTGGAGCATGTTAACTTCTTCTTTGATCGTGAAGTTAACGATTCGGTAGATAATATCATAGGCGTCATTAAGCCTGCCCTTACGTTGATACTTGGTTTGTTGCTTGCCTGGATCGCCCTTGCGATGTTTGGCCCGCTCTACGACGGTATCAGCAAAATTAAATATTAGACTAATAATTAGACGCGATATTATAGCTAACCGGGCAGGAAATGGATTTAAGGAAGAAGAAAGGTAAGGCAATCAAGAATCAGTTCGTCTTAAGCGTGGGCGATGAAGGTGCCATTCTCTGCCATTATCATGATGGATCGCTCGCTAACCGGTTTTTTGTTGATTCGCCATATTCGCCTGATGTCAAACTCATAGAAAAGCTCACCTCGACTTATCCGAAATCACCAATCAGTATATTGGTCGATGTTATCGAGCAAAACTACTCGCAGCAGGTTTTACCCCCGGTTTCATCATGGGGTGTAAAGCAGCAAGTCAAACGCCGGATTAAGCGTGATTTTCAACCAAATGATCTTAATAATACGCTATTGCTTGAAAGATCAAAAGAAGGCCGCCGTGATTGGAATTTTCTATTTATTTCCCTCGCAAATAGTGATCCGTTTGCTAAATGGCTGGAAATCGTATTAGCGCAAAAAAATGATTTTAAAGGCGTTTTCCTTTTACCAATTGAAGCAACCGAATTTACTAAAGATCTTTATTCGGTTTCGCTCAAAGAAAACCAAGGCGAATGGAAGCTTTTAGTTTTGCACAATAAGGTTGGTGGTTTTCGTATTGTTGCTTTTAAAAATGGCAAATTGATTTTCACACGACTCGCGCAGAATTTAATCGGCGACAATATCGCAGAAATTGTTGTTGGTAACATGGAGCAGGAAATTTCCAACACGGTAGAATATTTAAAGCGCCTTGCTTTTAAAGGTGAAGCAGATAGCCATTTAACAATTATAGCTGGCGCTGATATCCTGCAAAAGATTGATCCCAAAACTCTAAAATTCGGGCAGGTTGATTTAATTACTCCATTTGAAGCATCAGAGAAATTAAACTTACCGGAAGCTGTTACTGATAAAGATAAATTTGCCGATGTATTACTCGCGACCTATTTTTCCAGTTCTAAAAAACATGTTTTAAAATTTACTTCTAACGTTACGCAAAAAGTTGAGGCGTTATATAATTCCATTAAAGGAATTTATGCAGCTGCCGCGCTAATATCTCTTATAATCATAGGTTTTGCCGCATCTGATGCTTATGATATAAAGCAGAAATTGGACGATAAAGATCAGGCCGACGCGCATTTGTTGCAATCAACAAATATGTTAAGTGCAGCCAAGGCAAAGAAAGATAAACTACCAAAAAATATCGATAAGATGCTCGATATTATGAGTTTATCTAAAATGCTTTCGGAAGATAAGCTCAGAGAAATAAAACTTATAAGCGACATTGCGCCGGTATTTAATGATAAATTTACAGTTACGTCGGTTGAGTATGTCAGCCGTTTACCTGATGCTGCGAGCACGTCAAACCATCCAAAGGCAGATGCTCAAGCGGGAGATAGCACTAAGACATCTTCTTTTACATTTTCAATTGATATGAATTTTTATATCTCTGCTCATGACCAAGATTTGATGAACAACATAAGCGGTAATTTTTTAAATCAGATTGCGGCGTTATTTCCTAATTATAAAGTTTCCTACGCATCTCCTCCACTAGTGCCAACGCAAGGGCAATATGAATCAATTGTTCCATCTGATGATGGCCACATATTTCCTGTTTCTGCTAAAATTTTGATAACAGGAGAGCTCTGATGAAATTTCAGCAATTGCAGAAACGAGTAATTAAAATTGGGGTTGTATGCACAGCCATAGTTATTTTGTTGGGAATTGGCTATTATTTTGTTTCTAATTATCAAGATAAACTTGTCCAGCAAATTGCTGAAGAGAAATCTAAAACCTCGGCTAATCAAGCCCAGACTAAAATTATTGAAAAACAAGTTTTAGATGCCAAAGATGCGCTGGTTTTTTATAATGACTTCAATGACTCAGGCAACTCCGATCCGCAAAATTTCCGTCGTGATTTCGCCAAAAACCTGCTCATGAAACTTAAAGATAGCAATAATATTATGGATTTGAAATTCACTATGGATCAGTTCACTAAACTAGGTGACCAATATACAAAACCGACAGTTGCTGTATATTCGAGCAAGGTTAGTGTGCCATTTTCGGCGATTTCTGATATTGATGCATATAACCTGATTAAAAATATCAGCGATGCATTTCCTGGCGATGTGAAAATTTTATCTTACAATGTGAAAAAAACTAGGGACATAAATGACGAAAATCTTATACAACTTAGTACGGGCTCGCTTCCTGATGGATTTATAACTGGAGAGATGACCTTCGAATGGCGAAGCATTCAAGATAACCCTGATTATAAAGCTAAAGCTGAGGGCCAAGCGCCTAATGCTAATGCAAAACCTCGTGCAGCTACACCACCGCGTCTAAATCCACTTAAGGCGGCACCAAATGGCTAGATTTTATAAATATATATCTTGTCTTGCGGTGCTTAGTGTTATGGTACCGGCACTATCATTAGCTGTTGATAATCAACCGGCCGCGCCAACTGCAACTGAGCAGCCATCAATTATACAAGCATCGCCTTCAGCGCCTACGCCAACTGTAGCAACAACGCCAGCACCTACTTTGGCCCCAGTTCCAGATAATTCTGCGACACCAGTGCCTGCTGCTATATCAGCGCCTCAAACTGCACAAACTGCTCCGCCCCAAGCTCCTATTGCGCCAAGAACTTTAAAATCAATTACTGACACAATTCCAAACAATAATAATAAACCATCAGTGCCGATAGTAGTGAATTTTGACAAAAGTTTGATGTTTAAAAAGGAAGATCTTAGTAAAGCTAGGATGATTTATAATGCCTATATGGGAAGGCAAAAAAATAATCAGGCTGTTGTTAAAAATGATGAGGATAGTAAAGTTGATGAAATTCTTGGCCGTCTTGCACGAGATAAAAAGGAGCTGCCAAAACCGCCAAATGGAATTTATTTAAATTCGATATTATTCCGCTCAGCTGGGCAAGCAGAAGCTTGGATCAATGGAAAAAAATATGAAATTTCAGGCGTAGAAAACGGAATTAAATTGGCAGACGTTTCGCCATACCGCGCAAATATTATTTTTGATAGTTCTCGCTACGATTTTGATTTCAATAAATGGGTAGATGCGTTTAGCGGTGATCCAAATTCGCTGCCGCCAAACCGTAAAGATATAAAGGTTGATACAACAACACATTCAATTATGTTTTCTCTCCATCCTAACCAGCGCCTTGATTTTAATGAATTAGCGATAAAAGAAGGCAAGCCGCTACTGGTTAAAGAAGGAAGTAAACCTGCTGATGGTAAACAAGCAAATGATAAGTCACTCAATGGTAAACCATTGGCTAATAATGCGCCGATAGATGGTAAGGATTCGTTCGTTGAAAATGTGCCTGCTAATGAATTTTTCAAAACTCCGCAAGAGATGATGAAGATGCTTGATGAATGCCAGAAAGACCCTTCAGCACCCGACTGCGTTAATAAAATCAAGCCAAATACTAAATATGAAATCCGCTATGCTCAGGATAAAAACGGCAATAATATTAAAGATAAGGATGGCAACCTAATTGTTGAGCAAAGTGATGTGCCGGATATGCCTGCGGCAAAACAAGCGAATTTTAAAGTTGCGCCAGATGGGCATTTTTACATTCCAGCTGATTTAAACCAACAAACAATCAATTTCAAAGTTGATACTGGGGCAACAATTACTGCCATTTCAATTGATGATGCGAAAAAAGCGGGGATTGATGTGGGCAAGCTTAATTATAACCAAGACGTAAAATTAGCCGATGGTACAATTGTAAAAGCGGCAATGACCACGATAGATAATTTTGCGGTAGGGCCAATTAAATTATCTGCTGTGAATATATTAGTTGCGCAAGGCACGATGGACCAACCGTTACTTGGTATGAGCTTCTTCAATAAGTTAAAACGCTTTACGATTGAAGGCGATACACTTACTTTGTTCCAATAATTGCGCCTGTCTGGGGCTACTGGCTATCCAATGATCATTGCTTAAAGGCTGGTTGGCTTACTGTTCATATTTATTTTTCAATCTAAAATCTTGCAAAACATAGGCAAATAATGTTTTATGCTGCGCTATGACTGATTATTCCCAAGCAAAATCCTGGCCCTTCATTGAGGCTCGTAAAATTCTAGACCGCGTTACCAAAACGCCGCCGAAAAAAGGCTATGTGCTTTTTGAAACCGGCTATGGCCCATCGGGTTTGCCGCATATCGGAACATTTGGTGAAGTTGCGCGCACAACTATGGTGCGCCATGCTTTTCAGCAATTGTCCGATCTTCCAACCAAATTATTCTCAGTTTCCGATGATATGGATGGGCTCCGCAAAGTGCCGGAAAATTTACCAAACCAAAAAATGCTCGAAGAAAATTTGGGCAAACCATTTACCAGCGTACCTGATCCGTTTGGCACCCATGAAAGCTTCGGCGCGCATATGAATTCGCGCCTACGCGCGTTTCTCGACCATTTCGGTTTTGATTATGAATTTAAAAGCGCTACCGATCTTTACAAAAACGGCACTTTTGATGCTACGCTTTTAACCGCGTTAAAACGCTATGACGCGATCATGAAAATCATGATTCCAACCTTGGGGCCAGAACGCCAGGCGACTTATTCACCGTTTTTACCCATCAGCCCAAAAACGGGCAGGGTGCTTTATGTGCCTACAATTCCAAATGCTGAAAAAGGCACAATCAGTTTCAAAGACGAAGATGGAACTGAAACCGAACTGCCAGTCACCGAGGGTCACTGCAAACTCCAGTGGAAACCGGATTTCGGCATGCGTTGGGCAGCACTTGATGTTGATTTTGAAATGTATGGCAAAGACCACTTGGTCAACGGTAAAATCTATTCCGCTATATGCAAAACGCTAGGTGGCACCCCACCTGAGCAATTTAATTTCGAATTATTCCTCGACGAAAAAGGCGAAAAAATTTCCAAATCGAAAGGTAACGGCCTCACGATTGATCAGTGGCTCACCTACGCAAGCTCTGAAAGCCTTGCGCAATATATGTTCGTCAATCCACAGAAAGCGAAAAAATTATATTTTGATGTCATTCCGAAAAACGTTGATGAATATTTGACCTGGGTAAAAAAATATAATGAAGCGCCAGATGTTGATAACCCAGCATGGCATGTGCATAGCGGCAAAGTTCCAAAAGTCGAGAGCGACATTACTTTTGCATTGCTCATCAACCTGGCCAGTGCCTGCAACCCGGAAGATAAATTAATCCTTTGGGGCTTCATCAGCAAATATGATGCGAACGCAAACCCGGCAACCTGCCCGATGCTCGATAAACTTGCCGGTTACGCGGTAAAATATTATGATGATTTCGTAAAACCGCACAAAAAATACCGTACGCCAAGCGAAAAAGAAAAGGCTGCATTTATTGAGCTTGCAGATGAAATGCCAAAACTTCCGGAGCCAAACGCACAAACTATTCAGCAGTTAGTTTACGATATCGGCACGAAACATGGTTTTGAGAATATGCGTGAATGGTTCTCGGCAATTTACGAAGTGCTTTTAGGTGCGGAACAAGGCCCGCGCGCAGGCAGTTTCTTTGCCCTATTTGGCGTGAAAGAAAGCGTTGCTTTAATACATAGTAAGACAAAATAGCATCATTGCGAGACGGCAGGACGGAAGGGGCAATCTAGACTGGATTGCAACGTTTGGTGAATTCGTATACAAGCTAGGCAGAAAACCTTAATAATGCGCTTGACTATTTTTCATGAGCGCTATACTTAAGCCCAATTATGGCAAAAGATTCGACAAAAAATACTAGTTGCGGCGACGGCGAAGTTTGTGACCCGTCTAAGCGTGATTTTATGGTGCTGGCTGCTAACGGCCTAGGCGTTGTTGGTGCATGCACAGTGGCATGGCCGCTAATTGACAGCATGAACCCTTCGCAGGATGTTCTGGCGCAAAGCTCAGTTGAAGTTGATATTTCTTCCGTTCAACCCGGCCAGCAGAAAAAAGCCATGTGGCGCGGCAAGCCGATTTTCGTTTATCGCCGCACGCCACAACAGATTGCTGACGCTAATAAAGTTGATGTTGCGTCGTTACGCGACCCGCAAACTGATAAAGAACGCACCAAACCAAACCATGAAGAATGGCTGGTTGTAGTTGGCGTTTGCACGCATTTGGGATGCATCCCGATTGTGGGTGAGGGCGAATTCGGCGGCTGGTTCTGCCCATGCCACGGTTCGCAATATGATATCGCCGGCCGTATCCGCAAAGGCCCGGCCCCGCAGAATCTTGTGGTTCCACCATATGAATTCATTAACGACAAAACTATTAGGATTGGCTAATGTCTGACCCTTTGGCACCAAAAGCACCGCAAGAAAAAGGCATTATTGGCTGGATAAATTACCGCCTGCCGATTTTTGATTTTACTAAAAGCCTGCAAGATTATCTTACTCCGAAAAACCTCAATTATTTCTGGAGTTTCGGTTCGATTGCCGGCGTTTGCCTGATGATTCAGATCATCACCGGTATCGTTTTGGCCATGCATTACACCCCGCAAACCGGCCATGCGTTTGAATCTGTCGAACATATTATGCGTGATGTCAATTACGGTTGGCTCTTGCGCTACACCCACGCAGTTGGCGCTTCGATGTTTTTCGTCACTGTCTATATCCATATTTTCCGCGCCTTTTATTATGGCTCATATAAAAACCCGCGTGAGCTTTTATGGTTCATCGGCGTAATTATTTTGCTAGCCATGATGGCCGCGGCTTTCATGGGCTACGTATTACCTTGGGGCCAGATGAGCCTTTGGGGCGCGACGGTTATTACCAGCTTCTTCGATAAAATTCCGGTAATCGGCACGGCGATCGGCACATGGCTGCGTGGCGGTTTCTCAGTTGATAATGCTACACTCAACCGTTTCTTCGCATTACACTATCTGGTTCCTTTCATAATTTTGGGCCTTGTAGTTATCCATATTTGGGCGTTGCACCACCACGGTTCGAGCAACCCGACCGGCGTTGAAGTGAAATCTAAAAAAGACGTAATTCCTTTCCACCCATATTACACTATTAAAGATTGCTTCGGATTCGGCGTGTTCTTCATCATCTTCGCCATTTTCATTTTCTTCATCCCGAATTACCTCGGCCACCCGGATAACTACATTCCGGCTGATCCGATGGTAACGCCGCCGCACATTGTACCTGAATGGTATTTCCTGCCGTTCTACGCAATTTTGCGCTCTATACCTAACGCATTCTTGGGCGTTGTGGCGATGTTCTCATCAATTGCCGTGTTATTCTTCCTGCCTTGGCTTGATACTTCCAAAGTCCGCAGCGGTAGGTATCGCCCGGTGTTTAAAGTGTTCTTCTGGGTTTTCTTGGTTGACGTTTTGTTCCTCGGTTTCATCGGTGAATCACCGGCTGAAGGCTGGTATGTTGTCGGCGGACGCATAGCTACACTTTATTACTTCTTCCATTTCCTCGTGCTTCTGCCAGTAATCGGCAAGCTCGAAACAACACGTCCGGTTCCGGCGTCACTTAGCGAGGCCAAATAATATGAACCAGAGATTAAGCACGGTTTTAGTCGGTTTACTCAGCGCATTTTTCCTTATCTCAGCGTTGATGTACGTATCAAACTTTGGCTTTAAAGCCCCAGAGCCGGTGAGCCACGCCAAAAAAGAAATGCCAAAACCGCAGCAATGGAGTTTTGATGGCCCGCTTGGCACTTTTGATAAACAATCAATCCAACGTGGTTATAAAGTTTACAAAGAAGTTTGCTCAGCCTGCCATTCAATGAAACTGGTGGCTTTCCGCAACTTAAAAGGCGCTGGTTTCTCTGATGCTGAAATAAAAGCAATTGCTGCTGATTATACATATCCATCAGTCGGTGAAGATGGCAGCAATGTTGACCGCAAAGGCCTGCCTTCTGACCATTTCAAATCCCCGTTCGAAACCAAAGAAGCTGCCGCTGCTGCAAACGGTGGTGCTGCTCCACCAGATCTTTCTCTCATGGCAAAAGCGCGTGAAGATGGCCCTAACTATATTTATTCAATCCTCACCGGCTATGGCAAAACTCCGCCATCTGACCTGCAAGTGCCAAGCGGAAAGTATTTCAACCCATATTATTCCGGCCAGGTGATTTCAATGCCGCAACCGCTCAAAGAAAATCAGGTGGATTTCCAAGACGGCACCAAGGCGACTATTTCCCAAGAAGCGCATGACGTTGTAAACTTCCTCCAATATACAGCCGAACCAGAAATGGAGCTGCGCAAACGCATGGGCCTAAAAGTGGTTGTATTCCTTGGAATTATGACGGTATTTTTCTATATCGCTAAACTCCGCATCTGGGCGCGCGTGCACTAAAATTCTACTATGCTGAGTATCTACTTGTAATTTTTGCGCTGCCAACTCCGTATAAATGGATTTTTATATTCTCGGGTAGTTTCCATATAGAATTTTTATCAATATCTGTGCCAAACTTTTCTTATAATTCAATACCCAAGGAGGGTTTATGGCTAACCAAAAAAATAAAGCAACTGTTCTTCACGACTTGAATGACATTAAAGATAATATGGATATCGACCAGTTGAAATCTCGCGCCCGCCAATCGGCAAAAGACCTGCATAATTTCGCCAGCCGCATTAGCACATTAGCGCATGATTTTATGGATGTGGCCAATGATGAACTTAGCGAGCGCAAAGAAAAGCTCGCGACTCGCGTTACCCAAAAACCATTGCAGGCAATTGCAATTGCTTTCGGTGCGGGTTACGTGGTGCGCGCAATTTTCGGCCGCCGCTAGAAGCTAAAAAGTTTTCAAAAACTTATGCAGCCGGGTAGTGCCGAAAGGAATTTCGGTCTCCGGCTGTTTTTTGAAGCCGTGTTTCTCATAAAACTTTTCTGAATACGGATGCGCAATCAACCAGATATAATTATGCGTTGGACGAATCGCGCTTTCAGCAAATTTCAATAATGCGCTGCCAACACCGCTGCTCTGAATTTCCGGCAGGGTAAATAAATAAGCCAGATATGCACCTTTCCAACTGACAAAACCAGCTTCAACACCATTGTGCAAATAGATGTAAATTTCATGATTATCAAAATCATTCTGTACATCCATCGTTGCCCATGCATCAGCGGCAATTTGCAATTCTTGTTTGTTCCAAAAAGTTTCCGGTTGCGCCAGAATAGTTCGTGCACGAATTTCGCCAAGTAACCGCAAATCATCTCTGGTAGCTTTTCTTAGAGCGAGTTCCATAACCGCGCCACGTCAAGCATGCGCACGCTAAAACCCCATTCGTTATCATACCATGAGGCAATGCGGACCAGGTTGCCATCAATAACTTTGGTCAGTGTCGAATCAAAAATCGAGCTATGCGGGTTGTGGTTGAAATCAGTCGAAACCAGTGGCTCTTCATTATATTCGAGCACATTTTTCATCGCGCCGGTTGCTTGCGTTTTTAAAGCCGCGTTCACTTCATCTTTACTAATTTTGCGTTTTGGCACGAAGCTCAAATCTATCATCGAAACATTCGGCGTCGGCACGCGAATTGCCGTGCCATCGAGTTTGCCTTCGAGTTCTGGCAACACCAAACCCAGCGCTTTTGCAGCGCCGGTTGAAGTTGGGATGATTGACATTGCAGCTGCACGCGCGCGACGAAGATCTTTATGTTTGCCGTCTAATATTACTTGGTCATTCGTGTATGAGTGAATTGTCGTCATATATCCACGCTCAATACCAATCGCATCATTCAAAACTTTGGCGACAGGTGCCAAGCAATTTGTTGTGCATGAGCCGATTGAAATAACTTCGTGCGCCTTTTTCAAGGCAGAATTATTGACACCGAAAACAATCGTCGCATCCACTTTTTCAGCAGGTGCTGAAATGATAACTTTTTTTGCGCCGGCTTTGATATGGCCATATGCATCATCTTTTCCTTTGAAAGCGCCGGTGCATTCAAGCACAATATCAACTTTCAAATCTTTCCAAGGCAGTTTTGCCGGGTCGCGCTCTGAGAGTAGCGGGATTTTTTTTCCATTGATAATGAGAGCATTTTCACCAGCCTCAACATGCGGGAAAAATCCGTGCAGCGAATCATATTTCAGTAAATGTGCGTGAGTTTTTGCATCACCAGAACCACCGTTTACCGCGACGATTTCGATATCATTATAGTTATATTCGCTAATGGCGCGGATAATACAGCGACCAATTCTGCCCAAGCCATTGATTGCAACTTTTATCGTCATATTTTTTCCTTCACCTGTTTCACTATATTTTCAACCGTAATGCCAAAATGCTTGTAAAGCTCAGTTGCCGGGCCGGAAGCACCGAACGAATTCATGCCGATGAAAACACCGTTTTCGCCGATATATTTTTCCCAGCCATAACCACCCGCCGCTTCTACTGCAACTCGCAAACCGCTACCCAAAATACTAGCGCGATATTTCGCATCCTGTTCATCGAACAATTTAGTGCATGGCATTGAAACTACGTTCACTGCAATGCCTTCTGCATCGAGTTTTTTCTGCGCTTCAATTGCCAGTGAAACTTCTGAGCCAGTGGCGATTATTGTTGCCTTCGCACCTTTTTTCTCGGAGATTATATAGCCGCCTTTTGCGGTTTTGTTTTCAGAGAAATCAGTGCGGATTGTTGGCACGTTTTGGCGAGTTAGTGAAATTACTGATGGTGTAGTTTTGTGAGAGAGTGCAATTTCCCAGCTTTCGGCAACTTCAATTTCGTCGCATGGGCGCAGCACTAGCAAATTAGGAATCGCGCGCAAAGATGCCAAATGTTCAACCGGTTGGTGGGTTGGGCCGTCTTCGCCAAGGCCGATAGAATCATGCGTGCCGACAAATACGTTGCGGATTCCCATGAGTGCCGCCAAGCGAATTGAGGGACGTGCATAATCAGAAAATACAAGGAAAGTTCCGCCATATGGAATGAAACCACCATGCAGCGTGATGCCGTTCATCGCCGCCTGCATTGCATGTTCGCGCACGCCGTAATGGATGTAGTTGCCGGCATAATCACGAGCAGAAACAGGTTTGTAATTCTTGGTTTTAGTGCCTACAGAGCCGGTCAAATCCGCCGAACCGCCAATCAACTCAGGTAGTGCCTCAGTCAAAACATCAAGCACTTTTTGCGATGAGTTTCTTGTTGCCATTCCAGGTTTTTTCTCAATGAATTCTTTCTTCGCACCTTCGAGCAATTTTGCCAAATTAGGTATTTCGCCATTATAGGTTCTTTCAAATTCTTTGCGGCCGGTGGCATCAAGTTTTTCAACATTCTTTTGCCAATCTTTATAAAGTGCGCCACCGCGCTGACCGGCTTCGCGCCAGCTATCCAGCACATCGGCTGGAACTTCGAACTCTTTATGTTCCCATTTTAAAAACTCGCGCGCGCCTTTAATTTCTTCTGCACCGAGTGGCGAACCGTGCGAATTATGGCTGCCAGCTTTAGTTGGCGCACCGTAGCCGATCTTGGTATTGCAGGCAATCATGACTGGTCTATCTTGCATTTTCGCCCAGGCGAGTGCTTCAGTAATAGCATAGAAATCATGGCCATTAATCGCTTTCACATCCCAACCGCAAGCTTCAAAACGCTTCAATTGATTTTCTGAAGTTGCGAGATCCGTTGCGCCATCAATGGAGATTTTATTATCATCCCACAGCACGATTAATTTGTTCAACCGCAAATGCCCGGCCATGGAAATTGCTTCTTGCGAAATGCCTTCCATCAAGCAGCCATCGCCAGCGATAACATAAGTGTAATGGTCAATTGCATTTGGGTAGCGCGCGTTCAACATACGCTCAGCCAAAGCCATGCCAACTGCATTTGCAATGCCTTGACCTAAAGGACCAGTTGTCGTTTCAATTCCTTCGGCATGACCATATTCCGGATGGCCCGCAGTTTTAGCACCAAGCTGGCGGAAGTTTTTGATGTCATCAATTGTCATATCCTCATAACCGGTGAGGTAGAGCAGGGAATAAATTAACATTGAGCCGTGCCCAGCAGAAAGCACGAAGCGGTCGCGGTTTGGCCATTTTGGATGTTTCGGGTCAAAATTTAAGTATTGGGTGAACAGAACAGTTGCTACATCTGCCATACCCATCGGCATGCCAGGATGGCCGCTCTTGGCCTTTTCAACCGCATCCATCGATAATGCGCGAATGGCGTTTGCCATGCGAATATAACTAACTTCTGATTCGGTCTGCTTAGAATTCTGGGCTTTCTGCGACATATTTCTCTTGCAATGGTTTCTGGTTAAATGTTAGCTTCGTTAAATAAAGGTTTTTATCACTAATTTCCAGCAGAATATGGTCGCATTGAAAGAATCATTAATAGTTGAAAAAAGCCGGCTTGAATCAGCCTTTGAACAGCTTGAGAAGGCGGTGGATAAATATGCCAAGTTTACCGAAGACCAGGTTCGCTCAAAAACCACCACGACGTTAAAGTCAGAAATTGATACTTTGAAAGATGAATTGAAGACCCTGCGTGATAATGCCGCGGAATATAAAGAGGAAATCAGTAATTTATCGGCGGAATTGGTGCGTTATAAAAGCGAGAATAAACGCTTGAAAGACTTGAATGAGAAAATTTCTGGGTTACTTAAAAAATCAATCGGCGAATTAGAGGAGATGGTGGGCTAATGGCTATATTGAATTTGAATGTAAACCGCCGCGAATATCAAATTGCTTGTGGTGATGGCGAAGAGCAGCACTTGTTGAATCTTTCCTATGAGCTTGATAAGCGCGTCAAAGATCTTTCCCGCACTATCGGTACTGGCAACCAATCATTATTATTGGTGGTAGCGGCAGTACAGTTGCTTGACGAATTATATGAACTGCGCAATTCCGGTAGCAGCCGCGCCAATATACAGGATGAAGTTGATAAAATCAGCTCAGCGACAATTTCGCAGATCACTTCTAAAATCGAAGATCTAGCCCGCCGGATCGAGAAAAAAGCTAGCTAAATTTTTACCTTTCACTTTTCGTTTTTGTCGTTACTATTCAGCGAATGCTAGTTTGTAATAACGTCAATTGCCATTACGGTGAGCGCCATGTTTTTGAAGGGGTGAGCTTTGCGGCAGCTCCTGGAACTATTATTGTTCTGCATGGCCATAATGGTACTGGCAAAACCAGTCTATTACATATGTTGGCTGGCTTGAAGAAGCCAAGCCAGGGCATGATCAACTGGAATGAGCAGGAAATTAGCAACGCTATTCGCAACAATGATTGCGAAATGACTTTTATCGGCCATGAAATTATGGTGAAGCCAGAATTAACTGTGCTGGAAAATATTTATTTTTGGGCAGACTTGTGCGGCGAGCGTGAATCAGTTCCTTTTGCACTAAGAAAGCTGGGTTTAGAACCTTATGTCGACATGAAAT
Organism: Alphaproteobacteria bacterium; assembly: GCA_013288575.1. Lineage (GTDB taxonomy): Bacteria > Pseudomonadota > Alphaproteobacteria > Rickettsiales > 21-14-0-20-44-7 > JABDBO01. The sequence continues at coordinate 46,016 of JABDBO010000001.1, forward strand.
GCGGCGAGCTTTCTAAAGGCTGGCAGCGACGGGTTGCATTATCGCGCCTAATATTTTGCGCAGCTGATCTATGGATTTTAGACGAACCTTACAACAATCTCGACCATGACGTTTCCAAGTTACTGGACACACTAATTTCTGAGAAGTGTTCTGCCGGAGGAGTTATTATTCTTTCCAGCCATATGTATGTTCCGATCGAACATGCGATAAAAATTAATATCTCTGATTTTGCGGCGAAATCTCAATTGGTTGCCTAGTTATCCAAAAATCCACCTAGGAAATTAATTCCGGCTAATGTTAAAATTCATTATGGCCAGAAAAGCGCAAGAAATTGAATCAAAATTTATTCCCACTAAATCTGCAATCGCGGAAATAAAAGCTGCGGCTCAGCAGGAGTTGGAAATTATTCAAGGCTATATGCCGATGAAAGGCGTGGTTAGAGTTTTAGAAGTTGGCTTTAATCCAAGGACGAAAACTATTATTTATAAATTAAGCGGAGTTGAAATTCTTCGCGCGAAAGAAACTGACCGTGATCGAGCTGCGATAATTAAAAAAGAAATTGAGGAAAATCCTAATTTTCTCAAGCAATCGCGCATAAGATATCAGGAGGATATTAAAACCAATAAGGTCAGTGCTTATCTTACTGTAAAAGGGCCAGCTAATGAGGCTGGCGAGCGGGTGGAACTTGAGTATAAAATTCCGGTGAAAGCAGCCGTGGGGATTCTGATAAAATTATGCGCTGATAAATTGCTTTATAAAACTCGTTATATTGCTTCAAGAACTTTGGGCGGTGTAGAGAGGACTCTTGAGTTGGATGAATATCAGGGTGCGCATCGCGGTAAATATGTTGTTGAAATTGAATATGCATCTGCCGGTGAAAGAATAAAGGCGGCTGATATTCCGGAAATTACGGCCAGAGATGGGGATGTGAGCGAGTCAGAAACATGGAAGAATGCCAATATGGCAAACCCAGATAAGGCGGCCTTTAAAAAATTGAATGAAATCAGTAAGCGACTGGAAAATAAAGACCGAAAAAAGCATGGTTTAGGTAAAGAAGGGGCTGGGATTAAGGTTCAAGGCTGGTCTGAAATTTTAAAGAATACTGGAGAAATGCCTGATTATCAAAAGGGCGGCAGGAATTAACCTTCAAAAAATCCTTGCTTTTTGCTATTGTTTTTTGTAGATAATCCCTTCTTTTTGTGGTAAAATACTACAGTTTAAAAGCTAATTAGTTAATAATTGGTTTAAAGATTTTTTCGTTAATTTTTTTATTATTGGGACTATTTAAGACTATGGGTGAAGATAAAAAAATAATGCAAGAACTTGAAATGCTCCGTGCGGAACATCGAACTATTGATCTTGCTATCCTTGAACTAGCCGGTGCTGACATGATTCGCATCCAAAAGCTGAAAAAGCGCAAACTTATCCTCCGTGATAAAATTTGCATGCTCGAATCAATGATTCTTCCAGATATTATTGCCTAAAATAATACCGATGCTGCCCCTAATTTATTAGTGGGCTTTTTTATTTTCCGGCAGTGCCGATTGCGCTTTGCAGGTTTTTAAATCCGCGTTGCTTTAATATTGCGGCCAGTTCGTGTTTTATATCGCGCACCACTCTCGGGCCTTTGTAAATTAGACTGGTGTAAATTTGTACGAGTGACGCACCTGCGGCGATTTTCTCGAACGCATCTTCACCACTTGCCACTCCGCCAACGCCAATAATTTTTACCGCGCCATTTGAGTGAGAGTAGATTTTTCTGATTATTTCAGTTGCCGTATCACGTAAAGGTTTGCCACTTAAACCTCCGGTTTCATTGGCGCTGATATTGGTAAGATGCGGGCGTTTGATGGTTGTGTTGGTGGCAATGATTCCATCAAGTTTCAATTCCTGCGCAATATCGGTTATGGCGAAAACTTCCTCATCGGTTAAGTCCGGCGCAATTTTTACTAGCAATGGCGGCTTTCGTTTTTGCGCATTACGGATCTCCAAAACATCTTTGAGTAATTTGGCGATCGCTTCTTTCTTCTGTAAATCGCGCAAACCTGGGGTATTCGGCGATGAAATATTCACCGTAATATAATCAGCCAAAGGTGTAGCGCGCTCGATCAAAATCAAATAATCATCATAGAAATTTTCACTATCTTTATTAGCACCAATATTAATTCCGAGGATCGGTTTTGTTTTTAACTTTGCGGTTGATGCGGCGTAATTTTTAAGAAATTCCTCAATTCCTGCATTGTTAAAACCCAGCCGATTGATAATTGCTTCATCTTCCGTCAGCCTAAAAATGCGCGGTTTCGGGTTGCCAGCTTGCTGGCGCGGGGTGACGCTGCCGGCTTCCACAAAACCAAATCCAAGTTTTGCCAGGCCATTAATTGCACGCGCATTTTTATCAAACCCGGCCGCCATGCCGATGGGGTTGGTAAATTTTAGGCCAAATATTTCGCTGGCCAAAATTGGATCATCACTTTCGCGATAATCTGGTGCCAGCCCATTATGCAGCGCCCAAATAGCCAAATTATGCGCCGTTTCAGGCGAGAGGTTGTAGAGGAGTTTATGCATTAGTTATTAATATATTAGACGACTATAATTGCAATCCCAAAACCAATGAATATCGAGCCGGTGATTATTTTGAATAGCAGCTGCGAAGCAGGGCGTTCGAGAAAACGTGAAATGGCCGCGCCAAATGTAGCATAGGCTATGTACCAGCTCGATTCGATTATAATAAATATAGCAAGCAACACAGCTAATTGTGGAACGCGTGGCATGGTGGGGTTTATGAATTGCGGAAAAAATGCGGCGGCAAAAATAACTGCTTTGGGATTGCTAATGCCGATAAAAAATGCATTGCGAAAAATTTGTTTGCGGCGATTCTTAAGGGAATTAGGGAGATTTTCAGCAACAACCGGATTATAAAACGGCTCAACCCAAATTCGAAAACCCAAATAGGCAAGATAGGCGGCGCCAAGATAACGTAGCATAATAAAAATTCGTGGCCACTCTTGCAGGATTGCCGCCAGGCCAATAGCGGAAGTGATTAAAAGAATGAGAACTGCCGCCATACATCCCGACATTGCTATGAGGGTGCGGATAAAACCGAGTCGGGCACTGCTTGTCATAATATGCAGCATGTTTGGGCCGGGCGAAGCGCATACAAAAAAGGTGGCGATTATATAGGCTATGAGAGTATCAAAACTCATTTTGCGGCGCTGATCTGCCAGTTGATTTTTTCACCGGCGAGTAATGGAATGAGTTTGCCTTCTGGAGTTTCAATGAATTCAGGGATTTTCTGAGGGGTTTTAGTGAGGGTGATTTTTTGCTTATTGTGGGGCAGGTTATAAAAATCAGCACCGAATTTGCTCATGAAGTTTTCGAATTTTTTCTGAGTAGCTGGTTTGCTTAAATCTTCTGTTTTATCGAAAACTTCGGCGTATAATTCAACGGCATTGAATGCGGTATAACAGCCAGCGCAGCCGCAGGAATGTTCTTTTTTGTTCTGCAGGTGAGGGGCGCTATCGGTGCCGGCGAAGAATTTGCTGGAGTCGCTTAAAGCAGCTTTTACTAATGACTTGCGATGGGTTTCGCGCTTTAGAATCGGCAGACAAAAATAATGGGGGCGAATGCCGCCGACTAGCATGTCGTTGCGGTTAAACAGCAAATGATGGGCGGTGATTGTGGCGGCGATATTTTTGCCGGAGGCATTTATGAAATCGGCCGCTTGTGAAGTGGTAATATGTTCCAAAACAATTTTCAGAGCTGGGAATTTTTTCACAATCGGCTGCAAAATGCGTTCGATGAAAACTGCTTCACGGTCAAAAATATCAATTTCTTTATCAGTCACTTCGCCATGAACGAGAAATAATATTCCATGTTTTTCGCAAGCTTCAATAACTTTGCTGATTTTGTTTACATCAGTCACACCCGAATCAGAATTGGTTGTCGCACCGGCTGGATATAATTTTACAGCTTTCACCAAACCAGATTTTGCGGCTTTTTCAATTTCTTGCGGAGTTGTGTTATCGGTTAAATATAGAGACATGATCGGCTCGATATCTGCCGCTTGCTTGATGCGGTCATAATATTGAAAAGCCATATCAACCGTCGTTACCGGCGGCACCAAATTTGGCATCGCCAGTGCGCGCGAAAATTGTGCGGCAGTGTGTGGTGCTACGGTTTTAAGCATTGCGCCGTCACGTAAGTGGACGTGGAGATCGTCGGGTTTTATGATGCTGAAACTGGTCACGCTTTAAAATTTATCTGTTCGAATTTGAGTTTGCTGTTATTGACATGCATCGCATTGCTGGCGTTCAAAATTGCTGATTCAGGGTCATCAGCCGGGGTTATGGCATGCACTCCATAAGCTAATAATATATTTACCAAACTATTATTCCAACGAAACGGCGCCTGGCGAATTTGCGCGCACATTCTTTCAGCCTTGGCTTGCACGTCAGCAAGATCGGCAAAATACATAATTGCGCCATATTGGTTTTCATTGATGCGGGCTAGATAATCAGTATCGCGGATATTATTGGTAATGAATTCGGCCACGTAATTACCAACTCGCGACCCGGCCTGATAACCATAAGTGCGGCTAATGCTTTCAAAATCAGTAATGGAAAACACGATGATCGAGCTTGGGCCATTATAGCGTTTGTTCATGGCGATCGACCAACTTAAGCGTTTGACGAGCGCGTGGCGGTTAGGAATAACGCTCACCGGGTCAACATCAACCATCTGCTGGATGCTTTCCAGTTGGGTTTTGGTTTGCTGCAATTCTTTATTCAACTGGTCGATATGATCGGTTAAGCCGTTAACGGCGATGCTCACCGAGGGTGTAACCTCATGTGGAGGAATTCCTAATTCTTGCAGTTTATCTGACAAAGATTTTCACTTCTTCACTGTTAACACGGCCGCTTTCTGCATGGAAAGTAATTTGCTGTTGCGAAACTCCGATGCGCGCGATGTCATTTGCAACCTGCTGACCATAGGCCGGCTGCCCATTTGGGGTTGTATCAACCACATCAAAAACTACCGAGGGTTTTGTTTTAACTGCCTGGCTTACAACATAAAAAAGCTGGTCCTGATAGGCCACAGTTTTCTGGTTAAAGCGAATGGTCATAAGTGCTTCTTGTCCATTAGAAACAAGGGCTTGTGCGTTATTTTCAGAGCCAAAATCGCTTATAATAAAGGCGCTAATTATAGCAATGCTTAGAGCAAAAAAGCCGTTTAAAACGAATTTCATATAAATATCCTTGTGTTAATACTTGAATTCGGCACGTGGAATGGCGATAATAAGCCTGAAAGTTAAATATTCAAGAAATATTCGGGGCCAAAAAGCATTTATGAATAGTATTAAAACTTACACGGTTTATGCAAAACCAGGCCAGGCAAAACAGCCTGAGAATGCTATTTTCGTGCCTGAAACATTTACGCTGGCCGCATTAATTCCAGTCTATAATTTCGTCTGGGCAGTGATGAACAAATGTTGGCTTTTCCTGGTTATTCTATTGGTGTTTAACCTTACCGCAGTCCCACAATCTTTTAATAACAACCCGTTTTTCAATAATCTGGGTTGGATCAAATTGGCGATTTTCCCGTTTTTGGGAGTATTTGCCAATGATTTTTGGCGCCAGAGTTTGAAAAGACGCGGTTATCAACTTCAAACTGTTGTGAGCGGCAAGAATGAATCTGAGGCGCAGCTTCGCTATTTTGAGCGGGTGAGTGGGAATTAATGCTGGTTGCTATCTTAGAGCAACAAAATGGGATGAGGTAATATGTCTGTAAGGTTATTCGAAGAGATTAAAACAATTGTAATAGAGTCAATGCCCGCATCTTTGCGGCCCCCTGAAACTGCATTAGATGCCTTTATTAAAGGAATTATAAAAGAACATATACCTCTTTTTCTAGAGGTAACGGCAAAACTTGAAATTGCACTAGCTTTTAAAGGTGATGAGAAAGTAATTGCAAAACATGCAGTACAAAAAGCTTCAGACGATTTGAGGAAAATAATAAAGACAATGGAAAGTTATTGCCAAGGCGAAAATCCTGAGGTGTATAGGGATCAATTTTCTGCTTTAATGGTAAAAGAGAGCTCATACATAAGTGCTAAAGCGGATTATTTAATGGATTATCGTAGATACCACATGCACATTATGGAGGGTAAGGATCTGCGGGATTGCGTATTGGCTGAGAGCAAGCGAATAGAAGAATTTGACTTAACTCAGATTCTTAATTTGTCAGCCGAACAAGAAGTTTTGCATGTGGCGGTACAACGATATTTAAATGCAGCAAGAAATAAGGCCAAAGAGCTGGGATTGATTAAAAAAGACGAGGAATTTAATATAACTGCGGCTATGAATAAAATTGAAGGTTTTGGTAGTGAAGAAATTGAGAAATATGCCGAGAGATTAGAAAGTGTTCTCGTCAATAGAGGAAACTCTGATATAACTCGGTAAATGAAAACCATCACCATTATCGATTACGGTTCCGGCAATTTGCGCTCAGCAGCAAAAGCTTTTGAACATGTTGTACAAAAATCTCCCGGTGCGAAAGTTATAGTTACCAACAACCCTGCTGATCTTGAAAAAGCAACGCACATTGTGCTACCGGGCGTTGGTGCGTTTGGAGATTGCGCGGCTGGTTTGGCCAAAATTCCTGGCATGGTTGCTGCATTAGAAAAACAGGTTTTACAAAATAAAAAACCTTTCTTAGGAATCTGCGTTGGTATGCAATTGCTTGCTGATATCGGGCACGAATATGGTGAGCATAAAGGTTTGGGCTGGATAAAAGGCGAGGTGAGAAGAATCAACCCTAGTGATAAATCACTCCCTATTCCGCATATGGGTTGGAACGGGCTTGCTGCACAGAAGAAATTGCCACTCTTGAATAACATCAAATCAGATGTGTATTTCGTCCACTCATACCAATTTATTTGCGCGAATAATGATAATTTGGTTGCAACCTGTGATTATGGCGGGCAGATTACTGCCGTTATTGCCAAAGGCAATATCATGGGCGTGCAATTCCATCCGGAAAAAAGTCAAACCGCGGGGCTCACGCTTATCGAGAATTTTTTAAAGGTGGGCGATAATAATGATGAATACGCAAAAAGAGTTTGAGCCAAAAATTATTGTAGAAAAATTGCGCGAGTTAAAAGGCGCTGACCTTGAAGAATTATGCGACGCCACCGAGCAAACGATTGATGATGCAGGGCTTGGTTTTTCAGTCGGATTTAACTGGGTTGAAGTTCCCGCGCGCGAAAGACTAGAAGCGCATTGGAAAGGTTTATTACAGATCCCAGAACGCCAGGTTTTCATCGGCCGGCTTGACGGAGTTATTGCCAGTTCAATCCAATTAGTGAAACCGGCACCAAGCAACCAGGCGCATAATTTTGCGGCCACTATCCGCGAGCATTTCGTAGCCCCGTGGGCACGTGGGCACGGTTTGGCGAAAACATTGCTGAAAGCTGCGGAAGAAGAGACAATTGCAGTCAAGATGAAGATTTTAAAATTGGAAGTTCGTGCCACCCAATCGGCAGCGGTTTCACTTTATGAATCCAGCGGCTACAAACGCTGGGGCGTGTTGGATAAGTATGAATTAGTTGACGGGAAGTATATTGCGGGATACTT
>JABDBO010000002.1:0-8026 GCA_013288575.1 Alphaproteobacteria bacterium
GATTACAAAGTCCGCATCATCAACTCTGGCGTCGGTACCAAAGCTGTCACCCGCGTGCTAATTGAGACCGAAAACAAAAAAGGTGAGCGCTGGAGCACAATCGGCGTTTCTGAAAACGTAATCGATGCGTCCTATGATGCAATTGCTGACAGTATTACTTATGCATTGATGAAGGCAAAAAGGGGCTAGAGAACTAATTTAGCTGATGATAGCCACGCTATCTTTTTGCACTGTTGATTTTGTAACTGCCGCAGCAGCAACCTGATTAGTAATCATCGCGCCAGACGCTGCCATGCTTCTGGTTTTTTTATCTGCCCATGCCATAGTGAAAGCTACTGCATTTGCAGCTTTTGTTGGATCAACAGGCATTTTTGGTTCTACCGGTTTGCTTGCCGGTGCATCTAAATCATCAGTTATGGCGACATTGGCTTCTGCAACAGGCTTTCCATTATCGCGTAGAGTTGGCGGAATTTGCGGCTCCAGAGCATTTGGAACTTCAACCTTGGCTGGGTTGATTGCCGCGTCTTTTATATCTTTAAGGTCGAGGTCTTGTGGTAATTTTTCTTCTGACTTTTGCGGAGATTTAATTTCTTCAACTTTTATTTCATTAGGAAGTTGCGATTCTTTACCGCTTGTTTTTTCAGCCTCAGCTATTCGTGTCAAGGCTTCAAGAGTAGGTGCTTTTCCTTCAAGTTTGGCCAATGCTTGTTGCGCCTCATCAGAAAGTGGCGGTTTTCCATCAATAAGATTAGCCAAGCCATCAAGCGGCTGGTTAAAATGGAGGCCTGAACTCAACCCAGCGGTTAGCAGAGCTAAACCGCCGCCAATGCCGGTACATTTAGTGATTATCTGAGCAGCCTTTCCGCCCATGAAACCACCGCCTGCCATAGTTGCAACTGCACCCGCAATCCATGATCCAAAGTTGCCACCAACCAAGAGTGCAACCCCCATTCCAAACGTAATCCACGGATGTTTTTTGATGGAATTTATCGCTATGTCTGCAATGCCCTCTTTATTATGGGCATTCAATTCATCAAGAATCTTTTGGCATGATTCTTTGCTTTCGCCGGTAACAACTGTTTTTGATTCATGAGTTGCTGTATTGGTAATAACAAGATCTGATAATTTTGGATCTTCCTTATTAGGCCTTATTTCAGATTTTAAGTCATTTCTATGAGTGCTCCAATAATCATACCCTATATATCCACCGGTCACTACCATGCCTTTTATGGCGACACTTTTTGTAAATTTAGTGGCTTTGCCAGCCAGTGACCCTTCCCATTTTTGCTTTTCCAGTAATTCACGCTGCAATAAAGCATTGCTGTGTGATAGTTCTCCAGGAGTCATATCAGCTACTTTTTTAGCAACTGGCTTTGCGGCTTTTTTTGCTGTATCAGCTGCGGCTTCTTCAACTTTCTCAGCGGTCTTAGCTGCTGTTCCACCAAAATCATGTTCTATGACTTTTGAGCTTTTAGCTGCAGCTGCATCTAATAAACTTTGGGTTTCTTTAGTTGCAGTTGTTCCTGCCGCTTTTAACGCTGCCCTTTCGCCACTAGTAAGCGCTTCATGCTCCAATATTTTTGTGCCATCTTCTGTCGCTTTTTTAGTAAAACGTTGAAGCCATTGTGAGATTTTATTAGGCAAGTGCGACTCTAATTTTATAGAAATCTCTTCTGCCTTCTCTCCCAATTTCCCAATAAGTTCAACAAATTTGCTATTGACTGGCATAATTATCCTATTACCGCCTGTTGTGATTGGACTGGCGGTCTAACTCTATAGTCTGCAAGCCTGGTTGCAGGAATTTCATAGGTTTTTTCTTTTGAATTTGCAGCTTGCGGTTTTAAAGGCTCTTCCGCTTTGGCTTTTTCAGGTTGCTCGTTTTGTAATGCATGCTGAACAACTTCATCGGCAGTCAATGGTTTGCCGGATTTATCAGTTACTTCAACGCCGACTTTTTTAATATTATCATAAGCATTGCGAATTAAACCTGATTTTACTTCTTCATCCAAATCATCATATTTCAACTCTGTGCCATGATCTTTGTTATGTTTATCTAGAATAACTTTGGCCTCAACCACAACATTCTCTTCGCCTATTTTTTGATCTTTGGAATATTTCTCCATAAAGTAATCGCTCACGCCACGAACAAGTCCACGGGCGAGATCTTTCTTGAGCATCTGTTTCCACACAACTTTTGAAACAATTTTTGTTGCTTCTTCCTCGCTTAATTCTAACCCTTTTTCTGCCATAGCTTGGGCGATCTTTTCACCGGTTTCTTTTTCCAAAGCTTTCAGTTCAGTTTGTGTAAGCGAGCCGAAAACTTTTTTAATCATGCCTGATAAAAGTATATCGCTCGTTGCCGATACGCCTTTTTTGGTTAGTGGCTCAAGAGTTTTTGTTGCTACATCGGCAATTTCTTTTTCAGTAGATTTCTCAATTGTTTTTTCAACTATTTTTTCACCTTCTTTTACTGCAGCTTTAGCAAGTGCATTTTCAGTTGCTCTAATTCCAACTTTACCAAATCCACCAATAACTTTGCCGAAAGGAATAAGTGAAATTCCGATGCCAACAGCGCCTTCTCCGAGAACTTTCCATTTGCTTTCCTTGCCTTCTTTCAAGCCGTAATAGATTCCGGTAAGTTCGCCGCCAACTGCAACAGCATTGCCGATTACAGGAACACAACCAGCGAAAGTTGATAAGGTGCGGCATGTAGCGCGGTGTGAGCTGAAATCAAGCAATGTGTCATGGGCGAGGTTGCCGTTTGGCGTTGCGACCCAGTTATATGCTTTATCGAACCATTCCATAAAATAATCTGTTCCTTCAAGCTTAACTATACTTCAAAACTATGACGCTTTTTTGACGCTTTGTGCTTATTATAGGCCTAATAAATGAATTTTTCGTGACAGTTGCCGGGAATATTAGATAATCAAAACTGCAACTAAGCCGTGAGGAAATATGTTCGTCGAACCACCAATTTTATGGTTAATCAATCTATTGATTGAGACGTATATTTTTATCATCTTTGCCGCGGTGATTTTGAACCTGCTGATAAGCTTTGGCATAGTAAATCGCTACCAGCCGCTGGTACAACAAATTGGAGTATTGCTTAATCGCTTAACTGAACCGGTTTTTGCGCGGATAAGACGCAAAATCCCCCCGTTGGGAGGGATTGATATTTCACCGCTGATATTACTAATCGCGCTAAAATTCCTGCAATATTGCGTCAACTACTTCTGGCTGAAGTATTTGGTTTAAGAATGTGATAAAGCTGGCGTGCCGGCTCTAAGAGCAGAGGCTAAACTTGTCGCAGATTGACCTGCATGTTGGCCTTTATCTTCACTAGAGCTCCCGCAGTAATTAGCGCCCATATAAAAAAGGCATCCCATGGCAATAGTTGCAAGCCCAGTGCTAAATTTACCCCAGCCCGGAGTAGTAGCAAAAGAGATTAACTCGGTTATAAAACCTGTGCCGGCCAAAAGCAGCAAAAGTGATTTTCCTGGGTTTTCTTTTGCATAACCCACCGGATCATTTTTTAACCCGTCAGGAAGCATAGCTGAAACTTCATCCCATTGCTTACCTATATAAGCTTGCGCTTTATCTCCGAAAGTAGGAAGAATCGAACCAACAACATTTTCGTAATTATCTTTTCCAAGAATATTTTGGAAAAATGCCTCAGCTTTTTCTGAGCCACTTTTCGTAGCTAGCGATTTAACATAATCAGTTACCTGAGCTTGCATTTTTGCATAACGCTGAGGGTCATTACTCTTAAAAAGAGCCTTTAAATTATTATAGGATTTTACAGCATCCTCGTTTGAGAGAATTTGAGAAAATTTCCCCTCTTTTATTGCGCTACGAACTTGCTCTAAAACAGCGCCATAAAGGTTATCTTCTTGTTCTCGTAGTTTTTCATTATCATCTGCCATAAAATTACCTTAATTTATTATTAATATATCATTAAATTGTTACAGTGTCATGACAATTGTCGAGATTGATTTAGATTTGTTTTATCTTGAACGGCCTTTTCTGTTTTGTTATCCCCGGTTTGAACCTCGTTTGAAGCATAATTACCGTTGTTAGCTTTTGTAATATCAATGAATCTAGCTGCCGGATCCTTAGGTTTTATGTCATTAAAAGATGTTCTTTTCTTTAGATGGTATGGTGAGCCGCCACCAGGCGTAGTAGCTGGTTGTGGCGTAAGATCTTTAATGTTAAGATCTTGAGGGGATGGTGTACTCTTTGGCGGTATTGGTTGTGATTTAATATCTTTAATATCAAGATCTTGCGGGTCGACTTTTGGATCCGAAGTTGCTGGTAATCCAGCAGAAGGAGCAATATCGCTAACATCAAGATCTAATGAGTTGCTTGTACCTACAGGTTGGGGTGAGCCAACTCCATTAGTAGCTGTTGATTTGTTTGCACCTACCGGTTGAGGTGTGCTGGCTCCATTAGTAGCTGCTGATTTGTCCTGTTTTAAATCAGATATGTTTAAATCTTGTGCAGTTATAGTTGAAGTATGTACAGATGCTTGGCCAGCCGCTTTTAAAGCCTCTGCACTTCTTAAAGAAGGAGATGTATTCGAACCCATATTCGCAAACGGTATATGGCTCCAAAAATTTTTATTCATCCAGCTTGATGCTTGGTTGGAGACTCCATCTTTAACTCTATCAATAGTAGCGCCATTATGTTGAAGAGCGCCTGTAACAATGCTTATCAGACCCATTGCCCCAGCAATTATATTACTAGGTAATGTAATCCATCCGGTTTTAGTTTTACTTAAAATTGCACTGCCGCCACCTATAGCAGCTCCCCATAACGCCCCCGGAATTCCAAATCCGTAAGCTCCTATGCCGGCAGCAACAACAGCTGCGATAGTTGGACCAGCAAAAATTTTACCTAGCTCGAATCCTTCACCAAGCCCAATGAAAGTTAATATTTTCCCGAATAGCCCTGACTTTTCCTGTTTTTCAGATGGAGTATGGCGGGTAAGCAGAACGCTGTTGCTAAGCTTATTTAATATAACGCCGCCAATCATTCCACCCACGGTTTCCAAAGCAGGTACTAATGTTGTGAAAGAGGTCAAAGTTGATTTAGTGGCATTTACGGCCGTACCACCAATCAATGCTGTCGCAGCACCAGTTAGGCCACCTAGAAGGGCAGGTACGCCAACTTTTTTAAAGGTTAAGTTGGTCGTTAAATTATGTGGTGCAGCGCGTAATGCGGTTCCAACTTCTGATAGTGATTGGCGTATAGCTGGCCCTAAGTCATTAAATGCAGATTTAATGGTAGACCTATCAATGGCTTTTAATGCATCTCTAACTTTTCCTCCAACACCACTATGCTCTCTAAGCCTAACTACAGTTACAGCAACTGAGGCTGAAGCGATAGCTAGAGAGGTTTCAATAAATGTAGATAATTGTGGTAATGTACCAAAAGTATGAGATTTAAAAGCCATAAAACTGGCTACGCTAACAGCGCCCATTATAGGCCATAAAGTACTTCTTTTAGAGAGTGGATGAAGGCGATTATTAGCAAATTCTTCGCCTGCATCAACTATAGACATAATTTTATTAGCGCGTTGTATACTCTCCGGTGCGCCCTGGATATGCGCTAAACCCGAAGTGAGGCTGAGACCCGCTTTGGCTTTAATACCTTCTTCTAATTCTAACTTATTTCCTTTTTTCTTATAAATACCACCATCTAATTGTATGGCTGCCAGTTGCACAGCTAGAACAAACCTTTGGGCATTTAAAGGGCTCATGTTGTCAGGCGGCAAACTAGAATTGCCAGTAAAAGTAACCGAAGAGCGTTGTCTCGTATAATCTGACAACATAGTGAGTTTAGCTAACCCGGTCGCAAACAAGCCAGGATAACCATTTATAGTTAAATTTCCAAATATTGGATATTTAAAGGCCCTATTAACACGTTGAGCTAATTCCTGATCCACAACAGTTGAAGCAGGATCTTTTTCAGCACTTCTTAATTTTTCCCGTCTCTCATACAATTTTATCATATGCTTAAAAGGACCTTTTTTGTCCTTAAGATCGATACTCATAGGGAAGTAGTCAGCAACGGTTTTTTGATTTTTGGTCGATTTATTATTCAGTGTATGATCAAGGCCATCTCTGAGAATATCTAATCTGGCAAATTTCAGTTCTTGTATTGCTACTTCAAGAATAAGTATTGTTCTTGAAGATTCAGATATAGATTTTGTTAATTCATTTTTTTGGTCCTTGAGTTTACTAAGCGTACCTGTTCTTTTTTCAACTAAATTCTCTAAACTTTCAATGCTTTGAAAATGTGCTGCCCTATCAGCAATAGCGACAGAATTGGTATCTATAGCGTTAGCTGCAGATAAATCTTGTTGTGCCTTATTTAAATTCGTTACTGCTTCAGTAATTTTAATTGTTATATCTGGTATAGCTGCCCTTGCCTCGGCCCCTTTTTTTCGCTGTTCATCAATTTTGCGTTGTATAATTCTATGTTTTTTTGTATTCGCGCCATCATTAGTTAGGCTGCTTTCTAACTCTGTCGCTTCACCTAAAATAGCATCTCTATTACCTGGGCGGGTTCCTGAGGAACTTGTATTATCAAGTTGTTTTACGTTATTAATTGCTTCTTCACGCTCAAGCCTTTGTTGTTCAAGTTTTGATTTTACATCATCTAAAACTTCTTTTTCACTTTTATCTTTTAATAAATAATAGGCTGCAAGCTCGGCCTCTTCCATTACTTCTTTTAGCAAGCGTTTCTTAGCAGAAGCTTCACGTTGCCCATTACCTGAGGATTCCTGTTGGGTGCCGGAAGATTTTTTTGCTACTTCTTCTATCTCATGTCTGAGAACATAGATTCGATCTCTAAGAATCGCGAGGTTATAATAGAGTCTATTTAGCTGTTCATCAGTAGCAGGCGGCTTTTTACGCTCTTTAGTTTCACTATCAGCATATCTAAGTTCTAATTCATCAATTCTTACAATGTTAGATACTAACTGTTTACCAAGAGCCAGCATTTCAGGAAAAATATCTTCAATTTGAAGACTAATTGCATCTACTGAATATGCATTCTGGTCGTCTCCTGCGCCTCCTCCTGCCGTCATAATTTATCCCTAATCCCTATTGTATAAATATTACTAGTTTCTTATCCCCAAATCTACTCTAATCTCATGAAACATATATTACATGATCTTTAAACTTTTATGACAAAGGCCGTTTTTTCTCACATTATTTGCAAATAATGCTATAATTAGCTGGAAAGGTTAAGAAATAATGGTTGCAAAGCTAGATCTAATCAAGGAATTGCGCGGTAAAGGCGCCTCAATCCGCATGATTGATGACGTTGCCATTCATGTTGGCGGCTATGATAGTCCTGTTTTTGTCGCAACTGTTGAATTAATCATAAAAATCAAGAACATGATGCAAGAGGTTATGCGTCAGCCGCAAATGGAAGCTGCCATAACCGAAGATTTTGCTCTTAAAAGCCGGGGTGAAACCCAGGACGTTGATTTTGAGGCTGCCAAATCAGCAGTTCAAAATGATGAAGAATTACCGGAAGATGAACGCCGTAAGATCCTTGTGCACCTTCAAAATGTTGAAAATCAAAGAGATAGCTACGAACAATTACAAGATTATCGCCAAGGCAAATTCACTGAAACTGTTTTCGTTGAGCCAACTGAAAAGCCAAAAAAACGCCGCGAAAACCGGCGTTCGGCCAAAAATTCGCTATTGGATCGTTTATTTAGGGTAAATGCCGCGCAAAACGCCAATCGCCAGCGCATTGCGATGGAAGTGGAAGAAGATATGCGTGAAGCAGCACACGAATCTGCAAAACAAGCTTCGCAAAAAGCGCAAACAAGCGCTATCCGCACTAATAGCAATGCATCCATTACTAAAATGGGCCTGCTTAAATTACAGTTTATGAAAATGCTGCAATCAAAAAAAGATCGCTCAATTTATGGTGATGAGCAATGGAAAAGCAAAAATGCGGCGAATGAAAAACAGCCCAAAGATCGCGAAAATAAAAAGACCGAAAAGTC
>JABDBO010000002.1:8036-50784 GCA_013288575.1 Alphaproteobacteria bacterium
AAAACAGGTCAGCCAAGAAATTTTAATTTCAAAAGCAATTGATACTGCATTAAAAGCTGCAAAACCAGAAGCTGTTGAAGTGAAAGCTGCAGCTGAAAAAGGTAATTTCGAGAAAAAAGTTGGTGAGAAAACCGGGCCTCGTGCCAATGAAGAAAAAGTTGCCAAAATGGCAGCTGAAGAGGCAATTGCTAAATTGCAGCAATTAGGCGTTAAAGAAAGTGGCTCAAGCATCATAAAGCCAGCGGTTGAAACACAAGTTACGCAGCAACAAGCTACGCAACAGCAGAATCAGCAGAAGCAAAGGTAATTTATGTTTACTCTTAGCGATGATGATAGCCAAAGCACGCAATTAGAGGGCAAAAAGCTTAAAAATCGCGGCGTGAAAACTGATAAATGGTCAATCGAAAGTGAAGAGCTGGAAATTGATGAAAACACTCCAGGCTTATTAGACGGGCAGGGAATTGATGATGGCCAGGAATATTTCATTGAGCGTGAATTAGGCCAAGAAAATGAGCAGGAACGCGAAGAACGGTTAAAACGCGAATTGCAAGCCGCCCGCCGCCAGCAGCAGGAAATGCAAAAACAACAGCAGCGCGACATTTCGCGCGAGCCTATGCAGCAATATCAGGCTAATGAACGCGCCATGATGCAATCCAGAAATAAAGGCAAACCAACAACTGAAATTGCTCAGAAAATGAATCCTAACCAGGAAGAAGTTAGAGAAGCTGTTCAAGAACAGGCTAAAGAGCAGAAAGAATTGAAGAAAACCGATGTTGTTGGCGCAGCGGCAGTTCTTGGCAAAGATAATATCAAAAATCTTGATTTATCTGATGATAAAAAACTCGCCGAACAAGCAAAAGGCTCAATTCCCGCCACGCAAGTGCCGGATATCCGCAGCGGCGGCAAGGATCAAGGGCTGCATATATAATAGCTAATTAGTGATTGCTATTATTATGAACTAAGATGTCATCATTATGATCATCCGTTTCATTACTTCCGTTTGAATTGGCTGAATCACCATTATTCTTAGAATTTTGCTGAGCAGCTTTTGCTTTTGCCTGTTCTGCCCAGAATCCGCGGCGCGGATCATCTTTTAAAATCACATGGCTCACAACGCGCTGAACATTTTTTGTGCGGCGCGAAACTTCAATTGCAGCCTGCAATTCCTTGTTATTCTGCGCAATACCCATTAAATAAACCACGCGGTCAACCGTCTGCACGCTATAGTTTTGTGATTTTATTCCGTCAGTGAACAATAAGCGGGTGCGAATTTGGTTAGTAATCCACGCATCGCTTATATAATTACCGAAATTCTCTTCATTGCTGACTTTAATCTCGTTGATAACTTCGCGCACGCCTTCAACCTGCCATGCCAGATCTTCGGCATCTTTACGAGTTGTTGGGTCTTTCACCTTGCCGCCAAGCATAACGCGGCCTTCGCTAACGCGAGTTGAAACTCCGCCGAAGAGATCTTTATCTTTCGCGATGAATTTTTTATCTATCGCCAATGCAATGCCATTATCATCAACTTTTGAGCCGACCGTGCGGTCTTCGGTTGCGGTTTCAACCCCGGTAACGCCTGCAGCGCCAACTGCAGCAATGCATCCGCTGAGGGATGTTGTTAATGATAACAATAAAGCGGCTTTGATAAGATTTTTCATATTTCCTCTATTCTCCAACTATCTTCAATATGCTGTAAAGCCAGATTGTTATCAACAAAAATACAATCAAAGCGCATATTGAACTGCGAAAACTTTTCATTTTCCGCCAGATATTGCAGTGCCGTGTTCATAATTCGCTTTTTCTGCATTTTAGAAATCGGGTCGTCAAAAATTGCTGCTTTGCGGCGTTTTACCTCGATGAACAATAACAAATCAGCCTTCGCTGCAATCAAATCAATCTCGCCAAATTTGGTTTTAAACCGCTTTGCCAAGATTTTTGCGCCACTTGCCACAAGATATTCTTCGCAAGCGGTTTCAGCATCAACGCCGCGCTGATAATTAGTTTTTAAATGAGAGTCCGAGCTCATAGATTTTCTTTTTGTTCATGCCGTATTTCTCGCCCAGCAATTCCGATGCGTCTTTCAATTTCATGGTTTTGAGTAGTTGCAACAATTCTTCTCGAATATCCTCAACATCTTTCTCTTTCAACAAAGGGGGGGAGAGCAAAATCACCACTTCACCCTTAGCTGGATGCGCCTCAAAATGCTCGCGCACATTCGCAAAACTGCCAAACCGATTTTCTTCATACATCTTAGTAATTTCGCGGCACACCGCCACAGTTCGGCCAACAAAAGCTTTTTCCATATCACCCAAACAATCCACCAGCCGCCGCGCTGATTCAAAAAATATCAGTGTTGAATTATAATCGGCAAAATTTTTAAACTTCTTAGCATCCGCAAAGCCGCAAAATGTAAAAACATCGCTCGGCATCCCGCTCATCACAAGTGCTGCTAAAATCGAAGATGCCCCCGGCACCGGATAAACTCGAATTCCATTTTCCAACGCATCCGCTACCAATTTATACCCCGGATCAGAAACTAACGGCGTGCCAGCGTCTGAAACCAGCGCAACCATCGCCCCGTCATGCAGCATTCGCATAATCGCCGGGCGCTTTTCGCCGCCGTTATGATCATTATAAGAATCGGTCTTAGTAGAAACATTGTAGTGGCTCAAGAGTTTGCGCGTCTCGCGTGTATCCTCACAAAGCACCAAATCTGCCATTTTCAGTGTGTTTATGGCCCGGTAAGTAATATCACCCAAATTGCCAATTGGAGTTGAAACGATGAATAGACCTGGCTCTTTACTAGATCTGATTAATTCAGTAGAATCCATGAAAATTTACCCGAGAGCCTAAAATGAAACTACACTCATTATATTTTCTTAGCTTTATATTGCTATTAATTTCTTCGTGCGCTTATACGGAGCGCCAGTTTCATTCTTCGAATTCATCGCGCACTTCGTCTCAGCAAGGCCAAATCGAAGATGGCGAGCTTTTGAGCTCAGCTAATAGTCCGGTCGTGCCAGAAGCTGTTCCGCTGCCAACAGTGCCGGGCGTAACGCCACCGTCAGGTGTTCAAACCGCGCCAAATGCAGCTATTGCGCCGGTTGAAAATATCAATGCGAGATATAAAATTGCGCTTCTAGTTCCGCTTACTGGCAAATCTGCAAGTGTTGGTAAATCACTTTTCGATGCTGCGCAAATGGCAGTGTTTGAGAGCGGCAATAAAGATTTCCAAATCGTCCCATTTGATACCGGTGATACTGCCGCAACAACCGCTGCCGCGGCTGAAGCTGCAGTTAACAGCAACGTCAACATCATCCTTGGGCCAGTATTTTCCGATAAAGTCGGCATTGTCGCCTCAAAAGCCAAACGTGCGAATCTCAAAGTTATATCATTCTCCAACAACAAAGCAGTTGCTGGCGGCAATGTTTACATTATGGGTTTAATGCCTGACCAACAAACTGTTCGCGTCATAAAATTTGCCAGCGAACATGGAATCAAAAGTTTTGCCGCAGTTTTGCCTAACAATGTATTTGGCAACCAGGTGGCCGAATTGTTGCAGCGCCAAACCGAATGGGTAGGGGCGGAACTTCGCAAAATTAGCTTATATTCAGTTGCTCGGCCTGATTTGAATATTTCTGGCAAGGAAGTTGCTGATGCCTATAAAGAAAAATCTGTCGTTCCGACGCGTAAAAGCGATGCGATTTTAGTACCTGAGGGAGAACCGCGCTTGAGCGAAATCATTAATGGTTTGGGGCGCAACGGCATTGGCCCAAGTGGCGTGCGCATTCTCGGCAGCGCTTTGTGGGATAATCAATCAACAATCGGCAACAGCCGCTTTAAAGGCGCATGGTATGCCAGCACGCCTTATGAAGATTCTGATTCATTTAACAATCGCTTCAACCAAAACTTCAGCTATAAGCCAGAAGATATTGCTGCACTCGGTTATGATGCAGTGAGTTTAGCTATCCAGATTGCGCCAAGTGATTTTTCTGATTCTGAACTTCACCGCAGCTCAGGTTTCAAAGGTGTGAAAGGTGTTTACAAATTTGATAGCGCCAACGTTAATATGCGCGGTTATGCAATTTACGAAATTGAAGGTGGCACCGCTCGCGTAATTGATCCGGCACCTGACCATTTCTAGGAATTGTTTTCCAGAATTTTACCAGCCAGATAAAGTGAGCCGCAAATGAAAATTGTTGCCGGCTCTTTCTGCGCAATGATTTTATCTAAGGCTTCTTCTGCATCATCGCAAGCTTCAGCTTTAAACCATAGCTTTTTTGCCATTTCGGCTAGGATTTCCGGATCATAGCAATTAGTCTCACTCGGAATAGGAATCGTATAAATGCAATTAATGGTTTTCTCAAATTGCTGAAAATAACTCTGTGCATCTTTGGTTTTCATCATTCCCAAAATTAAATAAACCGGCTTTTTAAGCTTTCCAATTTCTGCGGCCAGCACTCGTGCGCCATCAAGGTTATGTGCGCCATCAAGCCATAATTCAAAACCTGTTGGCAACATTTCTGGCAATTTACCGCGCGTGAGTTTCTGCATTCGCGCTGGCCAAATTGCAGTGGTCAGTCCTTCCGCAATCGCTTTTTCGCTCAAACCAATTTTTCGCGCGGTGGCTATTGCGACTGATGCATTAACTTTCTGATGATCGCCAGCCAGAGCCAATTTTGGTAGCTCTTGATGAGTTGCAGCAAACATCAGCTCAATATGGTTTTTTCTTGCAACCTCGCTTAAAACTTCGATCACTTCTTTTGCTTGAGGCGCTGAAATACAGGGCACATTCGGCTTCATAATTCCAGCTTTTTCATAAGCGATTTTTGCCAACGTATCACCTAAAAATTCCATATGGTCAAATGATATTGGCGTTATAACCGTAAGCAATGGTTTGGCAAGCAGGTTGGTCGCATCAAACTGTCCACCTAAGCCAGTTTCCAACAAGATGTAATCAGCCTTCACGCGCGAAAATGCAATAAATGCAGTAACTGTTGTCAGCTCAAAAAAAGTGAGGCCAATTTCATGTTTATGTTTTTCATACTCACGCTCAACTTCTCGCAAAATTTCGAGCAAAAACTTATCATCAATTTCTTTGCCAGAAATATTTATCCGCTCATTAAACCGCACCAAGTGCGGCGATGTGTAACTATGGCATAACTGGCTGTTGGCCTCTATTATCGCTTTTAAGAAAGCAATCGTTGAGCCCTTGCCATTAGTGCCAGCGAAATGAATTACTGGTGGAATTTTTAAATGCGGGTTACCAATTCTTCCCAAAAATTCAGTTATACGCCCAAGTGATAAATCAATCTTGCCGCGATGTTTATCAAAGCGGTTTAAAATATCATGAATTTCGCTCATGGCTTGATATCAATTTTTGTTGTCGCATCAACTCCCTGTAAAACTTCTAACAAATCTACCAGTTTTAACGCAATACATCCTTCAGTGCCCTGATAATTTTCGCGCGCCACATGCATGAAAATCGCGCTACCTTTGCCGGAAATTACCGGGTCATCATTATATCCCAGCGGAATTATAACATCATAAACATCATCATCACGCCACAAATTCTCATGCCGAGCCGGGTAGGAGAGTTGCACGGGGAGATTATACTTCACATCGTCCGGCGCATCGCACCAACCATCATTTTTGCTAATAACTTCGACTGCCAGCCCAGTTTTTGGCTTGGCAATTTTATCAGCGCGATACAGAACTTTCCGTAAACTAAATTCGCCAATTGGGCTGCAATTATCACCTTCAATTTTATCAACTGCGAAGCCATTTTTACCTACCGCGCATTTATAGGTTTTGCCATTAAATTCAAGTTTATTCCCGCGCACAATTATCATATCAGGTGCGGCTCCTCGAAACCATTTTGTTGCGTGCCGCTTGCAATTTTGCCAAATGCGTATTCCGGCTTTTCGCCACGCTTTTCTGGCGCTTCTTTAGTTTCTCAATTGCCTTACCGCCAGCCTGGATTGTTTTTTCAATCCCAATCGAAACCCGCAAACCCAAGTCATCATCTTCCATTTTGGCAACAGAAGTAAACCCGCCTTTGGAAAGATGTTTTTCGGCATCTTTACGGTTTTTCATATGTTTCTTGCGCGCTTCCACAATAATATGCGTGCGGCGTAAATCTTCCAATCTCTGCTTTTTTTTCAGCTTTTTCTTTCGGCGCTTTTTCGCCTTTGCTTTGCCGCTATCATTATTGAAGAAAAACATTTGCTAAAAACTTACTTCTTTTTTGGGGTTTTGCGGCGCTGTAGGTTTTTCTTAAGCATCTCGGCGAGCTTGTCTTTTTTTAGCTGCTGCGGCGTTGGCTTTTGTTTTTCCATAGTGCTAATGCAAAATTACATTTGAGCTTGGCATATCGAGCGAAAACGCTGGGATATCAACTTCTACCGGCTGGCCGTTCAAATATTGCATATAATATTTGCCTTCCATAATGCCAGAATCGGTTTTTAAATGAGTGCCGCTTGTGTATTCGTAAAATTCGCCCGGGCGAATCACCGGTTGTTCGCCAACCACGCCTGGGCCACGCACTTCCTGCACATTGCCATTAGCATCGGTAATTTTCCAATAACGGCTAATTAGCTGGATAATTTCAGTACCCATATTCTCAATTACAATGTGGTAGGCCCAAACATATTGTTGGCTATGCGGGGCAGATTGCTCCTCGATATAAATCGGGGTGGCGGTAATTTTTATATTATTAGTTTCCTTTGAATACATGCAATCCTACGCTTCTTGGCGCGGAAGAATATTATTTTTTGCCTTAATTAGCAATCTGAATCCAATAAAATAATGCATGCATCTTGTAAGGATAACATCTCAAGCTTTAAGAACCAGGAGCCGTCAGCCCGCCGCGCACGGCTGTGTCTTTCAACACGAGCGCCCGAGCGCTCGTTGAAAGACAATTATAACTAATAGGCGAAGTTATAGGTCAGCATCAAATCTTCTTTGCCAGGGTTGTGGCTATAGATTCCGGCATTTGACATGTGAGTTAGAGCCAAGCCAACTTGTGATTTTGCATCCAAGCGATAATCAACTTCGATAGAATCATGGAATTCAAACCAACCGCCTAAGTCTTTGCTGTCTCCTTGGTGGTAAGCGCCAAAACCAAGATTTGGCACGAGTGACCAACGGTCATAGAAATTCCAATCATAAAGTAATCCGACAAAAGCATAAGCTGCGCCACGAGTATCAGCGTCAATACCTATAATTGGCGAAATATGGCTAATACCAAAAGTTGAGGTTTTATCAAATTCCTTACCACGCCATTCAGCGCGCCCGCCAACTGAAGAAGGGTTCTCATCAGAGCTGCGGATAACATCGGCACCTAAGCCAAATTGAAGGTAATTCTGGTCATAAGCATTTGCCTGTGATGAAATTGCGAGAACAGCGGCAGCGGCCAAGAGAAACTTTTTCATTATTTTTTTCCGGGTTTAGTATTTGGGTTGATAAGCGGGTTGAAATTAGAGAACATATCAAGCGTTTTATTAAACAACTCCTGTTGGCCACCCCACATTGAGCGATAAATATCCTCAAAAGGTTTAAGCGGGTTGGCGGCAGTCATATTCTTCTTCATCTCATCCTGCTTTTGCATGAAAGCCTGCATAACAGAGTTCAGATAAACAGGCACTATGTTTTTTAGCGAATCATCATAAAAAGCGATCACATTCTTCAAAAACTCGGCTGGAAGCAGGTTTTCGCCTTTGCTTTCCTGCTCAAAAATTATTTGCGCGAGTACAGATTTGGTGAGGTCTTCACTAGTTTTGGCATCTTTAACGATAAAATCTTCGCCCTTTTTTACCATTTGGCAAAGGTCATCAAGCGTTACATAACTGCTGATTTGCGTGTTATACAAACGCCGATTTGCATATTTGCGAATTATTACCGGTTGTTTTTTCTTATCTTCAGCCATATTATACTCACATGAAGGATGACGAGTTAAACGAGTTTGCCAACCAATTCATTAATTTGTGGCAGGAAAATTTCACAAAAGCAATAGCCGACCAGAAAATCATTGAATATATGATGCAGATGGGCGCAAATATGCAGCAGTTTTATGACAAAACACCATTTAATGATAAATCCTTTACCACAGCCGCTGCCAATCCATTTGTCGCTGGCTATGACCAGTTATTTAGGCGCAACGACGATGATAGAATTAATGAGCTCGAGCGCCGAATCGAAAATCTCGAAGAGCAAATTAAACAAAGCAAAACTAGAAGTCGAAAAAGCAGCAAGAAATAAGCTGCTAGATTTTTTTGCTGGAATCAATAGTTACGCCACCCAACCAGTTTCAGAATGGAAACCAAACGCAAAGGTAATCTGGCAGGAAGGTTCAACCAGAATTTTAGATTTTGGTGGCAAGGGCCAGCCAATCCTCTTCATCCCTCCACTTATTAATCGCGCCAATATCCTTGATTTATCCGGCGAAAAAAGCCTGATGAAATTTTTGAGCAAGCAAGGTAATGCGCTGTTGGTTGATTGGGGTGCGCCAACCGAAAGCGAAATAAATTTCAACTCCGATTCTTACATCCAACGCCTCACACGCTTCTGCCAAACTCAAAAAAAGTTAATCATTGGTGGTTACTGCATGGGTGGCTTGCTCGCTCTAAAACTTGCCAAATGCATAGAGCCAAGTGCTTTAATACTATTGGCTACACCGTGGAATTTTCATGCACCTGATGTCAAACGCGTAGAAATTCCTGCAAAGCATATGCACAAATATCTCGATGATCTTGAAACTGTTCCGCCGGAATTTATACAATCGCTATTCATGATGGCAGATCCGTGGCGTGTTTATAATAAATATTCCAGCATGGGCAAGAGCTCTGCACCACAGAAAAAATCGATGATGGAAATTGAATATTGGGTCAATAATGGCGTGCCAATGTCAGTTCTCATGGCTAAAGAATGCATTATCGATTGGACTATAAACAATACTCCCGGCAAGGGCAAATGGCTTGATGTTTCAGATTTACAAATGCCGGTTTTTCTTGGCTGCCCAACCAATGATAAAATTGTTCCTATAGGTTGCTCAATTCCATTAGCTGGGCTTCTTACCAATGCTACATTACACAAATTCAATTGTGGACATATCGGCATGCTTACCCGTAAACTCTGTTTTGAACCGATTAAGGAATGGCTAGAAAATTTATGAAATATCTTTTTGCGATTATATTAATTCTAATTTCAACATCTGCATATGCTGACGAAGCGCAAACAGCTGAAAAAGTTGAAGCCTATTTAAACGCACTAACCACTTTCAGTGCCGATTTTTCGCAAATTGATCCGGAGGGAAAAGAGGCGGGCGGAAAATTTTATTTAAAACGCCCCGGCAAATTCCTCTGGCAATATGATGAGCGCCAACCAGTTGAAATTGTCTCTGATGGCAGCCAGTTGGTTTATTATGATAAAAAGCTAAAAGAAGTTACATACACAAATGCGAAAAATAGCCTGGCCGGCTTTCTTTCGCGCAAAGTTATAAAATTTTCCGGCGATATAAAACTGCTTTCAGCTACTGATGAAAATAATGAAATTCACATAGTTGTTACGCAAAAGAATAAACCCGAAGATGGAGTTTTAAGTCTTATTTTTGATGATAAAACCATGCAGTTTATTGCACTCAATGTTACCGATCAAAACGGCGGCATGACAAAAATCAAATTCAGCAACCAGCAATTAGGCAGCGCGCTTGCTGATAATATTTTCATTTTCAAAAACCCGAAATATTCTTCCGTCAGCAATGTCTGGGAAGGAAAATAACTACTGCGAATAGGGCAGCATAGCTACAAAAAGGTTACATGCTTTATCAGTATAACTAGGGTTATATTTTGTAAAATCACCAGCGACAGTGCAGTTTTGCGGCGACGAAATAAAATATCCTGTCGGGTCGCTAGCATCGTTAGCGCCCACTGTTGCCGCTTGCGCAATCACTGTGGCGCTATAGTTTTGTGGATTTGGTAATCCGGTTAAACCATCATCCATTTTCATATCAATTGCTAAAGCTTCGCCCGGGGTATAGCTCACATAAGAGGCGCCATTATTGCCACCTGGTAGAATTGGATTATTACAGCATCCAGGGCTAATCACGCCAATTTGATAATAATTGGTATAATGCATTTGAATTATGAGCGGATCAAAATGAATTGGTGCTATTAAAGCTGGTAGAATTGTGCCTCCGCTATAAACGGCAATACCGTTACCATAATTTGCTTTAATTTCTGTTTTGTTAGCGCCAATTGTATAAATTTCGCCTATATAACCACTATTTACCAGATTTGGGGTGAATACTAGAAAAGATTCCATTTCGCCAATTGTGCCGTCACCATCTGGAGTCCAGCCATTGGCTGAATCATTAGGATTATCGCCTGGTAGGTGAGCAAATTTTGTCTTATAATTAGCGACTGCCACATCAACTTGCTGTATTTGTCTAACCAGCATCTCTACCTTAGTAGTTGATATCATGCTTTGGGCAACAAGAATCCCTCCAATAAGCAAGCCTATGATTACTAATACAATTGATAACTCAACAAGGGTAAAACCGCGTTTCATAAAAATACAATATAGCAGCGCCTTTAATTATCAATATCAAATGGTTCAAATTCAAACAGTTTTATCGAAATAAATAGTTAAGGTTTTTATGCTAAAATTATTGCGGAGTTTTTATGGAAAAACTAAGTCGAGAAGAGAGAATTGCTGAAAATGTAAAAAGATTCAATGCGGCGAATCGGAAAACGGCAATTATCGTTACAATTTATTTTGTGCTCTTCTCCATCACAATGGGATATTTCCTTCATGTTGGCGCAACCACTAGCCTGGGCTGCAAAATCGCCCTCGTAATTTACGCAACAATCGCCATATTTTTCCTCTTCAGCCGCAAACTACCAGACTCAAGATATGATTATATAAAACCATCCGCTGCTGAAACCGAAGCCGAAATTTTTGAGTTCACGGTCGAAAACTCCAATGTCTTAATACTCCGCCAGCGCATCATGAATGTAATATTCACCTTAATTTGCGCATCAATAACTATTTTTATCGCCTATAGCGGTATAATTGAAATTCACAAAAACGGGTTACCCAATTTTCAAAACCAGAATGATGTAGTTTTTACCGCAATGGGTATAATTTTCTTTATTATCTTTGGCTATGGCGCACTTAGCTCATTTATGGCCTTTTGGATTTTGCCGCGCGAAGAAATGAACTTTAAAAATGGCGGCGGTCAGCTTTTAAAAATCTCACGCGAATTAGTTTCTATCAGCCCGCTAGTAATGATTTTTGATAATGCACTGCGTGAAAAACTAGCAAAAGAAAATAAGTCATTTCTTGAATTGCCATGGGGTGAGATTGATAAAATTGTTGTGCGTGATCAATATTTGGATAACAACCGCTCAGCTAATTACGAATTCCACCTAAAACATAGCCAAAGTGGCTTGCTTAAAAAGCTTTTATCTTCCTATATTTCGGTTTCGCGCCGTGAGTTTTTTGGTCAAGAAAGTGATATTGTTGAGGCTCTGCGCAAATTTGCCAAATGCCAGGTTGTTATCAAAGATAAGATCAGATAGTAGACAGGCGCGCCTAACTCCACTAAAACCTCTCCATGACAATTGAAAACCTGGCTAATCTTGTTGCGCCTGAGCTTGAAAAGGTGAATGAAAAAATCATCGAAGCTAGCGGTAACCATGTGGAGCTTATTCCAACTGTCGCCAAATATATCATTTCCGGCGGCGGCAAGCGCGTGCGCCCAATGTTCACGCTCGCCAGTGCCAAAATGTGCGGCTACCAAGGTAACCGCCATGTCAACCTGGCAGCAGCAGTTGAATTCATGCACACGGCAACGCTTTTGCATGATGATGTCGTCGATGAATCAGATAAACGCCGTGGCCGCGACACTGCTAATAACATCTGGGGCAACAAACCTAGCGTGTTAGTCGGTGATTATTTGCTCGGCAAAGCTTTCCAGATGATGGTGGCTGATGGTTCACTTGAAGTTTTGCGCATCCTTTCCGATGCTGCAGCACATATTGCGGAAGGTGAGGTGATGCAGCTTTCCACAACGAATAATATCGAAACTACCCTGCAGCAATATATTGAAGTGATTGATGCCAAAACCGCTTCACTCTTTGCTGCGGCTTGCGAAGTTGGCGGGGCTATAGTTGAGGACGAAGCAAAAAGTGCAGCACTCAAAGAGTTCGGCACTAATTTCGGCATTGCTTTCCAGATTATTGATGATGCACTTGATTATTCCGCCAATCCACAAAAATTTGGCAAAACCATCGGTGATGATTTCCGCGAAGGCAAAGTTACCTTGCCGGTGATTTACGCTTATGAGCGGGGCGGGGCGGATGATAAAAATTTCTGGCGTAATATTATTGAAGAAGGCGCTGAAATTCGCGAGTCAGAGTTAAATGCTGCGCATAAAAAAATTCATGATACCGGTTCATTTGCAGCCACAATTGAATTTGCCAAAAATTATGGTGATAAGGCTTGCAAGGCGCTAAATAAATTTCCTGATTCAGAAATCAAAACTGCATTTTTTGAAATTGTCGATTTTTGCATAAATAGAGATTTCTAGCTTCAGTTGCATCTAACACCCCAAAAAAGAGAAAAAAAGTTGTACTCAGGCAACAGTGAGAAACAATCTAGGCTTTGATGTTAATCAATTGATGTAATTAGCCCATTTTTGTGGTAGTGGTTAATTATTAGTTAATTTATACACTCTTAAGTTGTATTTTTAGCTATAAAGGGTATAATTTGGGTATATTTTATGGTGAACTTCAATCCAGCTATCGTTGATAGGCTGAATTCCTTGTCGCAATCGGCTTTGCGTGGCCATTATATATTTAGCCGTGAATTTGATGATGGCTATCTTTCTAAACGTTATTCAAAGCAAGACGCTTGGCCACATAACGTGCGTGTTAGCACTGTTAACAGCCGTAAACATATTGAGCAATATTTTGCCATTCGCGAAGAAACCTACAAAACTTCAGTTGGTGCCAATTTCTACGCTGGCGAAGATGAATATGATGGTAAAAGCCATATAGTTCTGGCTTTAGCTGGTGATAATTGCATTGGCGGTATTCGGATAACTGTCAGCAGCCCTGAAAACCGCATGGCCCTTCCAACCGAGAAAGACGGTTTTCAGTTCAAAACTATATATGACAAAATTGAATTTGAAGACTTAACCTATTGTGAAGCTACAAGATTAGCGATTTTGCCAGATTTCCGGAACAGTAATGTTTTACCAATGCTATTTGAGGCGGCAACCAAATATGCAATTGATGTTTTAGGTGTGGAAATGGTCTTTGGCCGTGCCGCTAATCTGCAAACCAGAATCTTCCAAACTCACTATAGGAACATGGGCTATAACCTTGTTATTAGAAGAGATATCAAACCGCCTTCAAAAGGAATGGATGCGGCAGTTGTGCAAATCTTCGGTATAGATTTCACGCCTGAAAGGGTTTTTGAAGATACGCTTAAATCATATAATACTAATAATGCGAAACCGGAAGAAGTGTCTGAATTAGAATTTGCCTAAAATTTTAGGCAAATTAACATTCGCTTAACCTATTGATGTTAAAAACTAGTCCATAATCAAAAATGGGTTAGTTCTATGCTACGCAAAAATATCAATAAATGGGCTTTGACCACTGCGATAGTTGCTTTGCTATGTGGAAACATCACTCCCGCATTAGCCGCTGATAACGGTTCAAATTCAGGCGATGACCTTGATAAGCTCCTTGATATGCCAATCAAAGATCTAACAAATATGGAAGTTACTTCCGTTTCCAAACGTGCGGAAAAAGCTTCCGAAGCAGCCGCTGCAATTTATGTGATTACCCAGGAAGATATTCGCCGCTCCGGTTTTAACAGCCTGCCGGAAGTTTTACGCATGGTGCCAGGTGTGCAAGTTTCACGCATCAATTCCGGTTGGTGGGCAATTACTGCTCGCGGTAATGCGCAGCCATTTGGCAATAAGCTTTTGGTTTTAATCGATGGCCGTTCAATTTATAACCCGCTTTTCTCCGGAGTTCTCTGGGAAGAACAAAGCACTCCGCTTGAAGATATCGAACGCATCGAAGTAATTCGCGGCCCAGGCTCAACTCTTTATGGTGCCAACGCAGTAAACGGCGTTATCAACATCATCACTAAAAATTCAAAAGATACGCAAGGTAACCTCGCATCTGTAGGCGGTGGTAATTATGACAAATTCAGCGGTTTATACCGTTACGGAGGCCGCATAAGCGATACTGACACTTATCGCACTTATATAAACAATTACGAACAGGGTGATTCAAAAACCGAAAGCAGCCATAGCACTTTCGATGCTTATGATATGACTCGCGGCGGTTTCCGTTATGACGGCGGCGATAAAATGGGCAATGCTAATTATACAGTATCGAGTGATGTTTATAAGGGCGATCGCGAACTACCATTCACCATGCTTCCGGCAACTAATGCGCAAGGCTCTATCGATGGCACGCAAGTGCATGATATGTTCGGCGGCAACGTTATTGGCAAATATGATAAAAAACTTGATAACGGTTCCGATGTGCAATTGCAGGCTTACTATGATTTCACAGGCCGTGATGCTAATACTTTCGGCTATAAAATCAGCACTGTAGATCTTGACGCACAGCACAACATAAACCTTTCTGAAAACCACCAATTCATGTGGGGTTTGGGTTATCGTGGCGTACTTGCCAGCCTTGATAGCGCGGTTGATGCCAGCTATGACAGGGATAATATGCAAACCAATCTCTTCAGTGGTTTTGCACAAGATAAAATCCAGATCGTTCCTGATGAGCTTTATTTAACTCTCGGTTCAAAAATCGAGCATAACAGTTTTTCTGGCGTTGAGTTTGAGCCAAACGCACGCGTAACCTGGCTTCCAACTCAAACTCAAACCGTGTGGGGTG
This sequence comes from Alphaproteobacteria bacterium, assembly GCA_013288575.1. Lineage (GTDB taxonomy): Bacteria > Pseudomonadota > Alphaproteobacteria > Rickettsiales > 21-14-0-20-44-7 > JABDBO01. Next base: position 22,973 of record JABDBO010000002.1, read on the forward strand.
CTGTAACTCGCGCCGTCCGCACGCCTAGCATTGCCGAAAGAACCATCACTCAGGCCATTGTCGGCTCGGCATTTGGTGTGGCTTCATATCAGGGCAATGATGATGTTACATCTGAAAAACTCATAGCTTATGAACTTGGTTACAGAAACCAGCTGACTAAAACTTTTTCAGTGGATGTGACGACATTCATCAATGATTATGATAGCCTCCGCACATTTGCGGCAACTTCTAATCCATTTATTTTAGATATCCAAAATAACGCTCAAGGTATCACTCGCGGTTTTGAAGTTTCATCGAATTGGCAAGTGTTTAGAGATTGGAGCTTGACTGGCAGTTACAGCTATCTTGATCCGCATTTGAAAAATGATGAACCTGCTACAAATAGCTTGGATGCTGATAAGGACACTTCACCGCATAATATGTTCAACATCCGCTCGCATTATGACATTAGCAGTGAATGGGAATTCAATAACTCGGTCTATTATATGTCAAAAATTGCCAGCGCGGCAATTACTGATACCCATGGCGTTGATGGCTATGCCAGCCTTGATGCCAACGTTATTTATAAGCCCGCTAAAGGTATTGAGTTAATGTTATCTGGCGAAAACCTTTTGCATGATATGCATCAGGAATTTGGTTCAGCGCCATATAGTATTCCGGCAGAAATTCCACGTTCAGTATTCGGTAAGGTTACATTCAGGTTCTAGATGTTAAATAACATGCGGCATAAAATCGGCAGATTATCTTTCGCCTTTCTGCTGGTAGTAAATACGGCTATAGCGGCCAATGCCCCAGCATCTGCAACAGCCAGTGCTGCCAGCGTTACTGATTATGATTCACAGGCCGTCATCATCTATAAATTTGCCTATTCTTACGTCGAATGGCCGCAGATAACGCTTAAAGATAATGTAAAATCAGTTCAGGTTTGCGTATTCGGCAATAGCCCAGCCTTCGTAAAATCGATGGAAAATGTCAGCGCCAAAATTGCTGATAAACTCAAAATAAATATCAAAACAGATGCCGCGCTTGAAGAAATAGGCAGTTGCAACATAGCTTATGTTTCGCATGGCAGGAGTGATTCTAAGACCATAATCGCTGAAGCAAAAAAACATTCAGTTTTAACTGTTGCGCCAATTGATGGTTTTGCCAATGACGGCGGCATTATAGAATTCAATTTTAGCGACTCCGGCGAAACCGGCGGCGTGCCAACAAGTACTGGTAACGTAACATTCAAAGTCAGCACAAAAGCAGCAACCGAGAGCAACCTCAAAATAGCGACGGAAGCTCTTCAGTCGGCAAAAGAGGTGATCAAGTGATAATTTTGAAAAGAAAATCACTGAAAGGACGATTGTTGCTTATAATTCTCTCTATAAGCGCAATTTGCGTTATTCTCACAACTTTGGCGATAACTGGCTATGGAATTGTCAACATGCGCCAGAAGATGGCCTCTGACTTAGACCTCTCTACAAAAATTCGCGGCACCGGTTTGGCAGGTTATGTAGATTTCGCGCAAAGTGGCGATATTGAGAAAATCAACGCGATTCTTCCTGCCTCAAGTTCCAAAGATGAAATTATCGCCTGCGTTTACAAATCACCAAAAGATGGATTAACGCCTGATTATTTAATGGCGCATCACGAATCAGATAAAAAAGAAACTTGCCCAACCCTGCAAGAAGTTGTTGCTCAGCAAGGTGCTAACCAACTTGGTAATACATTCTTTGATGATAACCACCTAAAATCATATAAGCCAATCCTTGCCCAGAATGGCGATAGGGTAGGTTACATATATGTTGAGAATGACCTCCAACAGATCCACGAATTCTTCCGAATTCAATTATTGGTCGCATCATTAATCGCCATTGCGGTTATTACAATTTCATATTTCCTCGCGCAAATGCTCCAGCGTTCTATTTCGGAGCCAATCCAACGCCTTGTGAATACTACTCATAAAGTTTCTGCCGAACGTGATTATTCAATTCGTGCCGAAAACTTCCTTTCTGGCGAAGATATTAAGCGCAATGAAATAAGTATTTTGATCGACGCCTTTAACAACATGTTAAATGAGGTTGAAGACCGCCGCCAACTCTTGCTTCGTAAAAACCAAGAACTCGTTCAATCAAAAGAATTGGCGGAAAGTGCCAACCGAGCCAAGTCGCAATTTCTCGCTAATATTTCGCACGAACTTCGCACGCCATTAAATGCCATTATCGGCTTTTCTGATATTATTCAGAAAGAGCTTCTTGGCCCAATTGAAAACACCAAATATGTTGAATATTCCAAAGATATCAATGAATCCGGCGAGCATCTGCTTCACATTATCAATGATATCTTGGATCTTTCCAAAGCAGAGGCCGGCAAATTAGAGCCGGTTTTACGCGAAATTAGCATTAAGAAAAGTGTTCAGGAATGCGTTGTGTTTATTGCCAAGCGCGCCGAAGAAAGCGGAATTGCCGTCCAAATTGATGTTCCCGAAGAATTGCCAAATCTCGTGGTTGACCGCACCATGTTTAAACGCATCATGCTAAATCTCCTTTCCAACTCGGTGAAATTCACCAATCGTGGTGGTAAAATCCGCATTAGCGCGTCAGTTCGCCTCAATACCCGCAACGAAAACGTATTTAGCATTACGGTTGAAGATAGCGGTATCGGCATGAGCAAAAACGATATTGATCTTGCATTCAAGAGCTTTGTCCAGCTTGATGGCGGCTTTAACCGCAAATATGAAGGCACGGGTCTTGGTCTACCACTTACCAAAAAACTGGTTGAATTGCATGGCGGCAGCATCGAAATGATGAGCGAAGTCGGCAAAGGAACTAAGGTAATGCTAAAATTCTATTGCCCGTCTTCTAAATAGCTGGATTATTCCTGATATTTTTTGTAATAAAACTTTCATTTCCTAGACTTGCAGTTTTTTGCTAAAAATAACTATATGCCACGCAATATTAGAATAACGCTTCTGAGCACAGCTGTTTTAGCTTTGGCTATAACATCGGTAGCCCATGCAAGTGAAATGGATGATATCTCGCAAAAGCTTAAAAGCGGTGATTATTCCGTTGTTAAAACCCAGCTTATTCCGTTGGCCGAATCTGGCGATGCGCGTGCGCAATTTAACCTTGGCGTTTCATATAATTACGGCAACGGCGTTGAGAAAGATGTTGGCAAAGCTTTTGAGTGGACAAAAAAATCAGCACAAAACGGTGATGTGCATGGGCAGGTGAACCTGGCCAATATGTATATGCAGGGGCAGGGCACTGATAAAAGCATTCCCGAAGCAATTAATTGGTATGAAAAAGCCGCCACGCAAGATGATATCCATGCAGAAGTTGTGCTCGGTAAAATTTATCGCGATGGCCTTACTGGCAAAGTGGATTATTCAAAATCATTCCAATATTTCTCAAAAGCGGCAGAACATGGTGATCATGAAGCGGAATTTAACCTAGCAGGTTTTTATCATTATGGTTTCGGCGTTCAGAAAGATGAGGAAAGGGCAAAATCTCTTCTTGCTGAGGCAAATAGTGGGCAATCTAATAACCAGCCAAACAAGCCGCACGCAACTCTTGCTGCTTATTCAAATAACCAAGATCAATAAATTTAATTATTCTTCCAGTAATTTTGGAACATTGCGCTGAAAACGCGCCAGATATTTTGGCACCACGCTATCAATAGCAGTTGGCTGAATTTCTAATTCGCTCAAAGTTTTTGTGCGCGAAGTCACGATGTTATCGTGCTTTAAAAGTTTCACCTGATCAGCGGTCAGAATAAAATTTGGTGAAAAGAGTGCACCAAAGCGGGCGGCTGTGAATGGCAAATTCAACAGCAGGCGTTTTCTGCCAGTATATTCCAATACGCGTTGTAAAATTTCTTTAAATGTCAGAACTTCTGGCCCACCGAGCTGATAAGCTCCCGCTTTAAATTCTTCATCAACAACCTTTTTAACTGCTGTGCCGATATCGCCAACATAAACTGGTTGCATTTTGGTTTTGCCGCCACCAATCAACGGCAAAAACGGTACTAAACTGCTAAGTCTAGCAAAGAAATTGAAGAAGTTATCTTCCGGCCCAAACACTACGCTCGGCTTCATTATATAAGCCTCAGGGAAGGCGGCCATTACAGCTTTTTCGCCATTTATTTTACTTTTCGCATATTTTGATTTTGATTCCGGATCAACGATTGCTGAAATATGTACGAACTTTTTGACATCCATTTCTTTGGCGGCTTTTGCCAAACGTTCTGCCCCTTGGGCATGCAAAGCATCAAATTTTTGGCGGCCAGATTGATATAAAACACCAACCAAATTCACCACTGCATAAGAACCTTCAACCAGTTCTGCCAATCTCTCAGAATCGCGCAAATTGCCTTTAACTGGCACAATTTGGCCTACAAAACCTTCAGGGCGTAAAACTTTTGCATCTTCCGGGTTACGGCTAACAACCTTAATTGTATAACCTGCCAGCGCCAGCTCGCGCACGACATATTTGCCAATAAACCCAGAGCCGCCAAAGACGGTAACAATTTTTCCGTTTAAAATCATAGAGTCAGTTTATTTAAAATTCGGCCAGTAGCAAGAGGTTTTAGCCCCATATTTCAGGCAAATGTCATATTGAGGTAACATTGGCATGCTATACAACACTAATGGCAGATAGCGCTGAACCGCAAGCAAACTCACCAGAAATCAAGGTTGAAGTGGTGCGCAATGGTCTGTTCACTTCCTTTCTAAAAAGCGCCGAATCTTACTCAACTCAACTAGTTGCCCAGAGCGAAAAATTCATCTCTGCCAGCCAGGCAAAATTTGGCGAAGTTATCGCTCCTACTGGCGGCGACCGCAATGCAAAAATGGGCCGTGGTGTTACAGGGACGGTTATTGCTGCTGCATCAATCACAGTGCTTGGCGCCGAAAGCCTGCAAGATTTCCAAAAAGGCGATAAAGCCGCCGGTGCCAGCAAGCTTGGTCAAATCGGCCTTATTACAATGGGAGCTTTCAAATCTACCCGCGAAGCAGTAGTTGAACAATTCGCCAAACTTCCGGGAGTAAAAACAGTCGCCGGTAACATTGGCGAAAAAATTATTGAGTTAACACCAAGCTTTGGTGAGGCTGCGGCAAAAGCCAGCAAACTCCCGGTAATAAAACAAGTCGCAGAAAAGCTGGCGGAAACAGGTTTAAAACTTTCACCGCGCATGGCCGGCAAAGCAGTGCCGGTATTAGGTGCCGTAGTTGAAGAATGCTATGGACTCTATGGTCTTGGCAAAGGGCTTTGGGAAGGAGATCCTAAACGCGGCATCGGTAATTTTGTCGTTGCCCAAGGCGGCGCAATTGGCGCATTAGTTCCATATCCCGGCGCATCCTTCATTGCCTCCGAGGCATTATCAGAAGGTGCCTCGCGCCTGTATAACCATTTTTTCTATAAAGATAGACCGGAGGGTGAGCAAATTCGCGGTGCAACAACCGTTACGCTTTACCACGGTATAATGGATATTATACATACGGCCAAAACTGAGCCACCAACTCAAAATTGTCCGGATATTAAACCATCAGAAAAAACAGAATTCAGAAATGCTCCTGTTGAGCTGCCAGAATCTCCAGATTTATGCAAATCCATAAATCTGAATGATGATTTGAGCAAGAAGCTAAAAATTTCCTTAGGTAATTATGATCCGAATAATGTCGATACAATCAAATTCCCTGCATCCGAGGTGCAGAATATAAAACCAGCCACGCCGCAATTTAGATAGCTATTTCAACTTCTCCAAAACAATTGAGTTATTCTACTTACTACAAGCATTAATATTTTCACCAGAAAGCAAACTTACAGGAATTACACCGGCTGAGTAATACCTACATCTTTTTCCGCAAACATTTAAATCTATATATTCTTGTCTGCCTTTACTCGTCCTTTCTATAAAGGAAACTTTCTCCAAAGGGCAGGAGTTTTTCTCAGATGCGTAACTGGAAACGCGTGAAATTTCGGTGGCGGCCATTAAAATTATATATGTCGCCGCAATGGCAAACAGAACAAGCGTAGATAGCTTTAAGCTCATAGCTTGTTATCAAGAATAATAGAGTCATCCCGTTCCGGACTGGTAGAGATAAGCGCGATTTTCACACCGACCAATTCTTCTAACCGTTTTACATATTTCTGCGCATTCACCGGCAGATCATCAAATTTCCGCACGCCAGCGGTAGTGGATTTCCATCCCGCAATTTCTTCATAAATCGGTTTAATGCGAGTTTGCGCTTGCGGGCAGGCAGGGAAATAATCAAACTTTTTGCCATCCAACTCATAACCGACGCAAATTTTCAATGAATCCAATTCTTCCAAAACATCGAGTTTCATCAGCGCAATGCCATCAATGCCATTCAGCTTGCAAGCCTGGCGCACCAGCACTGCATCAAACCATCCACAACGGCGAATGCGCGAAGTGACCGTACCAAACTCGTGGCCTTTCTTTTGAATGTGTTGACCAATTTCATTTTCCAATTCTGTTGGAAACGGTCCACTGCCAACCCGTGTTGTATAAGCTTTAGTGATGCCGAGTTTATAACTTTTTGTATATCCCAATCCACAGCCAGCCTGCGCCTGTGCAGCAATTGTGTTTGATGATGTTACAAACGGATAAGTTCCATGGTCAACATCAAGCAGCGTGCCTTGCGCGCCTTCGAACAAAATCTTTTTGCCGGCTGTTTGCAATTTATCCAGCTCATACCAAACTGGTTTGATAAATGGCGTAATTTTTGGCGCAAGATCAGTCAAAAACTTTAAGACATCATTCAATTTAATTTCCGGTTGGCCAAGTCCGCGGCGGAGCGCATTGTGATAAACGAGCAAATTCTCTAAACGCTCTTTCAAATATTCTGGGTTTTTCAAATCAGAAACACGAATCGCCCGGCGCGCAACTTTATCTTCATAAGCCGGCCCAATGCCGCGGCCAGTCGTGCCAATTTTATTTACACCTTTAGCTTCTTCCAACGCCCGATCCAGCTCAGAATGCAGCGGCAGAATCAAACAGCAATTATCCGCAATATACAAATTATCTGGATTAATTTTTATACCTTTCTCAGCAAGCTGACCCATCTCTTTAATCAAGTGCTCAGGGTCAATCACCACACCATTGCCGATAACCGAAATCTTCCCTGGCCGCACAATTCCGCTTGGCAGCAGGCTCAATTTATAAACTACACCATTAATAACCAGCGTATGCCCGGCATTATGCCCGCCCTGGAATCGAACGATAACATCAGCAGATTCGGCCAGCAAATCAACCACTTTGCCTTTGCCTTCATCTCCCCATTGTGTGCCGATAATTGTTATATTCATTTCGTAAAAAATCTCATAAAAAAACGGCGCTCAAAAAAGGTGGTTGGCACCGTCGGTTAATAAAGAAATGCCATATTCATGCCCGGTTGGCAAGAGTTTTTAGTGTTTATGTTAGTCTGAATTAAGCCGGTTTTTCAGACAATCATAATAATCATCCTGTTGGGCGGCATTGCTGCGGCCTTTTTCGTCAACTTGTGCCTTAGCCTGGCAATCTAGTGATTTCTGGTAATTTGGCGAATTTCCGCCGCTGGAAGGCGCGTTGCTGCGCTCCAAATTGTCCGAATTTGTCGCGGGCTGGGCTTGCGAGTTATCATATTGATAATTTGGATCATTATAATCTGCCGCAACTGCTGGCCAGGCAAAAGAAACAAAAGCAATAAAAACAAAAATTTTTATGAGGTTGTTCACGCTCTAGTTCATATCTAATTTATTCTGCAGGCAATCATAATAAATACCTTGCGATGCAGCTGCAGTTGAACCGTTTCCTATAGCTTTATCAGCTTCACTACGGCAGGCAAGAGCAATAGATTTGGCAGAAGCTGGCGAATCTGCGGTGGTTAAATCCTTAGCTTGTGAAACTACTGAACTAGGTATGATATGCGTGTAAATTTTACCGCTGGTAGGGGTAAGTGAATCAAGCTTTGCTATTTGCGTATTGCCACTAGCTAACACAGTAGCTGAATAGCCAATCGCTACAATTATAACCAAAGCTATGAGAAATTTCATATGCTTAACCCCAAAATTTGCCTGGCAACCTTATAGCATATTCTGTGCTAAAATTCAACTTTAAACATCCAGATTAATGAAAAAGCTGCCAAATGGCAGCTTTGCATTGAAAAACTGGAGCGGGAGAAGGGATTTGAACCCTCGACATCAACCTTGGCAAGGTTGCACTCTACCCCTGAGCTACTCCCGCATCCTATTTAAACGCTGCTTTTGACAGCAGGACCCGGATATTATGAAAAACCGCAAACAATGCAAGCGGAATTTTTATTGGAGTATATTTTTCTATAAATAAGGTGCGAGGCAGGAGCCGAGCGAGCCTTCAGCAATGCCCATCGGAGGGCCAGAAGGCCCGCATGGGGGCGATTATTATTTCCGCTTCTTTATCACCTTTTCTGGGATGTCATCAGCCTGCGATGGGCCTTCCACAGTAAGTTTGCTCTTAAATTGCCCATAGCTCAAATAAATCACCAATCCTGCGATAAAGTAATATTTCAAATTCCAGATCGTTTCATAAATACCTGAAATCAAATAAAGGCATGAAGCAATTCCTAAATAAGGCACCACCGGATACAACGGCACTTTGAACGGGCGTTTTACATGCGGTTCTTTCCAGCGCAAATACATCACGCTAAAACATATGATCGAAAACGCCAGTAAGGTTCCAACGCTCACCACATGGCTTAAATCACTAAGCGGCAACATTCCCGCTGCAAATGCCACAATCAGCCCAACGATAATCGTATTAATATAAGGCGTCTGCAATTTCGGATGCACTTTGCAGAAAAGGCTAGGGATTAGCCCATCGCGCGACATCGCAAAAAATATCCGCGTCTGCCCATAAACCAATACCAGCATTACTGATGACAACCCCATGATCGCGCCAATTTTCACCATGATCGAAAACCACGGCAGGCCGATATGGTCAACTGCTACCGCAATCGGATCTGGCACATTTAAGTCTTTATATGACATGATTCCGGTCAAAACTAGCGAGACTAATATATACAAAATCGTACAAATTGTGAGCGAACCCAAAATCCCAATTGGAATATCTTTTTGTGGTGATTTTGATTCCTGCGCAGCAGTTGAAACCGCCTCAAACCCAATATAGGCAAAGAATATAACCCCGGCCGCTTTCAACACGCCGCTATAACCATATTCACCATCCGTGCCAGTATTATCCGGAATAAACGGATGCCAGTTTGACGGATGCACATAAAACGCGCCAATTCCAATGAACGAAAGAATCACCGCCAATTTTATGAACACGATAAAATTATTTACATTGGCTGATTCCTTCACACCTTTCACTAATAATGCCGAAACCGCCAAAACTCCAAGTGCCGCTGGAACATTGAAAATTCCAGTCACCGTTGTTCCATCAACCAGTTTTATAATTTCGCCATGCGCTTTCGTATATTCTGGCGGAATTGTAACGCCGATATTATGCAAAAAACTCACCACATAACCTGACCAGCCAACCGCAACCGTCGAAGATGCCGCGCCATATTCCAAAATCAATAGCCAGCCCATGATCCATGCAAAAATCTCACCCAGTGATGCGTAGGCATATGTATATGCACTGCCCGAAACCGGTAGGACAGAAGCCAGTTCCGCATAACAAAGAGCGGCAAAACATGAGGCCAAACCTGCAAAGATAAATGAAATAACGATTGCTGGGCCGGCGTGAATGGCGGCTTCCTGGCCAGTCAGCACGAAAATCCCCGTGCCGATGATACAGCCAATACCTAAGCTAATTAAGTTCCACGGGCCTAATGTGCGCTTTAAAACGCCGGAATTTGATTCATTTTCAATAGAAACAATAGTCTTTTTTTGGAAAAAGCGGTGGAATTTCATTATTTTACAACCCGTTAGCAGTTAATAGAACTGAATTATCTCGGAACGAACAACTTTCATAGCCGAAACAGCTCTATAATGCAAACCCGGGATAAATTCGCCATTACTGGATAATAAAAAATAATATTATTTGCATTTTTATAAATTATTTTTCTGTCCGTAAAGCGGCAAAATTAACCATTTTTCACAATTATATATGAAATACAAAAGGTTAATCGGTTAATTTGCATTACTAGATTTTAGCGAATTGGTTAAAACTTTAAGTAAATATTGCCAAACCTTAAACGTAAATAAGGAAATAACTAATACAATTTAACTTAAGGGTTAACTGATCACTTAGGGGAGTGAATATGTTAAAAGTAGACTTTAAGTTAGTTAAATGTGCGTTATTAGCAGTTAGTATATCATTTTTAGCCAGCAATGCCAATGCCGATATGTTCGGCCACGGTGAAGCTAAATATGATGATATCCATGACTTCAAAAAATGGAAAGAGGTCGTTAAAAAGGCCGAAATGGACGAAATCGTCAATGGCCCTATCACCCAAAAATGGCATGCGGATATTGCTAAAATCGGCGCTATGGGTTTAACCCGCGAGCAAAAAATCGCCGCAGTTAATGATTATATGAACAAATCAATCATCTATGCTGAAGATATCGACGTATGGGGCGTTACCGATTATTGGACCAGCCCAACCGAAGTCCTCGCTAAAGGCTATGGTGATTGCGAAGATTATGCAATTGCAAAATATTACAGCTTAAAACAATTGGGCTTTAATGATGAAGATATGCGCATCGTGGTTTTAAAAGATACGCGCAAAAACGAACTTCATGCCATTCTGGTAATCAATGAAAACGGCACAAACTATGTGCTCGATAACCAAAACCCGAATGTTATGGCAGATTCGCAAATCGCTTATTATCAGCCGATCTATTCGATCAATGAACATAACTGGTGGAAACACTCTTAAATTTTTTAAGTATTTAATTCACAACAAATTTGCGGCGCAAACGGCGGGAATTGCCGCAACTGCCAAAATCCGATAATTCATAAATATCCCCTATATTTTTAAATTACGGATTTTGGCCCCGCCTTTTCGTATTGCCATTCCACTTATTTTTGCTACCCTTACTCTCCAAAATAAAAAGGTAGCGCCTATGAAACTCTTAAAACGCCTCGGAATTGCTGTAATCGCAATTATTCTCCTCTTTGTAATCGCTGGTTTTGCCGCTAGCCGTATCGTCAACAAAGCTTTCGTTGAGCAGCAATTAACCCAAGCTACCGGGCGCAAACTAACAATAGATGGCGATCTTTCACCAATCATCTCTTTAAGCCCATCCATCCGCGCTGAAAAAGTCAGCTTCGGCAATGCATCATGGGGTAGCCGCCCTGAACTTGCCAAAATCGGTAAATTCGATATCCAGATGAAACTTCTGCCGCTTTTGGGTGGTGAAGTAATTGTCAGCAAGCTTGATATTGATGGTGCTGATATTTTACTCGAGAAAAAAGGCGATACCTGGAATTTCAGCCTTGATGAGCAAGCACAAAAAGTTCAGCAAAAAAATAATGAAGTGAAAAACCAAGGCGATAAAAAACAAATGAGCTTTGATGTTTCATCACTTTCAATCACCAATTCAGTATTATCAGTTAAACAGGGCGGAGCGCCAACTGTGATCAGTATCAAATCTCTCAAATTTGCTCCACGCCAAGATAAAATGGGCCTGGATTTTGAAGGGGATGCTAACGGCACACCACTTAAACTCAGCATTGACACTTCTCCGCTCTCACAACTTGCGAGTGCCAAAAAGATTGATCTCAATTCAATAAAATTTGAGAGCAATAATATTAAACTAACTGGCAATGCCAGTGTTGATCTCAATGGCAAAAAACCCTATGTGAAAGCTGATCTGGAATCTGACCAATTAGATTTAAGCTCAACTGCAAAAACTAAATCTGCAGCAGCGCCAGAGAGTGAATCAAAATCAGCATCATCATCATCTTCCTCAGAAAACAACAAATTGCCACTCGCTGGGCTAGATTCTGTAGATGCTGATTTCCACATCAATATCGCTACTTTAAAATCTGGCGACATTGTAGTTCAGCAAATTTCCGCGCCTGTGCAAATTAAAGATGGTGTGCTAACTGCAAATCCGCTCAAAGCCAATTTTGCTGGCGGCACAATAACTTCATCACTTCGCGCCGCGCAAACTGGTGCTGCGATAAACCTTGCTGGCCGTGGATTATCGATGGAAAAAATCCTTTCTGAAACTGCCGGAATTACTGATTTTAAAAATGGCGAAACCACAGTTGATGTCAATTTAAGCGGGACGGGTGATTCTGTTGCCGCGCTTAAAAATTCGCTGCAAGGCACTAGCAAAATCAATATGCAAAAAGGTGAATATCTTGGCCGCATCCCAACTGGTTCAGTTGCTGAACTATCATCACTTTTAACTGGTGGTGGCTCATCAAAAAACACGCCTGTTAATTGCATGGTTGCTAATATCAACTGGTCAAACGGCATTGGCACATTCCAGGCATTTAGCGTTGATAGCCAATATGCAGCTCTCACCGGCACCGGCACAATCAGGCTTTCAGACTCATCGCTTGATCTTGTCATTACCCCGCAAGCAAAATCCACCGGTTTGATGAACTTGGCCGTTCCAGTTGCTGTGCATGGCCCATTCAATGACCTCTCATATTATCCTGAACCAAAAGCGGCAGTTGAGAATTTGAGCAAAACCCTGCTCATGGGCCTTGGCGTTTCTAAAAACAAAGGCTCATCAGAAACTGCTGGCTGCGGCGCTAATGATGTTGGCAATAATATAGTTGCGCCGGGAACTGCACCTGCTAATAATCAGGCGGCAATACAAAGCCAGCCACAAACGCCAGCGCAAAAAATTGATCATAAGATCAACAAAAAGCTTGGCAAAATATTTGGGAATTAAATGAACAATCAGCCAATCATTATCGTTGCGCCAAATGGTGCGCGCAAAACCAAAGAAAATCTGCCGCAAATTCCGCTATGGCCGGATGAACTCGCTATTGAAGCCAAAAACTGTGTGGAGCAGGGCGCTAGCATGTTCCACCTCCACATCCGTGATGCTAATCAAGGCCACACGCTCGATGTTGATACTTACCGCCGTACGATTGACGCAATTCGCAAAACCTGCGGTGATAAAATAATCATCCAGGCTACATCAGAATCTTGTGGAATTTATGAGCCGCAGCAACAGATGGAAATGGTCAAAAAGCTAAAGCCAGAAGCTGTTTCAATGGCGCTTCGTGAATTTATTCCACGCCCTGATTATGAAGTTGAAGCAGAAGAATTCTTCGCCTGGGTAAAAGAAAACAAAATCTTCGCGCAATATATTTTATACAGCACGGATGAACTCAAATATTTTGCTGATCTTAAAGAACAGCGCATAATTCCTGAAGGTGATAATTTTGTGTTGTTTGTGCTTGGTAAAAAAATGGCAGTATCAACAGTTGGCAATTATGCTGAGCCAAAAGATCTTGATCCATGGCTTGAAACTTTGAAGGAATTAAAAATTGATCTCAACTGGGCCATTTGCGCATTCGGCGGCAATGAAAATGCCTGCGTCAGCTATGCAGTTAAAAACGGCGGTAACGCGCGGATTGGCTTTGAGAACAACCATTTGTTCGTCGATCAATCCACTGCGCCATCAAACGCAGCTCTCGTTAAACAATTTGTTGAAACCAGCAGCACTAAGCCTCTAACGGCAGCCGAAGTCCGCAAAAAATTCGGTTTGTAATATTTCTTCTGTGGAATGCGAGCCAGTAGGCGAGCCAGGCCATGAGCCGCGAAGGGGAACAATTATAAATTAATAAATATCCACCATGTCCATCTTTTGGCTCTGCTTGGCAATCGCAATCATATAGCTGATATATTCCACGCTCTTCTTGCTTGCGAAGTTTTCCAGCTTTTCTGCCAGCCATGCGCAAAAATCTTTTGCTTCAACATCTGGCTCTTGCTTTTTCTTTTCATCAATCAAATGCAGCACCAGCTCAACCACTTCAAATAATTTCGCCGGAATTCCAGCTTTTCTGAGCAATGCATGTAACCCATCCTGGCCGCCTTTTTCAATCAGCATTATGGCGTTTGCCTTAGGAATTCCTGCACGTCTGGCAATTGCGCTAATAAAAAATCTTTTACGGCCCATACATGCTGCGCTTAAAACCAGCGATGGAGTTAAACGCCCATAATTGAACAAATGGCTTACCAGATAATCAATTTCCTCATTGCGAGATTTGTGGTCAATCACTGAAAGCGTCGAAATTTCCAAGCTGTGGCTGACATATTTATTAAGCTTAGCTGGCGTAATGTTATATTTCGCCCTGATCTGCTGTAAAATATTGCCAGAAACTTCCACGAGCAATTTTTCACTAAGCGTTGTTGGCAAGCTGGCGCGCTCAATTATCCGCTTCATGACAATTTCATTATCAGCGCAACTCTCAATAAAGAGTTCAAACTCATCTTTGTTATTTATAAATTCTCGGTTTTCTAGAAGGCTCTCGGTTACTTCTTCAATATCTTTTTCCACCAAGCCTTTTGCAACAATATGCGAGAGTTTTTCCCGCCTTGTTATAGCAATTAATTTTTGCACATCGGCGCTGTAAATTACATCAAGCAAATCGCTATCGGTTAGCACGCCTGAAAATTGCAGCATCGGAATTGCCACTTCTTCCACATCTTTGGCTAATGTCAGTGCAATATCATGGGGCAGGTCATCAGATAATTTTAATGCTTCTGAAAGTGTGGCGCGAATATTTGTTTCAGCCTTTTCGGAGAGTATGCGCAAGATTTCTATGGCAATTTCCAGCTCATCTTGTGCGTATAATTTATAATTAAATCCGTGGCAAATCTTCTTGGTCACGGCCATCTTATGAAGATTATCATGGCTGTTGAGCAACTCGAACACATCATTTCTGGTTAGCGAGACTCCCATAGAGCTCATCATATCACAAAAATCTTAATCTTTCATTAAGTATTTTGCTGACAGAAGCGTGCCAATCAAGTTTTAGAGAAGGTTGGATTTTTTCAAATTGTAAGCAACAATCGTTACAAGGTAATCAAGGTTTGGCACAGTGTTGCTATTAGCGGTGCGAGAGAGGTTGTTTAATATCGTATGCTGTATTTTGCCAACGCTTTTAGGTTGCATATCAACCATAGATTTTTCTTCTTTTACGATATTCATGAAAGTATAGATCGCATTAGACATTGATTCCGGCAAACCACATTTTTGATAAAGCGCATGAAACCCAGCATCGCCGGCTTTTTCCCACAATAATTTGTGAACATTTTCATAAGGAATGTTTGCTAGTTTGGCCAATGCCGCTTCAAAGAAGGCCAAATCACCAAGGCTTAAAGCTTTAACCAATATCGAGAACGAAAGCTCGCCATCATTGTGTAATTTATCAATTATATGGCGAAGTGGCAGCGAACTTGAGTGTTTTTCAGCATGGCCGATAATGAGGTTCAAAATCATCCATTCTTTTGAATCATGCACAAGGTTATTAATAACTGTGCTTGGGATGTTATATTCGACAATTAGCATTTTCTGTAAATCTTCAGAAACACCGGATAACAAGTTATGAGCCTGTTCTAGAGAGATTTTCTTATTAGCAATCATTGAACGCATAATCATGTTATTTTTCGAATGATTGCGAATAAGAATTTCACAGTTGTTTTCTGAAAGCGGGGCTTTTTTATTGTTCACCAAAACTTCTACTGCTTCTGGTGATGCTTCATAAATAAGATAAGCGCATAGGTTATCAGTAAGGTTTTCACGGCTTGCCACAGCTTTTTGGCGGGTTACTGAACCTTTTTTGATAATGTTTATGATATCAGCTTCTCTTAATAAACTGCTGTTTTGAATGATAGGAATGGCGACGATATCTTCCATATCATTGGCTAGTTTTACGGCGACTTCGTGCGGAATTGCGACATTATCGCAGAATTTTACAGCAATGCTTTGGCGAATGCGTACTGAGATATCTCCGGCTAAGCAGCGAATAATTTCTTCAGCTATGGTTTTTTCATTAGGAGAGAGTTTTTCAAGGCCAAAATTGTGATGTAGCTTGCGAATCAGCTCTAGTTTTGTGTCTTCACTAGGATTCTCTTTTAGATTGGCTACATCATCAATTGTAAAGCATTCAAACTGCATAAAGCCTCATAATTTCCCCGTATATTATTAGAATATGCCTAAAGTATTAAATCAAAGTTAATAAACTTTTATGCAAATTGTTTTCTTTAACCAAGGGAAATTATTGCCTAACAGGCTCTTAAATCACTTTTTTTTGCCGCGCAAATAATATAATGAAATCAATGAGATAATCGTGCTGAAAACTATGTAACTTGCCAGCATCATATTATCCCCGGTTTTTTGCAATATTTTGGTAGCGACAATTGGCGCCGTGCCACCGAATAATGCCGCACATAAATTGCAGGCAACTGCCATTCCCGTATAACGCACTTTAGTGGGGAAAATATCAACCAGTACAGTTGGGATTGGCGCAATGTAAAATGATAATACACCTGCAAAAAACACCTGGCCGAGCAATGAAAGCATGAAAACTTTTTGCGTAATCAGCCAAAATGCCGGGAATGCTGAAACACCAAGCATTAAAAGTGAAATCAGTAGAACTGATTTTACGCCATATCTATCAGCAAGCTTGGCTGAGATTGGTAGAAAAATCAGCAATGTCACCATACTTACGCTGTTGATTGTCATCGCTTCGCTTAAACTAAAGCCCAAAAATTTCGTCATGAAACTAATCATGAAAACCGAGAGCATATAAAACGGAATCGTCACCGCCATATAAAGCCCGCTTGCCAAGATAATTCCGCCCTTATGTTTGCTGAACAATTCACGAATCGGCTTATTCGCCAGCTGTTTGAACTGTTTCGCATTCTCATATTCCGGGCTTTCATCAAGCGCTGAGCGGATATACAAACCAATAATTCCAATAAAAAACCCGAGAATAAATGGCACGCGCCAGCCCCAGCTTTCCAAACTTTCTTTATCTAAAATATTGGCGAATAGTGTGGCAATTGCTGAGCCCAGCAACATTCCCATCACTAGGCTTATCACCGATAAACTTCCCACAAAAACTCGGTTTTTAGCAGGCGCATGTTCAACTACATAAGTAATAGAGCCACTAAATTCCCCGCCAAGCGCCAAACCTTGCATCAGGCGGATAAGCGTCAAGAGAATCGGCGCAGCAATGCCAATTTGCGAATAGGTTGGCAGCAAACCGATGAAAGAAGTCGGAATTGCCATCATCAAAATTGAAAATGCCAGCGAGGTCTTGCGGCCATATTTATCACCAACATAACCAAACAAAATTGCGCCGAGTGGCCTCATCACAAAACCAATTGCGAAAACGCCAAAAGTTATGAGCAGCGAAACAAACTTACTATCAGACGGGAAAAATAATTGGCTAATGAGCGATGCAAAATTTCCATAGAGTGCATAATCATACCATTCCAGGCCATTGCCGATCATTCCGGCGATTGCGACTTTTTTCAGTGAATGTTTTGCCATAACCTAAAACCCTCTGTTATTTAACTAGAAGATACATCAAAGAGCCGAAGCGGCAATAATATTCAGCAAATCGCATAAATGCGCCTGTTTTCTAGGCTTTACAAACCATTTTCGCTCCGTTATGTAATTCCTTCAAAATTTTTTTTAAGGTATAAAAATGGATATCAGCAAAATTCCTACTGGCAAAAATGCGCCGCACGAAATAAACGTAATCATCGAAATCCCAATCGGTGGTGAGCCGATAAAATATGAGCTTGATAAAGCATCTGGCGCAATGTTCGTTGACCGCTTCTTGCACACATCGATGCATTACCCTGCCAATTACGGTTTTATTCCGCATACGCTATCTGATGATGGCGACCCGGCAGATGTGTTAGTTGTTGGCCGCCGCCCTATTATTCCGGGTGCTGTAATTGCTTGCCGCCCAATCGGCGCAATCATGATGGAAGACGAATCGGGCCATGATGAAAAAATCATCGCTGTGCCGATTGATAAACTGCACCCGTTTTACAGCAACGTAAAATCCTACAAAGATTTGCCAGAAATCATGTGCCAGCAAATGGCGCATTTCTTCGAGCATTATAAAGATCTCGAAGTTGGCAAATGGGTCAAAGTTTCCAAATGGGTTGGCCCGGAAGAAGCCAAAGAGCTCATTTCCAAAAGCATCGTTGCGGGTAAGAAGAAGTAGATTAGCGTAAGCGTTACTCTTATTAACTTTTAGATTTTCGTCTAAATCAAGTTAAGCTTTAGCAACAGCACAACCGCAGCCACCAACTTTTCTCCCCCTAGCAATTTTTGCGAGATCAAAGCCGCTGTCCATATGCGGGCTAAATACATCTTCAGAAGTCAATATATTGGCTGAATTTACTTCAGCAATAGCTGCTCTCTGTTCGGGATCTTGGCCTCTAGCTGCTTCAAGAAATCTATTGGCATGATCCGCTGCTACAGTAGAAGCAGCCATAACGTTAACAACCAGGTCTTTCTTTTCAACGGTATCTTGTGAACCAAGGCACACATTGCCGCCAAGAAGAACGAGGCAGCCATATTCTGTATTGTAATGAGAGTGGAAGTTTTGGCCAGGGAAACCTTCGGCATTATTTACAACACCAAAAGCCTGACCTAATTCAGATGATGCAAATCTTCTAACATCAAAACCAGTCGCGGCAATAACAAGTGGTTTTTTTCCTGTTGCAGATAGATTAGCAGATCTTTCCGGACCGGTTTTATATTCTACAATGTCTGGATTTATTTTTGCTGCCGTTGGATTAGTAATAACTCGCGTGCCAAGTGTGATATCGGTAAGATTTCCTTGTCCGTCACGTTCTAAGCCAGCAATGAAGGTTAAATATTCATCAGTGATAGGTTTACCATCTTCCTGTAATTTACGCATCATATGCACAGTGGGTTTTTGCTCATTGGGATACCACAAATTGTTATCTCCCCATGGGCGTGCATTATCAGAATCTAATTTACGAGCCATCCAGTGAATTATCGTATCAAATTTCTGCGGATCACCTAATGATAAAAATTGCATGAGGCGGCGAACCACGTCATGGCCAGTATCACCAACGCCGGTAACAAAAATTTCCATATCTGCAAGTTCGTCCAAAGTATAAGATTCATCAGCGACTCTTAATACAAATGGATTTTGAGCAAAATATTGTTGCATATGCGAGCGTCTAAACTCTGTTTCATTAAATTCGGCGCCTTTGGCACGTTCCTCTAACAAAGCAGCTTTTTGTATCTCACCATATGTCTGCATGTAGGTTTCAGTTTGCAGCAAGAAATATTCCGCGGTTATAACGCCTCGGCCTTCTTCGCCCGCAACTCCATCAAGTTTCCTCGAATGGTGTCTGTCATAAATACCAGGGTTAAGAATAACAGCATCATATCTTCTTAAAATTTCATCCGCAGAGATCAATGTTATTCCTGCAGCTGCTTGCTCTGGAGTTAAGCTAGTGCCAACCTTTGTTCTATAATGAGTGTTTACACCAACATTTTTCATATATTCGCCATAAATTCGAAAATCTGCTATAGGGTGTTTATCGCCTGTAATTGCAGTATTAGCTGCTCCGCCAAACCCATCTTGCATATCAAAAAGATGAGCATGATATCCCATTTCCGCAACTTTAATTACTGCTTGGCCGCCACCAGGGCCTCCGCCTATAACTGCTACGGATTCAGGTTTTGAAGGCTCGATTTTTTTGAATGATTCACGCTCAAGACCAACCATCCTGGCTAACATTTTTAATAAAGCTTCAAAGGTAGATTCAAATACGCCCTGGCGGTCGGCAGCGGCAATTAACGAACGTAAAGCTGCTGGAACTGACATATCCGGCTTATGGAAAGTGCAACCAATTACGCATGCAGCAGTTTCTGCGCACATATTAGCAGTAATGAGAAAACGAGAGTTTTTAGTAAAAACATTATAGGCATATTCAACTGAATCTGGCTTATTAGCAGTAGAGCGTAACTGGAGCTCAAGGCTATATCGTTTTTCTCCGCCAACTTCAGTTTGTTTTAGCGTAATTGCCCGATCAATAATATGCATGGCTTCAGGATCACGAGAAAGTTCGCAGCCCATATCAGCCTGTTGTGTGCAAGTTCTAGCTCCGCAAGCGCAAGTAGCTGCATAAACTGCTAACCTTACCATATCTACAGATTGCTCTGCTAGTGGTTTGGTAGGGTCAAAGTTAGGATGCATTTGTACAGAAGGATCAAACAACTCCTCTAAAGGTGCTTCAGTGCTCGGTTGATCATATCCGAAGTGAACAGAAGCATCTTTTTTACCCACATATCTCGTCTTACCTGGGTTTGCTTCATCAGGAATAATCCCGGCTTTGATACAAGACAGATCATTATACTGCTTTTCAGTTAATGGAAAAGTTACAGATTCACCGAAAGTGGTAACTTCTGATTGAGTTGTGTTCTCTGACATAAAAATCCTATGATACAGCCATTGATACTTGATTTGCTCTTAACATTTCCAAAGTCGCTTCTGCGAATGCAGCAGTGCCCACGTCTTTAGGGCCGGTTCCTCTTCTTGAATCAGCAATTGCTTTACGCATAGCGCAGATATCTTCAACTTTGCCTTCTTTCAAAACTCTTCCTACAGCTTTTGAAACTACGAAGACGAAGTTATCAGGTTGTTGACGCAATTCTTCGTGTAAAGCAATTATCCGTTCAGGTGGCCTATCTGGCGTAACCATATTGATATATCTAGTTGCTTCACTGAAAAGTATATCAGTTGCTGCAAGATATGCTTTCGCAAAAGGCCTAGTTGTTTGTTTGGAGTTGAGATCGTCTAATGTAATAATAGGAGAGTGGCAATCAACTTGGCCGTTTCTCAGTTTATGATGAGGGTCGTGAACAGCTATAAAGCCAGGGGTAGTAAAGTTATGGAAAAGGCTATTTCCGCAAGCTTCAATATCTGTAGGGGTCCAAACACCGCTTCCTCCAGTTTCGAATTGTCCGCCAGCCATTTGCATATTTCCGTTAACGAACCAGTGTAAATTAGCCTGGGCGCGCTGGAAGCAACGTCTGCCTATAGCGCCATTCACAATTATAAAGCCGCGGCTTGCGCCATGGCCTATACCATTTGCGGCAATTAAGTTGTCTTCAGGTTTATAGTCTAAAGGCATATCATTGCGTGGAGTGATAACGCATACGCCGCCTGAATTACACATACCGGCAAAGTCATTTGCGAACTCAAGGTGCTGAACAACTCCTGCTGGAGCAAATGCTGCAGAGAGGTGTCCTGGAATCCCGTCATAGCTCACAATAACTGAAGCTTCTGGTAATGGTGGTTTTCCTAATTTATAGCTCCGATGATGGTCTGGTCCGCCTAAAGCCGGGTTGCCGAAGTTGATATTTACTGTACCGGCAATATTATTACCAGGTGCTGTATGGTTAGTGTTAACCGGCAAGTTCATTATGATCTTGCGATCTTGAGGTATGGAAGTTTTGCCAGCTTTAATCGGATAAGAAAATTTACGGCCATCTGGGCTTTCCAACTCTACGTGCGGTCTTTCTTTCTGCCATTCAGTATCCAAATATTGCGCAAGAGCCGGTAATTGCTCAATAACTATACTATCTGGTTTTGTCGGAGGTGTATAAACAGAAACGCCAGGAGTTCTTTCGTAAAGTGGGTTTCTTTGTGCCGGAGTTGAAATTAATTTATCCAACGAACCTTCAAAATTCGCTCTGACACCCATCGCACGAAGTTCTTGTCGTGATCTTAACTTAAGCACTTCATGAGCCATACCGCAGATAGAGTTTTTTTCTCCCCAGGCAACGTTTTCATAACCTAGATCAGCGACGCAATCTAACATACTGCGGACAAAGAAAATCTCTTCGCGTTCGCCACGGCGACGTGATTCGTCAAAATTTTCACCATCAGTGGTAATTTTTTTAGGGCAATCTGTACTGCACAAGGCCGCGGCAACGCATCCGCTGGCTCGCTCAAGTGTTCTTTTACCTATGTCAATTGCATCAGCACCGAATGCATGGCCAATTACTCCATCTGTTCGGTTCATTGTACCACCGCTAATAATTAGCCGTACGTCATCTCGTCGACCCATTTGCAATAAGGCTTTGTGAGCTTCTAAGCAGCCAAGAAGTGCATTACCGCCAGTATGGCGAATAGATCCTTTCTTAGCAGCAGCTGTGCCACCGGTGCCGTCACCAATTACTATGTTAGTTACACCAGATTCAGCTAGTGCAACTGCGACGCTTCCAGTTAATCTAGGGTTAGCAACAATTTTATATTCTATCACAATTCCTTTATCAGGGTTGGTAAGCTCATACTTTCCGCCTTTTTTGATGATTTTTCTAAGGTCAAAATTCAGAGCCGTTACAGTTTTCTTGATATTTTCAATCGAGAAGAAAGTTGCCTGAGTTGGCGGGCTAACAAGCTCTCCACCTATCATACCGCCTCTGTTTTGTGCAACTGAACCTGTTACTTTGTCACCAGGTAATTGTCCGCCTTCGCCATCTTTTGCACCTTGAGAACCTTTGATACAGATAACTAATTTAGGTCTGCCGTCATGGCCCATTACAAGTGTGGCGTCGTTCTCTTCCATTAATTGTTTGGTTGATTCTGAAAGCCCAGCTTTTATTTCTTCTAATTCTTCATCTGTTATAGGGCGAAGATTTTCAGTTTCCGTGAAAGCCAGTATAGAGCTTACATCCATACCATGTTTACCAGAAGCAATTTGCACCGAATTAGAACCCGCATCTGGTTCTAAGCCGCCAACTTTTCGCTGACGTGATAACCCGCCTTCACCTAAACCATGTGATGTAGATATGGTTTTGGCTATGAGAGCCAATTCTCTATGAGCCTGTGGAGTTATAGCGCCCTCGCTCATGTGAGCAGTCGAGTGGTTCTTCATTAAATATTTCGCTGTAGTAGTGCCTAATTGAGCATAAGTGAGTGGTGGACGCGACGAAGACAATATCAAAGCGTCTTCATGTCTCATCGGCCTTTCTTCAGTGCGGTGTTTACGGTCCGCTATTTCTATCTGTCTTAAATGAGGAGGAACTTCGTGCAAGTTAATGAATGCTTCTGAATATACTCCATTACCATTATAAAGTTCATCCTTTGGAATGGTCTTTTTATAACGAGCATCTAAACACCAAAGTTCTTTAGGATGATCAATTAAATAATTGGCGATAACTTTCTGATAATCAGGTACTTTTTCAAGGAATTTAGTTCTATCAGCTTCTGTAATAGTAATGCTCTTATGAACAAAGTTACGCAGAGCATCAACAAGCAGCCTTTCTTGCGGTGTTAAATTAGGGCTTCTGATAAATCTCAAAGTTTTTATTTCTTTCTTTAAAGCCTCTTCATCACCTTGTCCTTTCCGTAATAAGGCCATACATTCGCGCAAACGAATGTTTCTTTGGTCAATAGACAATAAATAAATAGGGTTTTGTAAGAAATAAGCTGCATAATCTTTATATTGATGTTTAGCTCTGCTTTCAGGCATATCAATTTTTGCGACAAATGCCTCATCATTACTTGCATCGCGGTGCGAGGATAATAAGTCAAGAAGTCTTGCCGATAACGCTTTATCATCATCATCGCTTTTCGTTGCAGCTCGGTGATATTCGCCTATATGTTTATTCCAATATCTATCTTCACCACCAACTTTTGAAGCATCTGTGCCTGTATGCATCAGATTAAATTCCGTTGCCGGCAATCCCATATTTTTCGCACTTTCATATGTTAAGGCGAGAACGGTCTGCGTTAGAGTTTTAACTGTCGGCCAGAATGAGTAAGGATCGGCATGCTCAGATAAAAGTCCTCTTATTTCATTAAGTGCTTCCGGATTTTTGTTGGCCACGGCAGCGAAGTGGAATGCTAACCTATTTTCATATAATGTGGAAAAGCCATTTCCGCCACCTGGTGATAGAGCACCAGGAAATGCTTCTTGAAGAACTGGGTCTGTCATATCAATACTGTCAAAATAGAATTTTCCAGCAGCGACGGCAGCACGTGTCTGATAAAGACCAGGTTTTGCTAACTCAGCCTTGAGTCCACCATCCATATATTTATATGCGCTTTCTAAGGCCGATTGACCGCCACGTTGATGCGCTAATTCATAAAGCATTCTCGGATTAACCATGTCATAACCGCAACTGATTGCGAAGTATGAGTGGAACGGATGCATATCATCCCCAGAATCTTTAATAAGGCCGGTATCAAGGCGGGCATTATTCTTTTTAAGATGCGCGTTAATAAGGCCGCCGATGATGTTTAGATCATGCGCAGCTTTAAATGTATCAACAAATCTATCAGTAACAACGATATGTTCGGCTCCGCCTCTGACAGCTTCAAGCGCCTGCCTTTTAAGATCTTCAAGCGATGCTCTAATTCCTTCTTCACCCAATCTAGGGTCAAAAGTTGCATCGAGTGTAGCAATTTTTCCTTGAAGCTTTGGATGTTTGTACATTTGAGCAAGGCTGCCAGGGATCATAACACCCGTATTTTCAACTATATTGGCCTCTGGTTTCTTTAAAGGATTAGGGCCAGAGTAGCTTATAGTTGTAAATAAGTGAGGTTCATTATTAGGATCACCCGCACGGTTAGTTACTTGCGCGGCATCATTTTTGGCATGTTCGATTACTGTATATGGGATTAATGATGTAGCTGGGTTGGCCTTTACTGGGTTCATCGCGCCAACAGTATCTTTTCCTGCGTTTAAAGCTGGCAATACTATATGGTCAAGTAATGATCCATCGATACCTAATGCTCTCATTTGATCGTGGACGCTGAAATTACCTTCTTCCAAGGCCGCATATTCTGGCTTCGAATTAAGCTTTATGGTATGTTCGGCATTTAATTCAGTAAATGACTTACCTTGGTGTCTTGCTTGTTCGGCTACAATTTCTTCCAAAAGAGGAAGTCCTCTTTTAATCTCGCCAGTTTTGCAGCAAACAGTCATTACTTCGCCAGCTTCAAGTTGCGGAATACGACTAACAAGAGTGCGGCGAATGCTAGGAATGGTGCCGCCTTCTGAAGCCGCCACAATAGTTATTTTTCCTGTAGAGCTATCTTTATAAATTTCAAAAATTGAATCGCGGTCACCAGAGTGATCATTGATAAATATATATCTATCGTTTTTAGCATCATGAACAGTGATAAAAGCTGGGCCTACAGCAGGAGGCATTGTTTTATCCCAATAGCTGAATGCTTCGCGTACTTCGCCTGTAATTTTTTTGTCGCTCCACCAAGCAGGGCGGAATAATTTAGTAACTTCGGCTAACATATCTTGGCCTTGTGATGCGCGAAGAACTAGCCACATATCAACAATGCGGGTATCAGAAAACGTTTCCGGTATTTTGATATCAACTCCATGAATTTCTTTCAAAATCATTTCTAAGATCTTGCGAATAGCTTCTATGGAATTAACTTCACCATTATGTGAAACTGCGTAATAAGGGTGAGAATTAGGTGCTGCAACTGGCGAATTGGTTTTTTTCCGGTGCTGGCATCTTCCTGTTGAAGTTTCAAATGCTGGGTTTTGAAAATCTTGGAAATATTGAATAACTTGGTCAGGGCGCGCAATACCTTTCATAGTAAGCATTTTTGTGCTAAGCGAACATACGCCAAAGTCTCGTAAATCTCCGTCATTATTCGCAGCCACACCTTTAACAGTAAGCTCAATAAAGCATTCCATTAATTTATCTTCAAATACTTTTGCGTCTATACCGGCAGGGCGGTTAAAAAACACTTGAAGATAATCTGGCTCATAAAATTTCGCCAAATTGCTTAAATCACTATTATCGGTTGGAGGAACGCGTTCAATGAGATCTTGTTCGGTAATATTCAATCTTTCGCACAAAGTCTCTTTAATAATTTTGAGAGCTTTTGCTCTTGCTTCTGGAGCTTTGGGCAAGGTAAAGCTGCCTACAGCAAATTCATCTTGTTCAAAGTTAATTCCTTTATTTCCTAATACTTCACGATAAAATTTTAAAGGATGGTCAAATGAAACGCCTATACCATGGCTTGTTTGGCGGTCAGCCTCGAGGCCGCCGCGCTCTTGCAAGTGCTCTAAAAGTTCTAAAGTCTTTTTAGTTGTATTGTAGCTTTTTTCAAAAGTAACTACTTCACCTTTTCCGCACATAGAATTATTCCTAAGTTATTAATTAGATTAACTATTTAGCTTTCTTAATATCTCTTTATTACTTATTGGTAATAATTGATTACCAAATTGGGCTAAGCTAAGTCAATAAAAAATTAACGGTTAGTATTCAAAAATTAAAGACTTTTTGCTAATTACTCATTGTATTAAAAAGACTTCTCTTCTTAGTTTTTATAAAAATTCGATGAATCACATTAAAACTAACATAAATTGCCCGTTTAAATATTTTTTGTTGAAACTACAGAATTTCATGTCTATAAGGCGGAAACTGTCTTGTGTCGCCGACTTAGCTCAGTTGGTAGAGCTACTGATTTGTAATCAGTGGGTCGGGGGTTCGAGTCCCTCAGTCGGCACCACCCTTCGCATATATATTCCCCAATCTCAGCTTTATAAACCTAACAGCCGAACCGCATAGGTTTTTTACGTAATAAGCGTTACCCTATAGAATAATCAAATTCAAGGGGTTCAAATGACTAATTTATCCAAAATTCTCTGCGCTATAGCTTTACTTTCTGTTGCCGCCTGCAGTTCGGCCAGCAGCAGCGGTTCAACACCACCAAAAGATACAACCGTAGTTGTTCCGCCAGATAGCTCAGTTTCAGTCAGTCACTAATTATTGGTTGGTTTAAGCATTGTTTTTTGGTGAGGTCATTTATTCTTTCAAGCGCTTGGCCAGAAAAAATTACGCCGTCACTTGATATATTTAATCCTGCACTATGCAGCGCATCAATTGCCCATGTATTGCATGTGTGGAGCAAATTATATTCACTAATTGCTGCATAAAATAATCCCGCTGGGTCAGTGCTCTTAGCAACAACGCGTGGTTTATTCTCTGCATCTCTTGCCAAATCATCGCTAATAAATTTAGATAAAGCCGCAGCACCACCTGGTGGCAAATTAATTGCAATAGTATCTTCAGGTGGGTAGGCTTCAAGCGGTGTTGCGCGAATTCCAATTGTATGAATTACAGCCGGGCCGGGAACGGGTCCGAGTATATATTCGCTGATAGTTTGCGGCGGGGCAGTGACGAATGTCTTCTTGCCGTAACCGAATATTATCACCTTCGCGCCAGGATAAATTTTTGCATAAAACGCTAAATCTTTGCCGAGCTCTTTAACGGGAATGGCTATATCAGTATGCCATCCGCGGCTAATTATATAAACAACATCGGCGGATTTTTCATCACGGTTGGTTACAGAATCGCAAGTTTTATTGAATGAGCTACATGCTGTAATAACAATAAACATGAGCAAAAGAGAAGCATATTTCCACATGCAAACTCTATAACTGATTTCAAATTATTACTCTATAGTGATTGTGCCTCAGCTTTTAGCCAACTTTTTACCAGCTCAACCTTTTCAGCTTTGGTCATAGATTTTATTTTAGCTTCGCGAACAAGGGCCGCGCTTTTGCTTTTAAAGCTCTTTCTATAAACCAATTTCAATGGTGCTCTGCCGCGTGTATATTTTGCGCCTTTGCCAGTTTCATGCAGAGTTAATCGGCGTTTTACATCAATTGTAATTCCTGTGTAAAAACTGCCGTCCTTACATTCAATTATATATAATTCCCAAATTTGCTTAGGCTTTTTCATCCAAGATTATGTAATTGTTGCAGCTTTGCAACCCTCTGAATCTTTGAGTTTTCTAGGATTGCAGCTTATTCGCCAAATTATGCTAAAAAATTATTTAAAACTACTTTTTTTATTATG
>JABDBO010000003.1 GCA_013288575.1 Alphaproteobacteria bacterium
AACCGAAATTCATCATCCCAATCGCCGCTCGCGAGGGTGACAACATCACCAAAAAATCCGAAAACATGAAGTGGTACAAAGGCCCGGCCATCACCGAAGCGCTTGACCAATTCCAACTCTTGCCAGCCCCAACTGAACTGCCGCTCCGTTTCCCGGTGCAGGACGTCTACAAATTCGACGAACGCCGCATCATCGTCGGCCGCATCGAATCCGGCACTTTGAAAATCGGCGATAAAGTAATCTTCAACCCAAGCAATCGCGTTGAAACCGTAAAATCTATCGAGAACTGGAATTCACCTGCGCAAACGCAAGTAAGCGCCGGAATGTCCGTCGGCATCACATTAGAAAGACAAATTTTCGTCGAACGCGGCCAAGTCGCCAGCCACATCGAAGATGCCCCAAAACTTACAAACATTCTTCGCGCCAAACTCTTCTGGCTGCATGACCGCGCGCTTGAAGAAGGCAAAAAATACAAACTAAAACTCGCCACTGCCGAGTACCAAGTCGAAGTTAAAAAAGTCGAAAAAATTATCGACACATCAGACCTTGCACATTCTGACAGCAAAAAACTTGAACGCTTAGGCGTTGGCGAAGTAATCCTTCGCAGCCGCACATTGATGAGCGTTGATGATTTCACCAACAATCAGCACATGGGCCGCTTCATGCTGCTCGATGGTTACGACGTTTCCGGCGGCGGCATTATCGACACTCAAGGTTTCGCTGACCAACGCAAAGACACCGACATCAAATCTGAAAACATCAAATCGGTAGATTTCAAAATCACCCGCAAAGAGCGCGAACTAGTCAACGGCCACCGCGGCGGCGTAATGTGGTTCTCTGGTCTTTCCGGTTCCGGCAAATCCACACTCGCCAATGAACTGATGACCCGCCTCTACCGCAAAGGTTTGAACGTTTATGTGTTAGATGGCGACAACGTCCGCCAGGGCTTAAAGTTGCAAATTTATTCGCGGATTCCGGCACAATAGTTATCACCAGTTTCATCAGCCCATATAAAAAAGAGCGCGACCACGCGAG
Source organism: Alphaproteobacteria bacterium (assembly GCA_013288575.1). Taxonomy (GTDB): domain Bacteria; phylum Pseudomonadota; class Alphaproteobacteria; order Rickettsiales; family 21-14-0-20-44-7; genus JABDBO01. Next base: position 1,036 of record JABDBO010000003.1, read on the forward strand.
ATCAATCGCGCCAGAAAACTTCCACTCGGTTTACATCAAGGCTGATTTAAAAACCGTCGAAGCGCGTGACCCGAAAGGCCTCTACAAAAAAGCCCGCAAAGGTGAAATCAAAAACTTCACTGGGGTTGATGATGTTTACGAAGAGCCGGAAAATGCTGATCTCACCATCGACACCGCCACCACTTCACTCGACCGCAGCATCGAAATTTTGATGACTTATGTTGACGAAAACTTCGTTAAACCAATCCGCGAAGCGGCTGATTTCGGAGGGGCGGATATATGACGCATACTCAATTCACATTCGATACCGCGATCGATTATTTCATGCTGCTCTGCGTGATAATCATCTTATTTAGAGTTCTGAAAGAATTAGGCAGAATAAAAAATTTGAAAACTAACGGCTGCATTGTTAAAGGAACTTTCATTGATAAAAAACTTTGCGAAACATTAAGTGGAAACAGCGTTTTCTGCAAAATTTCGTATTACTTTGTGGATGAAAAAAAATAATCGCTATGAAATGCCAATTTCTATATTCAATTGGAAATATAGAAAAGCCAAAGCTGGAGATGAAATTATTATAACTTACGATAAGAACAATCCTAATCGGGCTTTTATCAAAGAGGATATTAATCAACATATTAACACATACTATATTTTGGCAGGACTATTTGTTATCCTACTTACTCTCAAAATAATTAGACTATCTGGAATAATAGAAACATAATGACCAACCTAAACCTCTCTCACAACCTGCAATTCCAAGATCTCTACGCCCGCGACGGGCTAGCGAAGGTTGATGCCGCATTCGTAAAATTTTTGGAAGCCGCCAACATCGAACTCCACAATAAATTCGTTGCCGCCCGCACCAACCCTGAAAGCTTGGAAAAGAAAGACGAATCCAACCTCCTAATCGCCATCGCGCCAATCCTCGAAGATTTCATCAGTGAGCTTTTCAACATCCGCGAAGCCGTCACCAAACTCCAATTCGCACACAACGAACTCGGCGATCTCTTCACCGCAAAACGCCTCTTCGTCCAACGCGCCGCGGCTAAGTTTTCTAAACCGGCCGAGCTGCCGGAATTAAATGGGGAAGAATTACAGCAACAACTCCTCCAGCTTTGTCATTCCCGCGAAGGCGGGAATCCAGGGTCGCAAACTCCACAGCTGGATCCCAGCCTACGCTGGGATGACTGGGAGCTGGAATTATCACGCCATATTATAAAATGGATGGACGCGGGTGACATCGAAAAACAAACCATCGCCGCCAAATACGCCAATTGGGCGAGCAATAACGAGCACATCGTAAAACACTCAACCATTTTCAAAAAACCAAAAAAACTAGATTTCACTAATCTCGTGCCGATGGAAACCATCCAGTTCAACGGCGTCACCATGCAGCGCCTGCCCGAACACGAATGGCGCGCCCGCGATGGCTTTGCACTGACCGACCAAGGCGGCTCACTAACCTACGCCCTCGACCAGGCCAATTACTGCATCTACTGCCACAATCAAGGCAAAGACCAATGCTCCAAAGGCATGTGGGAAGCGAAAGAGCCAGTTAAAATTGTCAAAAAATCGCCAACCAATGTCAACCTCGCTGGCTGCCCATTAGAAGAAAAAATCTCCGAAATGAACATGGTCAAAGCGCAAGGCTTCACCATCGGCGCGCTCGGAATTGTCACCGTCGATAACCCAATGTGCGCCGGCACCGGCCACCGGATTTGCAATGATTGCATGAAGAGCTGCATCTACCAAAAACAATCCCCGGTCGATATCCCGCAAGTCGAAACCCGTTCGCTTAAAGACGTGCTCAACCTCCCATGGGGCTTCGAAATCTATTCGCTATTAACCCGCTGGAACCCATTAAATCTCGCACGCCCATTACCAAAACCCGACACCGGCTATAAAGTATTGGTCGCCGGCTTAGGCCCCGCCGGATTTACGCTGGCCCATCATTTAATGAATGACGGCCACACAGTCGTCGGCATCGACGGCTTAAAAATCGAACCTGTAGCGGAACAATATTCCGGCGTAAAATCCGATGGCTCACGCACACCATTCAAACCAATAAAAGACATCAACGAAATAAAAGAAAACCTCTCCGAACGCACACTCGCCGGTTTCGGCGGCGTCGCCGAATATGGCATCACCGTCCGCTGGGATAAAAACTTCCTAAAAATCATCCGCCTCCTCCTCGAACGCCGCGCCCAATTCACCATGATCGGCGGCGTCAGATTCGGCAGCAACATCACTTACAGCCAAGCCTTCGACTTAGGATTCGACCACATCGCTCTCGCTATGGGCGCCGGAAAACCAACCGTCGTTGACATGAAAAACGGCCTCGCCCGCGGCGTACGCACCGCCAGTGATTTCCTCATGGCCCTCCAACTCACAGGTGCCGCCAAAAAAGACAGCATCGCCAACCTCACCGTGCGCCTCCCCGTAGTAGTAATCGGCGGCGGCCTCACCGCAGTCGACTCAGCGACTGAATCCATGGCCTATTACCCTATCCAAGTAGAAAAATTCCTGACGAGAGTTGAAGCCATCGGCCGCGAAAAATATTTCGCCAAATTAAACGAAGAAGAAAAACTGGTCGCCGAAGAATTTATTTCTCACGCCAAACAACTCCGAAACTCAAAACACGAAACTCAGAAACTTTTAAACGAATGGGGCGGCGTAACTTTGGCTTACCGCAAAAATCTCCAAGACGCGCCAAGCTATCGCCTAAACCACGAAGAAGTCGAACTCGCCTTCCAGGAAGGCATCAACTTCCTCGGCGATGCAACTCCGGTTGAAGTCATCCTCGACAAATTCGGCCATGCTGAAAAGCTCCGCGTCAAAATCGGCACCGAAGAAAAAATCATCCCCGCCCGCACCATATTAATGGCCGCCGGCACCAGCCCAAACACCATTGCCGCCCGCGAAGAGCCGGAACATTTCGAACTCGATGGCAAATATTTCCGCATGATCGATGAGAATGGCGAAATCAAAAAACCAGAATGGATTTCCAAACCATCCAAGGCCAATGTCCTGATGAATATAGACCAGTCTGGCAAAGCCATCAGCTTCTTCGGCGATTTACACCCTGATTATGCCGGCAACGTAGTAAAAGCCATGGGCAGCGCCAAACAAGGCTACCCGGTCGTCAGCCGCATCCTCGCCAAAGCCAAACCGAAAAACATCAACACAAATTTCAACCACCTGCTTCGCGCCAAAGTCCACGATGTCGTGCGCCTAACGCCCACAATCATCGAAGTAATCGTCCACGCACCGCTTGCCGCGCAAAACTTCCAACCCGGCCAATTCTACAGATTACAAAATTACGAAGCTTTCGCTCCAAAACTCGAAACCCGAAACTCGGAACTCGAAACTACCTTAGCAATGGAAGGCCTAGCGCTTACTGGCGCCTGGGTTGATAAAGAAAAAGGCCTCATGTCCACCATCGTCTTAGAAATGGGCGGCAGCAGCGACCTCTGCGCCCACCTCAAGAAAGGCGAACCAGTAGTGCTCATGGGCCCAACCGGCACACCAACTGAAATCCCGAAAAATGAAACCGTCATGTTGGTCGGCGGCGGATTAGGCAATGCCGTATTATTCTCCATCGGCAAAGCCATGCGCGAAAACGGTTGCAAAGTTCTCTATTTCGCCGGCTACAAAAAACCAAGCGACCGCTACAAAATCGAAGAAATCGAAGCCGCATCAGATGTCGTAATCTGGGCCTGCGACGAAGCCGCTGATTTCCACCCCAACCGCAAGAACGACCGCTTCTTCACCGGCAACATCGTCCAAGCAATCGAAGCTTACGCCACCGGTAAACTCGGCGACACAATAATCAAAACCCAAGACGTCGAACATGTCGTCGTCATCGGCAGTGACCGCATGATGGCCGCCGTCGGCTTTGCGCGCCACAACCAGTTAAAACCATATTTGAAAAACAACCACATCGCCATCGGCTCAATCAACTCACCGATGCAATGCATGATGAAAGAAATCTGCGCCCAATGCCTGCAACGCCACGTTGACCCTGAAACCGGCAAAGAATTCTTCGTCTACAGCTGCTTCAACCAAGACCAAAAACTGGATTTTGTTGATTTCAATTTCCTCAACGACCGCCTAAAACAAAACGGCGCGCAGGAGAAACTAACCGCCATGTGGATCAACAAAACCCTCCACGAATTAGGCCTACGCCAGCAACACGCAGCACCTGCCGCTAAGGCGATGGGCTAAGATATGAAAAAATCATCAGTTATTATCTTCGCTACCTTTCTTATATGCACCACCGGCTGCAGTAAAAAACCTGTAAATCCTGTTCCTACTTCATTAGAAATTATTTGTGGTGGCGGATTTGGCGGGGCCACTAAATCAACATTAGAGAATGGAAAAATAATTCAATCTCCATATTCGCAACCAACCAATAAAACAGTCACCGACATTACTTATGTCGAATGGCAGGATTTTAGAAATAGTCTGGATAAAATTAACGTCTGGAATTGGCCAAAATCTTGCTCAAGACAAATATTTGATGGTGGTGGTTGCAGCATAAAAATTGTCTATGCTGACAAAACATTAGATAATAAATATTCTAACTCTTATCCTTCAAGTTCCGGCAAATGCATTGATGAATCATACCTGGCAAAAGATTATAATTCTTTCTGGGAAGCCTGGCGCAAATTGATGAAATTCCATCCACAGAATAATTAGCTTAAACCACGCGCCACAAACGCCCCGTTTTCAAAAATCTGGTTCTTCCCATAAGTAAACGGCGCACCCTCCGGCGTCACAACTGAACCACCAGCACTTTGCAAAATCGCCTGGCCTGCCGCCAAAGCGATGGGTTAATTATCCAAAAGTTTCTTAATCTGGCTTAGACGCAATTTCAAAACCCTCGCCACAACTTCCGGCTCAATTCCCGCCTTCAATGCAATTTTTGCCGAAATTAATCTACTTTTCACAAACCCAGCCGGATTCAACCTTTCTTGTCTTTCTGCCTCTTCCAGCAATTCTTCTGCAAACGGTTTCATATTTCTCTCTCTGCCAATTTCCCTTTACAATATGAATGAAACCTCGCCATCGAATCAGCATCATATCTATCACGACTACCGGTCCAGTTAGTATCTATCATAAGTAACTGACCATATTTTCTGGGTTTTGGTTCATTAGTCATTCCATCCATATCAGCTATTGCCCAAGCGATTTTTGGATCATCACTACATGATTGCAAAAGTCTTGTTACAAACTCTCTTTCCTCTTTAGGAATAAAATGTTCATATTGATCAAGATTTTTGATCACACCTGGTCTGAATGACTCAACAGTATCTGGCACAAAGCCATATTTCAGCCAGGCATAACTGCCAATTTCCTCAGAAGCTACTCTAACTGTAGAGATTTCTTTCATTTCATATATATCTTCCATGTTAACCAACATCTGGGTTGCTGATGCCTTTTGTTGATTTATAAATACATAACCTGCAATTAGCTTGGCCTCACCTTCACCAATTTTAAAACAAAAATCAGAATGCTGAATTCTTTGCTGAAATAAATCTATCTGAATTGTTAAAAAACCAGCTGCATCTACATATAATACAATTTTCTCATACGGCTCCCACGGCGGCATTCCCCTTTTCAATATCTGATATATTTCTTGCGGCGCGCAACCTGGGAAAAAACGTTGCCAAAAAATATCTGATTTATGCCCTGTAATGCCTTGCGGGGTTAATAAAATATCATCGTCTCTCATTAAATAATATTGGCCGGATAAAGTTAATAATTAGTTACTTTATTAATTAACTATTTAAATGACTAGGCCAACCCTTTCTCCGCTAATTTTTCCTGGCAATATGCATTGAATCTTTCCATACTTTCTGGGTCTTTCCGATCTAGTTTACCACCCCAATTAGTGCCTATAGTAAGCAATTGCCCAAGTTTTAAAGAGCCCGGTTCAGAGATAAAACTTTCTAAATCTGCAATCACCCAGGCAATTTTTGGATCAGAAGATTGCAAAATCCCCAGCACAATTTCCCTATCCCACGGGCTTACTAAATTAGCATCCATATTCACTATTACACGTTCTTTGAATGATTCAATATCACCTGGCACAAAACCTAATTTTAGCCACGCATAACTGCCAACTTCACATGCACCTACTGTAACCGTATCAATATCAAGCGCCTCATAAATTTCATTCATATTAGCCAAAAGTTGCGTGGCCGAGCCTGTGGTCTTCTTAAAATAAACTGCAGTATCAGAAAAATAACTATTACCATTCGTAAAATTAAATACAAAATATGATTAGTGAGCTCCATTGCAATAAAAATTCATTTTTATTTTGAATGAATCATCAGAAACAGAAAATGTTACTTCTTCTTTTTTATCATACGGCGGCATTCCCCTTTTCAATATCTGATAAATTTCTTGCGGCTCGTGATTTGGAAAAGTCTTTTGCCAAAACTCCTGAGCTTCTTTCCCCAGATTACCATTAGGACCAAGATTAAATTCTAATTCCATTATAAAATTCTAGAACTTAACTATTAAGATTGGCTTAAACCACGCGCCACAAACGCCCCGTTTTCAAAAATCTGGTTCTTCCCATAAGTAAACGGCGCACCTTCCGGCGTTACAACGCTACCACCAGCACTTTGCAAAATTGCCTGGCCTGCCGCCGTGTCCCATTCCATCGTCCGGCCAAAACGCGGGTAAATATCGGCCGCACCTTCCGCAATTAAACAAAACTTCAGCGAACTTGCCGCAGCCACTAATTTCAAATCTTTAAATTTTGATTTCTGGCTTTCAATATAATGTTTCGTCTCATCATCCATATGGTTGCGGCTGCCCACAATCACCACTCCATCATCCGGCATATGACGGCAGCGAATTTCCTTCCCATTCTTAAATGCCTTTTTGCCGTCGCCCCAATATTCATCACCACTCACCGGAACATAAATCACCCCGGCCATCGCTTTAAAATCCTTAACCAAGCCAATATTTACCGTAAACTCACCACTCCCACGAATAAACCCCTTCGTCCCATCCAGCGGATCAACCAAAAAGAAGGTGCCGGAAGTCTGGCGGTCTTTCGCCCCTTCCTCCGAAACTATTGGAATATCAGGGAAATGCGCTTTGAGCTCCGCCACAATATAGTCATTCGCCGCCATATCCGCCAATGTTACGGGTGAATCATCAGCTTTTACAGTGGCCCCAAATTCGCCCTTGTAATAGCCCATAATTATCTTTCCCGCTTGCTTTGCAATATGTGTTAATCTATTAATGTCAGCCAAAATAACTCCTTGAAAATTCCATACGCTATGACCAAAAACTCAGCTCAAAACACGCATATGAACAAGACTACCACAAAAACCTCTACGACCAATAAGAAATCTCAAGGAAAAAACATTTCGCCGTTGGAACAATTCACCCAGAATTTTTATTCTTATGCTTTTGAAGATGAGTTGAAATACCAATCCCGCGATGAACTTCTCGCTAAAACTGAAAATGCTTTCAAATTTTTTGAAAAGCGCAAACCTCATGAACCGAAAATTGAAATTGATCCGCCACAAGGCAAAGATCTAAAACCGCGCACAATTTTAAAAGTCTTGAACGACGATAAAACTTTTTTGGTTGATTCTGTCATCGCCGAAGTCAGCCGTCTTGGTTACAAAATTTATGAAATTTACCACCCGGTTCTAAAAGTAAACCGCGATAAAAGCGGCAAATTTACCGAGTTTGATTCTAAACACGGCAAGGCTGAATCTCTCATCTATTTAAAAATCAGCTATATCGAACACCAAGTCGCTATTGATTCACTCAAGAAAAACCTCGAAGCCGTTCTCCGCGCACTTTACTTGGCCGTTGACGACTGGCGCTCGATGCTGGTCAAAGTTGATGAAACCGTCAAATCAATGCATCTTGCCCAAAGCAGCTTCCCTAATGATGAAGTTGATGAAACTACTGATTTCCTAAAATGGCTGGCTGATGATCACTTCACATTCTTAGGCTACAGCGAATATGAAATTTCGCCAAAAAGCAAAAAGCTAAAACTTATAGAAGATTCTAACCTCGGCGTTTCTCGCCCTGAAGCTGCGCAACTCACAGATATTTCACCGGAAGAACAGGCAAAACTTTCTGCCGATGGCGACCTATTGCAGATTACAAAATCCGATAATAAAGCAATCGTTCATCGCAGCGTTTACATGGACCACATCGCCGTCAAAAAATTTGATGGTAATGGCAAAATCATCGGCGAGCGCCGTTTCTTGGGCCTTTTTGCCAGCAGCGCTTACTATCAGATGACGAATACAATCCCAATCATCCGCCGCAAAGTAAAATACGTCCAAGGCAAATCCGGTTTCGCCCGCGGTGGCCACTCAGCCAAAATCGTCCAGTTTATTTTAGACTCATATCCACGCGACGAAATTTTCCAAAGCAATGCCGACCAACTCCTCAAAAATATCCTCTCCATTCTCGAATTAATGGAGCGCCCGCGCGTCGGCCTCTACATGCGCAATGACCGTTTTGACCGTTTCATTTCCTGCTTAATTTATGTTCCGAAAGAGAAATTCGATACGAATTTGCGCTTCCGCATCCAGCGCATTTTAGAAAAATCACTCGAGGGCAAAGTCACCGAATATTATACACAAATTTCTGATTCACCGCTCTCACGCCTGCATCTTATCATCAAGCCAAACAGCAAAATTGGCAAATATGATGTTGAAGAACTCCGCACCAAAATCGCCGAAGTTTCCAATTTATGGTCAGACGAACTTTTGGCAACTCTCGCCGAAAAATTTGGTGACCGCAAAGGCGAACAGCTTTTCACCAAATATGAAAATGCTTTCCCGAAAGATTACACCGCAATTTACAGCTCAAAACACGCCATCAGTGATATCAACAAAATCGAAGAATCGCTAAACGCGCATCGCCTCGAAGTTGAATTCTACCAATCAAAAGAAGATGGCGAAGTTGATAGCTACCACCTAAAAACCTTCAACCCGGGTGACGCAATCGCACTTTCTGACGTGCTCCCAATTCTCGAAAACTTTGGCCTGCGCGTAATTTCTGAAAAACCATTCTTCGTTGAACCGGCCGGTGGCGAAGTCGGCGTCGGTATTTCAGATTTCGAAGTTGAGCCGATGAACAAACAGCCGATTAATCTCGAAGAAATAAAAGAACTGCTCGAAACTGCCTTCAAAAAAGTTATCTTAGTTGAGGCCGAAAATGACCAGCTCAACAAGCTCGTGATTTTTGCTAACCTTCCTTGGCGCGATATCGTGCTGCTCCGCGCTTACACTCGTTATCTCCGCCAGGCAGGTCTTGCCCTCGGCATCAACTTCTTCATGGATGCGCTTGTCAACCAAGCCAAACTCTCAAGCCGGTTGGTTGATTTGTTCCACTCTTATTTTGATCCGAAAACCAAATTAAAAGCTGAAGATATTATTGCTGAAATCAATGAAGATTTAGCCAATGTTTCTAACCTAAACGAAGACCGCGCCATCCGCCGCTTGAGTGAAACTATTGAAGCCACGCTTCGCACCAATTTCTTCCAAACTACTGATGTTGGTAGCAACAAATCATACGTTTCCTTCAAATTTGATTCGCGCAAAGTGCCAGACTTGCCATTGCCGCGCCCACTCTATGAAGTTTTCGTCTACGCTCCATTCGTCGAAGGCATTCACTTACGCGGCGGCATGGTTGCCCGCGGTGGCCTCCGCTGGTCAGACCGGTCTGAAGATTTCCGCACCGAAATTTTGGGCCTCATGAAAGCGCAAATGGTCAAAAATTCCGTTATCGTGCCAGTCGGTTCCAAAGGCGGCTTCATCGTAAAAGGCCATGTGCCGGATGACCGTGACGCCAAATTGAAACAAGGCATCGAATGCTACAAAACTTTCTTGCGCGGTGTGCTTGATGTTACTGATAACATCGTCAAAGGCAAAATCGCCCCACCGCAAAATGTCACTCGCCGTGACGGGGATGATCCATACCTCGTAGTTGCCGCCGATAAAGGCACCGCAACATTCTCAGACATCGCCAACAGCGTTTCTGAAGAATACGGCTTCTGGCTCGGCGACGCATTCGCATCAGGCGGAAGCGCCGGTTACGACCACAAAAAAATGGGCATCACCGCCAAAGGCGCATGGATTTCCGTCCAACGCCACTTCCGCGAAATCGGCGTTGATGTGCAATCACAAGATTTCACCTGCGTCGGCGTGGGTGATATGTCCGGCGACGTTTTCGGCAATGGCATGCTGCTTTCCGAACACATCAAATTAGTTGCCGCATTCAACCACATGCACATCTTCCTCGACCCAACTCCTGATGCTGCATCAAGCTTCAAAGAACGCGACCGCCTGTTCCAACTCCCACGCTCCGGCTGGGATGATTACGACAAAAAACTCATCTCCAAAGGCGGCGGAATTTTCAAACGTTCCGACAAATCAATCAAACTAACGCCGGAAGTAAAACAAGCGCTCGACATTAAAGAAAATGAGTTAAACCCTGATGAGCTAATCCGCGCCATCCTAAAATCTCCAGTTGATCTATTGTGGAACGGCGGCATCGGCACTTATGTAAAAGCTGAGCTAGAGACTGCGCGCGATGTCGGTGATAAAAACAACGACAACTTGCGCATCAACGGCAAAGAACTCCGCGCCAAAGTAGCTGGTGAAGGTGGCAACTTAGGTTTCACCCAACTCGGCCGCATCGAATACGCACTTAACGGTGGCCGCTTAAACACCGACGCTATCGATAACTCGGCTGGCGTTGACACTTCCGATCATGAAGTAAACATCAAAATTCCTCTACAAGCCGCGATCGAGAAAAAGAAACTTAACATTGCCAACCGCAACAAGTTGTTGGTAAAAATGACAGATGAAATCGCTGATCTGGTGCTACGCGATAACTACCTGCAAACTCAGGCAATCTCGATTGCCGAAACCCGTGGATATCTTGGCAACGAAGCTCGCGCCGCACTCATGCGCAAACTTGAAGAAGACGGTTTGCTAAAACGCAAAATCGAATTCTTACCAAGTGATGAAGAAATCTTGCGCCGCACATCTTTAAAACTTTCCTTCACCCGTCCGGAAGTTTCGGTACTGCTCGCATATAGCAAAATGTGGCTCTACAACCAGCTCATCGAATCTGATCTGCCAGATGATGAATATTTCAAAATTGATTTGAACCGCTATTTCCCGGTCGAATTACAAAAGAAATATAAAACCGAGTTGGAAGATCACAAACTCCGCCGCGAAATTATTGCGACATTTGCCACCAACTCAATCGTCAACCGCGCCGGTTCGACATTCTTCTCAACCATTATCAAAGACACTGGCATGAGTGCGAGCGATATCGCCCGCGCTTACACCGTAACTCGCGACGCCTTCAAACTGCGCGACTTATGGAAAGCGATTGAAAACCTCGATGGCAAAGTCGAAGCAAAAGTTCAATATGAAATGTTCCTCTCCATCGGCCGTTTCATCGAGCGCCAAACCTTGTGGTTCCTCCGCAACTTGCCATTACCAATCAATGTGGAAAAAACCATCAAGGAATATGCCACCGATATTGCTGAATTCTCCAGCAAACTTTCCAGCATGTTAAACGAACTGGTTTCCGAACAAATCGAAAAACAGGAAGCCGCACTTACCGAGAAAAACGTTCCGCTCGCACTTGCCAAAAAAGTGTCATCACTTCGCGCGCTGATTTCCGCCTGCGACGTAGCACTCATCACCCGCACCAGCAAACTGCCGCTGCACATCGTCGGTAAAGTTTATTTCCAACTCGGCCAGCGCCTGTCATTCAACTGGCTGCGCCTTGCCGCGCTCGAAATGCCGGCCGATACTTACTGGCAGCGTTTGGCAATTAAAAACCTTATCGATTCACTCTTTGAGCAACAACGCCGCATCGCTCGCGAAATTACGAGCAGCGCCTGTAAGGGTGATAAATGCGACACCGCATTAGACACCTGGACGGAGAAAAACGCCGGCAACCTGGAACGCCACGATAAAATGATCGCCGAGTTGCAACAGTCATCCGATAAGTTTGATTTGGCTATGTTGATAGCGGCAGTGCGCAGAATCGAAAGCTTGGGCTCGGTTTAATACGTCGTCCTGCGGCTCGACCGCAGGATCTGGTTTCACAATCAGGAGATCCTATGGTCAAGCCATAGGATGACGTTTATAATAAAATTTAAAGAACAGAGAGCCGTCAGCCCGACGCATCCGTCGGCGTTACCAAACGCGAGCATGCGCAATGCTCGTTTGGTAACAATAAAAATACCCACCTAATTTGACTATTAGCTTCCCCCATGCCTAGAATTTTCATGTAGAGCCAATTTCTGCCTTTCTAACGTTCTCTAGCGTCTTGAAAATGACGGGAAGTGGCTCTGCATGGCCATCAAAAATTCAACGAAATCAAACAAAAACAATAGCTTATGCAAGAAAATAATGAAAAATCCACAATTCGCGTTTCAATGCCGGTTAAAACACTGAACGAAATCGAAGATATTCTCGCCGAAACCGGCCTTGAGATTCACGAAGCAGTGCGCTTATATTTAAGCCAAATCGTGCTAAATCACGGCATTCCTTATAATGGTTTCAAATCCGGTTTAAAGCCAAAACCTATTAAAGAAAAAAAGCGCGATCAAAAGCGGGAATTTATGCTGGAAGCCGCAGAGCGCGAACTTGCCATTAGCAAAACTCACAAGGAAATAAAACACAGTGGCGGCCAAATTCCGAAATTATGATTGTTACCAAACGAACGCTCGGGTGCTCGCGTTTGGTAACAGCGCTGGATGCAGCGGGCTGACGGCTCCCTAGTCTTGACGTCATCCTATGGCTTGACCATAGGATCTCTTGATTGTGAAACCAGATCCTGCGGTCGAGCCGCAGGATGACGAATTCTGAGAACACAGGAAATATTTTCCCCTGCTAACGAAATCTTAATACTTGCCCCCCATGATGGTAATATGAAAAGCAAAGACAATATATTAGCAATAGCCTCCGGCAAAGGCGGCGTCGGCAAAACCTGGGTTTCCACAACGATTTCGCATATTTTCGCCAATTCTGGCCGCAAGGCATTATTATTTGATGGTGATATTGGCCTGGCCAATGTCGATGTCCAACTCGGCCTTTCACCGGCAGTTGATTTAAGCGATGTTTTCACCGGCAAAGCTACTTTGGCCCAAGCCGTAACCCATTATGATGAAGGCAATTTTGATATCATCGCCGGTCGTTCGGGCAGCGGGTCACTTGCCAATTTATCGGTCGATAAAATCAATTCACTTAGCCGGGAACTTGATGCGCTCGCCAAAACTTATGATCTCGTGCTGCTTGATCTCGGCGCGGGTATTGAACAACAAGTGCAAGCCATGGCCCAACTTGCCAGCCGCTGTTTAATTGTCATTACCGATGAGCCGACTTCGCTTACCGATGCTTATGCATTTATCAAAATTCTCCGCATGCAAAATCAAGATGCGGATATCCAAATTATTGTAAACATGGCTGAAAATCAGCGCGAAGGTTTAAAAACTTTTGGCGCCATTAAAAATGCTTGCGAGAGCTTTTTGAAATTTTCACCGCGCCTGGCGGGAATTGTTCGCCGTGATCCGAAAGTTAAGGAAGCTATACGTTCGCAAACGCCAATTCTCCTTAAAAACTCCAAATCGATGGCCGCCGCCGATATCGCCGCATTGGCCGTAAAGCTAATGGCTCGATAGGAATACTAATTTGCGCTCGGCGCGCAGCCCCCGCCCTCAATGGGCTTGCCTTCCCGCTGGTCAGGATCCATAGCATCAACTTTGGCGTGGTTTAAGAACCGGAGCCGTCAGCCCGCAGAGCGGTAGTTTAAAGTAGCGCCCGAGCGCTGCCTTTAAACATTTATAAAGTTCATAAAATCTTAAGACTTTATGAATAAAATCAAATACATGGACGTGCCTATTATACCGCCAGTCACTATCCCGCCGCCGCAACCTGCCCCGCAAGCTGCGCTTAATCAAGGTACGCAGAATAATGCGCCACAAGTTCAGCAGCAACAAACTCAAGCCATCAACCAAATTCCTTTGGGGATCACGGTCGGCCAAGTGGCCGGTAATGACAAAAACGGTAACTTAATCGTGCGCCTTGCTGGCAGTGATCTGGTTCTCTCAAGCCCAATTGCTTTAGCAAAAGATGCGCTGGTGACTTTGAAAATTGATAATATCAGCAGCAATTTGGCCGTGCAGCTTTTAAGCGTTGATGGCAAAACTCCAGCTTCGCAGCCGCAAGCTTTATCAAACCAGTTGCAACAAAATCCACCAAAAGACCAAAACCAGAATTCGCAAAACCAATTCCAGCAAAATCAGAACGGCAGCGTACCGCTGAAACTTGTTTCGATATTAAATTCCAACAGCAGCACAAAACCTGCCGAACCACCTGCTCCTCAGCCAAACCAGGCGCAACCCGCGCAGGTTTATAAAACTGATACGGTAACTCTCACCTCGCCGCAAACCACTGCCGTTAAGGGAATTATCATCACTCTAGCGCCCGAAGCTGTTCAAAATCTAAAAGCGAATCTGCCATTTGATGAAGGTGATTCAGCCAAACTTGCCGATTCTATACCTGAAGAAATCAAACCCGGCACGCAAGTAAATGCAAAAATCACCAGCATTGCCCAACCGCCGCAAAATCCAAATCAGCAGGTGCAAACTGAAAATAAAACCCTTGCCAAGCAAGATTGGATGCAGCCAGAACAACAAGCCCTAAAAGAATCTGCTGATGAGCCAAATGCTCCCCAGGTAAAATTGCAAGAACAGGCCGATAATTTCACCCCCACCCTGCGCCCATTATCCAATGGCAATATCCAGATGAATGCGCGGGTGCTTGATGCCAAACCAAATGGCGAAATGCTGGTCGAAACTAAAATCGGCAAAATTCTAATTAGCAGCAATCCGCAAATTTCTACCGCCGTCAAAGGCGCGATATTAAAACTTGAACTAACAAATTTCAGTCCGCCGGAAAAGGCTGATATTGAATTGCCAAGTGGTGATCAACTACCGCCGGCCCAACAGCTCGGCCATGATTGGCCGGCTCTCAAAACTTTAGCTGAGCGCGCTGACGAACTCGGCATGCCGCAACTTACCAATCAGCTCGCAGGGATTGATTCAGCTTTCGCTGGCCGTTTAGCAGGTTTTATCAATGCTATGAAAACCGGCGATCTTAAAGCCTGGCTTGGTGAAAATGCTTATGACCTGCTTGATGATGGTGATTCTGGCAGCAATCTTTTGGCCAAGCTTAGAGGCGATATAAATAACATCCGCGATATTTTCAACCAGCGTGATAATGGCTGGCAAACTATGCTATTCCCTGTTTATGACGGGAACAGTTTATATCAGGCGCGCATGCATGTGAAATATCTGCCTGATGAAGAAACCGGCCAGCCGGATAAAGCCAGCGGCACGCGTTTCATTGTTGAAGTTGATACTAGCCATTTCGGTGAAATTCAGCTTGATGGTTTAGTGCGCGGCAATATGACAGCCAAACATTTTGATTTAATGGTGCGCACACATAAGAATTTAGAGCTTAATATCCAGGATGATATTCGCAATATTTTCAGTTCAGCTGGTGAAATTACCGGCTTCCATGGTGATATTGAATTTTCAACCATGAAGGAATTCCCGGTAAATTTGTTTGATAAAATGGTCAATAGCTCGCTCGCCAAAAAAATCGACCATAAAGGAATCGAGGCTTAAATTTTCGAACTACTGCAGCGCCATCATATAATAAAATTGCCCATATACCGAGCGCGAATCAGTGCAAGGGTAAACCGCCAAATCACCATCGCTGCAATAACCAACCTGGCCGGCAGAATTTGCCAAACCTATTGAACTTCCAACAAACGGCACAGAACCAAGCTTGGCCTCAAGCGCTAGTTCGGTGATTGGCATTACCTCAACCATCAGCGAAAAATTCCACGTTCCGCCCACATAATAAGAATCTATTCCCGGTTTAGAGCCCAAAACTGCAGTAGCTGGGCCTTCTATTTCAGTATAAGGTTCAACAACGCCGGGAATATCTGCAATATTATCAGAATGCGGGCCACCGCAGGCAGTTGCCGGCGAATACGGAACATAATTACCCGTAATCATGCCAGCTTCCACAAGATGCGCAAATACCTGCTGGTTTTCGGAATTGCTAAGTAAGCCGTTACACTGCGAACTACTTCCTCCCCCGCCAAGATCTAACTGTTCATCATTATTGCCAGGAGGGATGAAGTTGGAACTATCACCGGGATATTTTTTATAATTCAGCCTAAAGTTATTTATCGCAACTTCATATTGCTGCAAATTTCTTATTATTTGCTGGGTCTTGGCTGTGCTTATCATACTTTGCGCAACTAATATGCCGCCGATAAGCAAGCCAATAATAACCAGCACAATAGAAAGTTCCACTAATGTGAAACCTTTACTGCGCATCTTTCCTCACGAAACCGCGAAGCGCTACCTCATTCATCATTATGGTTTCGCGTCTTTGCGTTTCGCCACGTTCGGCCGCTAGGCGCTGATCGAGCGCAATTTCAAATTTTTTGAGTTCGCTAAATGCATCAAGCAATTCATCGCGTTTTTTATCAATTGCAACTTGCAACATTTCAATATTTTTAAGCAATGCCCGTTGCCGCTCAATTGTCTTTTTCGCAAATGCCGCAAACGCACTAGCACATTCCGGAAAGTTGGTTGCCGCAGTTGCTTCTAGTTCCAACTGCACGCCAAGTTCATGGTGTTCATCTTTTAAAATCCGCTGGCGCTCTTCTATTTGCGTCAGCTCTTTCTTGAGCTTATCGGCCTCATCTTTTTTCAGGCGAATCAATGTGCGCAATGTTTTCATCTACGCCTCCGCCGGTTGCTCAGCTAAAATTTCCCCTAACCTCTTATATCCTTCCACCAATGTCGTATGATCGCGTGGAGTTTGCGATAAAAATTCTTCGATTTTCGGGTTCAACCGAATCGCCTCATCAACCGCCGGATCACTGCCTTTGCGATATGCGCCTAAACGAATCATCTCCGCCATATCATCATAAGTGGATAAAATATTCCGTGCTTTATTTACAATCTTGTTTTCTTCATCAGTATTACATTGCGGCATCATCCGTGAAACGGATTTCAAAACATTCACCGCCGGATATCTTCCGCGCTCGGCGATTTTTCTTTCCAACACAATATGCCCATCTAAAATACCGCGCACCGCATCGGCTACCGGTTCATCATGGTCACCGCCATCAACCAAAACCGAAAATAGTCCGGTAATCGAACCTTCACCAACTCCCGGCCCGGCCCGTTCTAGCAACCTTGGCAGCTCAGCAAAAACAGTTGGCGTATAACCTTTTGATGTCGGCGGCTCACCGGCTGATAAACCAATCTCACGCTGCGCCATCGCAAAACGCGTGACTGAATCCATCATGCACAAAACTTTTTTCTCACGGTCACGGAAATATTCGGCTACTGCCATCGTCACAAACGCCGCATATTTACGCATCAGTGCGCTTTCATCAGAAGTTGCCACAATAACCACCGAGCGTTTCAAACCTTCTTCACCCAAATATTCCTCAATAAATTCCTGCACCTCACGGCCACGTTCACCGATCAAACCGATCACGTTGATATCCGCCGAAGAGTAACGCGCAATCATCGACATGGTCATAGATTTACCCACACCCGATCCGGCGAAAATACCAATACGCTGGCCGCTGCACAAAGTTGTAAATGTGTTTAAAACCCTAACGCCTAAATCAATTTTCCCGCCCACTCTTTTGCGCTTATTAGCCGGTGGCGGCGAAGCTTTTAGCGGGTAGCTATCCAACCCCAAAGGTAATGGCCCCTTATCATCAATCGGCTCGCCAAAAGCATTTACTACCCGGCCCAGCCACTCATCACATGGGTGAATTGCGCTTTCCGCATCAGCCAGTTCCACTTTTGAACCAACACCCACACCTTCTACCGGGGTAAACGGCATCATTAAGGCTTTTTCTTCTTCAAATCCAACAACTTCGCAGGTAATCGGCTTGCCGACACGCGGATAAACCTTGCAGCGGCTGCCAATGCTCATGAATTTCTCCAAACCGACGCACTCAACCAGTAGCCCGGAAATCTTACTAACCTTGCCGTAATACTGCACCGAATCTAGGCGATTGATTTCCCTAACTAAATGATCCATTTACAGATAAATCCCCTAATTTGTTCCTTGTAAATCACCCCTGTGACAACAAAACCCCAAGTTGTAAGAAATTTACCTAATTTCTCAAAGCAGGGAAGATTTTTCCCTTGCCTTCGTATATCTTGGCTATAAAAGTTTAATATAAAGTAAAGATTGTTATTGAATTCCAACAAAATATAAGTTAACTTAATAATTAAGAAATATTGCAGTTTCATTAAAGGAGAAGAGCAATGCGTGTATTACTAGTAGAAGATGATGCATCAACCGCCCGTTCGATAGAATTGGCCTTAGCTTCTGAAGGTATCGTTTGCGATACTGCTGACCTCGGCGAAGAAGGGCTAGAGATCGGAAAAATATACGATTATGACATCATCATCCTTGATTTAATGCTCCCTGACCTTGACGGTTACGAAGTTCTCCGCCGCCTCCGCGCTGCAAAAATTAAAACTCCAATTTTAATCCTTTCCGGCCTCTCTGCTCCTGACCAAAAAATTAAAGGTCTTGGCTTTGGCGCTGATGATTATCTCACTAAACCTTTCAACAAAGGCGAGCTCATTGCCCGTATCCAGGCAATTGTACGCCGCAGCAAAGGCCACTCAGAATCAATCATCCGCACTGGCAAACTCTCTGTTAACCTCGACACTCGCAGCGTTGAAATTGAATCTAAACCAGTTCACCTGACTTCTAAAGAATATGGCATCTTGGAACTTCTTTCTTTACGCAAAGGCTCAACCCTTACTAAAGAAATGTTCTTAAACCACCTTTACGGCGGCATTGATGAACCAGAACTCAAAATCATCGACGTATTCGTCTGCAAACTCCGCAAAAAACTGGCTGATGAAGCTGGTGGCGAAAACTACATCGAAACCGTTTGGGGCCGTGGCTATGTGTTGAAAGACCCAGCTCGCGCCGGTGCTGATGCTAGCGCAGAAGAACTCGCAAACGCGTAGGGATATTTCAAATAAATAATCTAAGGCCGCTCCGAGAAATTGGGCGGCCTTTTTTTAAAGGTTTATATGCAATCGGATGATATTGAAATAGATAGACAGGACGAAAAACATAAAGAACTCTTCAAAAAAGCTCTTAATTATGAGATGCGGTTCTTTTTACCAGCACTGGCAGTAGTTATATTATGCGGCGCTTTCGAAATTTTCAGCTGCGGCACCAGTTGCGTTGCCACTACAGAAAAACTTCGCTTAGCCATATATGCTTGCAGTTTCTGCGGGATAATTATTCTATACATGCTCTATGAAAGCCTCTCTTTAAGCTCAAAATACCAAGCGACAATCGGCATGCGCAAAGCCGGAATTTACGCCACCCGCCAAGATAAAACCAAACATAGTTTCTTAAGCGCCATAGCAATTTACCTGCCGATATTGTTATTTGCTTTCATCATGATTCTCTTAGACGAAGCAAAACCATGGATTAAGCATTTGCTAAGTAATATAGGATATGAGTTATTTACTATCGGCACGCCAATTATGTTGATGAGTTTGATGCTGTATTTTGTCCGAAAAGTCAGAAACAGCCGCCGTTATTTTATCGGCCACAAATAAACCGCTTTGCTTTTCGTTTAAAAGCAATAATCTACGCCCATGCAACCAACTTCCCAATACGCCACATTTTTCCAGCGCCTGCTCGCCCATATTATTGATACAGTACTGGTCGGCACGCCGGTGATTGCCCTTGTATTTTATATATTAGTGCCGATGTTTCTTAATTTCCCCGTCATTCAGGCCGCAAAAGATAAGGAAGTTGAACTTGCCATCGAGCTTTATACCAGCCAGGTTTATATCGCACTGCTAAGTGCGATATGCATGGCTTTCGTCTTAACAATTTTTGCCATTTCCAAATGGCAGGCTACTCCGGGAAAACGTATAATCGGCATTTATATTTCAATGCGAAATGGCGCAAAACCGCAATTTCGCGCGGCTTTCGGCCGGTTTATTTCACTGCCGCTTTTTTTACTTTTACTGCAATTTTTTGAACGCCGCGAAACTTATCAAAAGCTAAGCGACTTAAAAACTCCTGGCCGTGCAATTACTAATATAGAGCAATTGGAACAATATCTTAACGGCCCGGTTACTGCGCTTACCACGCTTATTATATTAGTGGTAATTTCGTTCTGGTATTTGAAAATTGTTTTCTCAAGCGAACATACGGCAGTGCATGACACACTTTTTGAAACCCGGGTGCTCCAGGGCAAGAAATAACTGATAATCTGATGGAAAATTCCTGCGCTCATCTATATAATCCGCCCCATGTCCAAAAATAAAAACCATAATCCAGAAACTACAGTTGTTCACTCTGGCCGCGAACCGGAGAAGAATTTTGGCGTCGTTAATCCGCCGGTTTACCATGCTTCGACCATTTTATTTGAAACTTTCCAAGACTTCAAAAAAGCCGAAGAAGGCCGTTTGGAACGCGCCGCTTATGGACGCCACGGCACACAAAGTTACCGCCTGTTTGAAGAATCACTCTGCGCAATTATCGGCAGCGAAAAGTGCCTCATCACCAATTCTGGCCTAAACGCAATTGCCATTACACTCACCGCCCTGCTCACGCCCGGCGACCATATTCTAATTGTTGATTCGACCTATTCACCCACCCGCTTTTTTGCTGACCAGGAACTCAAACGTTTCGGCGTTGAAGTTGAATATTATGCACCGGGAATTGGCGCAGGAATTTCAAAACTCATCAAGAAAAACACCAAGGTAATTTATTGCGAAAGCCCCGGTTCACTGACGTTTGAAGTGGAAGATATTCCGGCAATCGTGAAATGCGCGCATGAAAAAAATGCGCTGGTCGTGCTTGATAACACCTGGGCAACACCACTGTTTTTTGATGCGGTAAAACACGGGGTTGATATTTCAATTCACTCCGCCACCAAATATATCGGCGGCCATTCGGATTTGATGATGGGCATAATTTCGTGCAGCGAAAAATTATTTCCAACCTTAAAACGCAGCTATAAAAACTTCGGCATAATTTCCGGGCCGGATGATATTTATCTCGCGCAACGCGGCCTTCGCACTTTGCCAACACGTTTAAAAGCGCATGAAAAAGCTGCGCTTGATATTGCCCATTGGCTAAAAAACCAGCCGCAAATTGCGCGCGTTTTGCACCCAGCTTTGCCTGATTGCCCAGGCCATGAATTATGGAAACGTGATTTTACCGGCTCATCTGGCCTATTCAGTTTTGTGCTGAAAAAGCATTTGGATGAAGCAACTCTTGGCAAATTCCTCGATAATTTGCAGCTCTTCAAAATGGGTTATTCATGGGGCGGTTTTGAAAGCCTCATCATCCCAGTCTGGGCTGAAAAAATCCGCAGCGTTGAGAAATTTAAACCTGAAGGCACCGCCTTCCGCGTTTCAATCGGCTTGGAAAATGTGGATGATTTAAAGGCAGATTTAGCTAACGGCTTGAGCGCACTAAAAAATTAATTTCCTATTAGCAATATACTATATATGCGAACCAGCCGGAAAATTCCCACTAGATGTTGCATAATTGCACTCTATTTCGAATTCTAAATAAATCTCACTAAAAAGGTTTGAAGTTACCTCTGACCTCTTGCAAAAGAGAGGCGAAATTTAGTTTAATTGGAAACATGTTCAACGAGGGTGGAAACCGCATATGCTCGCCTGAGCTGCTAGCGCAAATAGCAGAGGTAATTGACTCGGCGGTAGTAATTACAAAATTTGGCAGCCTCGGCCAGTTTGACCATCGCATAATCTACGCAAACCCGGCATTTACAAAACTTACCGGCTATAAAAATAACGAAATTATCGGCCGCTCACCCGATGTTTTATGCGACCCACGCACTTCTGGTGACAAGATCATCGAGTTCTACACGCGCTGCGCACATGGCGGAAAATTCGCGGTAGAAATTGACAGCTTCAAAAAACTCGGCAGCGAAATTAAACTCCGCATGGAAGTGACACCGGTCATTGATGAAACTCAAGGCGTTAATTATTACATCCTATTTTTGAAAGATTTAGCACAAGCGGAAATTCGCGCTGCTATGCCGGAAAGCTTTGGCAGCCGCCCAACTTACGCTTACCAGCCACGTGAAGAACAAGAGCCGGCCCCTGCACTAAAACCGCAATATCATTTTGAAGTTCCGCCAGTAGCGGCAGTTAAACCAGCGGCAAAAGTTGAGGAAGAAGTTTTCCAATTCCAAACTCAATATCATCCAGAACCGCAAACTCAGCCACAATCACAGCCGGTTCAACAAGCAGTTCCGCCGAAAAAATTTGATGAACGTTATTGGCTTTCGCCTAACAATGATTTAACTCCTCATAGCACTCATAGCGCCGCAGAAGATGATGCTTTGCCAAAAGTTCCAGCTGAAATTTCTACTGATGAAAGCATTGCAGAATATTGCAAAACCCAGTTCTTAGCCAATATGAGCCATGATCTGCGTACGCCATTAAACGCAATTATCGGCTTTTCGGAAGTTATCAAAGACCAACTCTTCGGCCCGATTGATAACTCGCGTTATGTTTCATATGCCAATGATATTTTTAAAAGCGGACAAGAACTTTTCGCCACTATCAGCGAAATTATGGAGCTCTCTGAAATCGCGCCAGATGAAGATTTAAGCGAAAACGAACGCATGAATATTTGCGATGTTATTGAATCAGTCATCGATGTCCTTTCGCCAAAAGCTTTTGAAGCTGATGTGAAAATTATCAAATCGCTAAACGTTCACGAGCTGCGCTTAAAAGGCGATCGCCGCAAAATCAAACAAGCAGTAGCCGGCGTTATCAACAACGCGATCAAATATTCAGATAAAGCCAGCAAGATTGAAATTAGCGCTAATTTAAATGAAAAAGGTGACTTGAAACTCGTCGTTTATGCACGCTCTGCCAATATTATGCCAGCTCGCGGCGGCAACGGTTTAATGGGCACCATCACAAAAAAAGCCGAAAGCGAATATCCGGAAATTTCGCTCGCCAAACGCTTTATCGAAGCACATGAAGGCAAATTCGCCATTTTTAACTCAGCCATTTCCGGCACTGAAATTGCCATCACATTGCCAGCCACGCGGCTCTCGATGGAACAGGAAAAGAAAACCCTACTCAAAGTTATAAGCTAGTACCATTATTTATTATGAACATGCGCGAGGCAGAAGCCGAGCCCAGCCATGAGCTAGCGAAGCTATATTCCATCTAAAGCGGCAGGAGCCGCGAAGGGGAAAATTAATAAATTGATGCTAAAAATGCTGGCATTTTTACAAATAAATTTGTATAATATTCATATGAAACACAAATTTACTCCGCAGCAGCATCGCGAATATATTATCCTTTCACGCAAAACCGGGATGGATTGGCTGGAAGTTTTTTCCGGCAATACTGATTTTTATTCCACCTATTTCTGGGAGCTCTTAACCGAAATGTGGTTCCATGATAAACCGGTGATGGTCTCTGACGCATTGCGTTATATGAAATCAATCAAAAGCCCATTCACTGCGCGCAAATATTTGCAAAAAGCCATTGATGGCAAATTGGTAGTTGAGCGCAAAAACCCGAGTGATGAGCGTTCGATATTGGTTGAGCTACCGCCAGAAATGCGCAAGAAACTCGATGCATTTTTTGATAAGTCGATCGAGAAACTGCTGGATTCTGCCGAGAATTTGAAAAAGTGAAAGTTAGAAGTTATTCTCTTTCAAAGCTTTTAACTTCAATAGCTCTCTTTGCCGTAATATTACTAGCCCAGCCATCAGATTCCATAATAAGACTCTCTTGTGGTGACATTGGAGCTTTTTCAACTTCCTGATTCGCTTCTTGTTGCGCGGTTAAAACAGTTAAACCGCCGATAGCTATAGCTGGTAAAGGTGACTTACGAAAAAATTCTTTTACTGAAAAGCTTGCATTTCTTATCGCGCCGCTTGGCAATTCCCAGCATAGATATATTGCAACACGAATTGGCCAAATTGGCCTTGCATTCCAACGCTGTGACGCCACATAATCATCGCTGTCCCTTTCTTCAGCATAACCATCATTGGGAAATCTTTTGACTGATTCCAATAACGCGGATAGCAACTCTTCAATGCTTTCTCTCATAAAATGAATATATACAAGCTATTAGCTATTGTCAATTTTCGTTAGCAATTACTATTCTTCTACTATAGCAAACGCCACTGCATAGTGGAAATCATCACTCAATGTCAGGTGAATTTTAGCAGTTACGCCTTTGACAATCGCATAAGGCTGGCCGCTGGGATGGTTTAAGATTTTGATATCTTTAAAACCAGTCTGCCCAATTCCCGTGCCAAGCGCTTTTGAAATTGCTTCCTTGGCAGCGAATCGTTTGGCGTAATGCGCCATTTTGATCTCGCCGGTTTTATCGGTACGCTCTTCGTCGTTGAAAATGCGATTCAGAAATTTCTCACCAAATTCATCAATCATTCCGGCAATGCGGTTGATGTCGACTATATCTGTGCCAATTCCGATTATCATATCATGCCCCGAATTTGCGCGCCTTATCCATTAAAACCCGCATTTCGATTATTGCCATATCAAGCCCGGCGAATACGGCTTCACCGATCAAAAAATGCCCAATATTGAGTTCGCGGATAATTGGAATGGCGGCAATTTTACTTACATTTCCGTAATTTAGCCCATGTCCGGCATGGCATTCCAGGTTCAATTCTTCAGCCTGGGTTGAAGAACACAGGATTTTTTCATATTCACCCTTCTCGCCATGCGCATAAGCGCCGGTATGAAATTCAATTACCGGGGCTTTAAGTTCAGCCGCAGCTTCCACCTGTTTGGCATCGGCATTAATGAATAGCGAAACGCGGATTCCTGCGGCCGATAATTCCTCAACATAGCGCTTTAATTCATCTTTAAGCCGTGACACATCCAAGCCACCTTCAGTTGTCACTTCCTCCCTTCTTTCGGGAACCAGGCAAACCGCATGAGGCTTTGTTTTTAAAGCAATTTTTAGCATTTCAGGGGTAGCTGCCATTTCCAGATTAAGTGGCAGATTTACCTCCATTTTGAGCTCTTCTATATCCCGGTCTTTTATATGCCTTCTATCTTCGCGCAAATGGGCGGTAATTCCGTCCGCACCGGCATCGGAAGCAAGCTGGGCAGCACGTAGCGGCGAAGGATGCACCCCGCCGCGGGCGTTACGAATTGTTGCAACATGGTCAATATTTACGCCAAGCCTCAGTTTTTGAACGATTGTCAAGCACTTCTCCTTAGAAAAACCTAGATATTTAAATTTTTTTCATTATGGTAACTTCCGCGCAAATGAAAAGACTAAAAAAACTAATTGCCATAATATTTTTATCCGGTCTGACTGCCTGTGGCACCAGCATGCACGCCTCGCGTGACCCAAACCCAGAAGTTTATACGGATGCGGATGACTTTTATGATAGCGTCATCACTGAAATAAATTACACGCCTGATCAGCAAAAGCTCATAAACTATAGCCGCGGCCTGCTTGGCACTGATTATAGCTATGGTAGCGAAAACCCGACTGATGGGTTTGATTGCAGCGGTTTCACTCAATATGTTTATGCCAAGTCATTGAATTTTAAGCTTCCTCGCACTGCACGTGAGATGGCGCAAACCGGTGAGCCGGTAAACATAGCTGACCTAAAAGCGGGAGACCTAGTATTTTTTAATTTATTAGGCTTCAAATATTCACATGTTGGTATATATATTGGTAACGGCCGGTTCTTCCATGCCAGCACGAATCAGAAAGCAATTGTAATAGGGAATTTGAAAAATGAGTATTTTGCAAAAAGATATAACGGCGCTAGACGAGTCTTATCAAGCTAGTGAGCCAGTTGCCAAAAAGGGCAATATTAAATTTTCAATTGATCGCGCCAATATTTTGCGCGCGCTTTCGCATATTCAATCAGTTGTTGAAAAACGCACAACCATTCCTGTGCTGTCAAATGTGAAGCTGGAAATTGAAAGTGATAAGCTGCGCTTAACCGCAACTGATATGGAAATTTCCATCACTGAAACTATTCCGGTTAAATCATCCGGCAATGGCGCAACAACGCTCTCTGCGCAGATTTTATATGATATCATCCGCAAACTTCCGGAAGGTTCGGAAGTTGAATTCTCAAGCGGCAAAAATGACCAGGTGGAAGTTAAAGCGGGCCGTTCTAAATTTAAACTTCTTTCACTTCCGGCTGAAACTTTCCCGGCACTAGAGCAAAATGATTTGCCGCATAAATTTACATTGCCGGCCAAAGAAATGCGCTCGCTGATTGATAAAGTCCGCTTTGCGATTTCGAATGAGGAAACCCGTTATTATTTGAACGGAATTTATTTGCACACCGGCGAAGAAAATGGCTCAGCAGTTTTGCGCACAGCTTCAACTGATGGCCACCGTTTGGCGCGGGTATCAATTAACCAACCAGCGGGCGCGGCAGAAATTCCGGGTGTTATTATTCCGAAGAAAACGGTTGGCGAATTGCGCAAACTTTTGGCTGAATATCAAAATGAAGTTGAAGTTTCGCTTTCTGAAACCAAAATTATTTTCAGCTTCGGCGATGTGATTGTTTCTTCAAAATTGATCGACGGCAAATTCCCTGATTATGACCGCGTTATTCCGAAAGGTAATGACAAAATCTTGGAGGTGAATTCAAAAGAATTCGCTGAAGCGGTTGACCGCGTTTCGACAATTTCAATGGAAAAAGCGCGCGCGATTAAACTCTCAATCAAAACTGGCCTAATCGGCATTTCGACTGATTCACCAGATGGCAGTAATGCCAACGAGGAATTGGAAGCAAGTTACAGCGCCGATGCGATCGAAACTGGTTACAACTTCCGGTATATACTTGATATGATGGGGCAAATTGAGGGCGAAACGACACAATTCATGCTTGCTGACGCTTCAAGCCCAGCATTAGTGAGAGATCCTAGTGACGTTTCAGTACTTTATGTCATTATGCCAATGAGAATCTGACCTTAGAATTTGGTGTTAATATAAGGCGTTAATTCAAAAATTAACCCGTTCTTAAGGCATAAATTATAGAATGGGTAATGGCTTTACATAAAGATTTAAATAGGGGTTTTGCCCTCATTATTCTAGCCGTATTACTCGCCATTTTAGGCTTGGTTCTGATTAGCCGCGTCCCGGCTCAGCCCGATAAAGATAAAGTTGTTTTTATTAGAACCCAAACCAAGCTGGATGCTATTCATGCAGCTTTGCTGAATTATTATAATCTTAATTCTGGAACTTTGCCCTGCCCAGCCAATCCAACATTAAACACAAAAATCGATGCCGCTTTCGGCACTGCAGTTGCAACCGGTGCCGCATGTTCCACAACCGCTTCCTGCCCCGCAGGTTTAGTTTGTGCAGCGGCTGACCCTAATGCTGCTGGCAATTCTACAGCTAACCAAATTAAAATTGGCGGCGTACCGACTAAAACTTTAGGCTTGCCTGATGAATATGCTTTTGACGAATGGGGTAACCGCCTGACTTTTGCGGTTGATCCAACTGCTGCCGAAAATATAGGCGTTTATTATATTGATCGAACTGGTGCTAGTCCCGCTACTGTTCAATATAGCAACACAGCTAATCCTTGTTACACTTCCGCTTCGGCCGCTACTCCAAATTCCGCAATTGCGCCAAAAAATTCACGCTGCTTAACTGACGATGTCTTAAATCCAATTACTATTCCGGCCGGCCAATTGCTAACTTATGGCACACATAAGGGTGTTGCCGCTTTCATAGTTGCGCATGGCAAAGATGGCTCTGCCATTTGGAACCGTAACGGCACTTCGGCAGGCACTTGTGCTAATTATAAAAATCCTAGCGGCACTGCGCTTATAACAACGGCAACCAGTGGCCTGGCAATTCCTTCTGAGGTCGAAAATTGTAACAATGATGCTAGCTTTATTATGGATACGGAAGGCGAAACTAAAGACAGCGCAAGCGGCAAATCAAGTTATTACGATGATCTCACAACCTATTTCGTGCCTGGCAAAACTTGCAATAATCCAATTTTTGCGATGATGATTTTGTCGGGCAGCGCAGTCTCAAAAGCTGAAAAAGATTATTCTGTCGGTAAGTTATGCGACGATGGAACCTACATGAGCGCGGAACAATTAGCAGCGAGCGATTCAGGCAACCTCTGGATTGCTACTAACGGTAGCACCGCTGGCAGTATAATGAATGGTAGTTATTGCTTGGAGTTGGCTAATGGTAATCCTTTATGCGTTGTTACCGGAGGCATAAATACAGATGATAAGATATCATTCCCTATGTTTTGGGCAATCCTGCCGCCAGATACCAAAACTTTTACCGCATCTGGATCAACCAATTACACAGGTGCTAATTGCCTACTCGCACCACAACCAGCCCCTCCCGGCGCGGGTGTGAGTTATATCCGGCGCTACAAATCTACTAAATGCGTTGAACTTAATACATTCTCAAATGTTGTGATGTGCGCTCTTGGCTCAAACGGCACTAATTCCGGTTTTGGCCATATATTTGAAGTTGATACCAACAACACAACATGTCCAATTATCCAGACCCCTTCATATTATATATCGGGATCTATGACGAGCACCTATCCGTCTGTCTATAGCGATATACTTGCCTGTGCTCCATTCGTTTCAACTTCTGATATGGTATGTATAAGACAATGGGCCGGTGGAAGCAAAATAGCTGCGTATAGATTGCCTTCCGTTTATGACCATGATGCACATGCTGGCGGCGCCCCTAGCGGCTCAACAACAACTTTAAACCCATATCTGCCAGTCGGTACAAATACAACTGCCTATTATATTGGTAAAAATGAAGATGGTGGGCAGGCCGATTGCAAAACTTTGAGCACTGATGAAGTGCTCTGCGTTGTTGCTTATGAGGATATGTATTACGCCGGGGCCGGCCCAACATATTATTGGCGACCAAGGCTTGATGTACTCGTTTTTGACAAAGATATCACCACTACTTCTTTAGCTGATACAACCACTTTATGTACAACTACTAGCGGATCAAGCTCTTGCACAAGCCCAGTTGCAACAAACCCTATTCGCACAAGCACTAGCGGTACAGACTTGCCTTCGCCTAATCCTAACAATAACTGGAATAGTTATTCGCCAGTCAGCGGCACATATGTACCACCTAATATTGGCGGCATGTATGGTTTAACCTTCCATTCCACTGATAATCCTCAGGAATATGCCACTGGTGTCTTTTGCAACCCTTACACAACTTTAGTTGGCGGCGTATTAACTCCAACTCCTGGCAAATTTACCTGCGTAGTAACTTTTTATGGAACTACTGGCTCTCCTAATGATGGGGTTGATGCGGGAGTATTTATTGTCACCGCGGGTAGTAGAAGCTTAAATGTTGCACCAACCATAACTGCAGCGCCCGCCCCTACTTGCTCGAGTGCTGGCGGTTATTATGGCGATTATCAAACCTGCTCAAAAACATTCTCAAATAACAATAAATTCTTTTGTTTGCAGCAAAATGGCGGCACCACTTGGTTAACTGGTCACCAATACAGAACTATTTCTTTCCCTGCTGATGGCAACGGATCATGCTCAATTGGTAAATGGAATGATATCCCATTTTATAATTCTATAACTAATCCGAGTGAAGTTTTGACGCAGACTACATTCATTCGTAAATAACTATAACTTCAATAAAACTTTACATGGGTTCAAGAGTTGATAAAATATTTGAAATAGGGTTTAGATTATGATTACGAACAAAGCTTTAGATAAAGGTTTTGCGCTTATAATTCTGGCAGTCTTGATTGCCATTTTAGGCTTGGTCTTAATTGGCCGCGTGCCAGCTCAACCGGAAAAAGATAAAGTCGTTTTCGTTAGAACCCAAGCTAAACTAGATGCTATTCACGCGTCTTTGCTGAATTATTATAATCTTAATTCTTCAACTCTGCCCTGCCCGGCCAACCCAACTTATGCCACTAGTAACGCTAGTTTCGGTTTAGCTGCCGCTACTGGTTCCACTTGTTCAGGCACAGGATCTTGCCCTGCAGGTTTAGTTTGCGCGGCGGCCGATCCTAATGGTGCTGGCAATTCCACAGCTAACCAAATTAAAATTGGCGGCGTACCGACTAAAACTTTAGGTTTGCCGGATGATTACGCTTTTGATGAATGGGGCAATCGTATTACTTTCGCGGTTGATCCAACTGCTTCTGAAAATATTGGTGTTTATTGGATTAATCGCACTGGTACTTCAGCGCTTGTTCAATATAGTAACACTGTCAATCCTTGTTACACTTCTGCCTCGGCCTATACGCCAAGCACCGCAATTGCGACTAAAAATTCTCACTGTTTAACTGATGATACATTAAACCCAACTTCTACCCCAATCGGACAGTTGCCAACTTATGGCACACATAAAGGGGTAGCCGCTTTCGTCGTTGCACATGGTAAAGATGGCTCTGCTATCTGGAACCGCAATGGCTCTAACATTTCTGCCAATTGTGTTGCCGGAACTTTAAAAAATCCTAGTAGCACCACAATGGATAGTTCGGTCTCGGAGCAACAGAATTGCAATAAAACAGCTGTAGGAAGCGTCGCAAGTTTTGTTATGGATACTTTGGGTGATAAACTCTTAAACAGTAAATCTACCTATTATGATGATCTTACCACTTACTTCGTAGCAAATAACTCTTGCCCGGTTAATACCTCAACTTTCGGTATGATGATTGGCACTGAAGTCACTTCCGGTGCAACTTACGGGAAAGGCTACCAAGTATTCAAATTGTGCCAGGATGGAAGCATCTCAACAGTTGAAAATTATAATGACAGCACAAATGCAGCAGGAAACTTGTGGCTGACCAATGGGACAGGATCTACCACATATATGCAAAGAGCATCTTGTCTGGAACTCAGTAATGGCAACCCATTTTGCGTAGTATATGGATGGTCAGTCAACGTAGGTACATATTGGGTTATAAGCCCGGTTACTGGGGCAAAATTAGCATCCGCCGGAACTAATTACACAGGCTCTTCCTGCCAATTCACTCCAATCAATTCAACTGTAGATCCTGCAGTTGCAGGTTATACAGCTTATACCAGTGGCATTTCAGGTAATAATTCAACTAACCAATTAAATTGTTCAGAATCAGTTGCTGTTCCAGGCAAGATAGGGTGCAATTTGCAGTTCGGCGGTACTAGCAGTGGTTATGTTGGCGATTTTGAAATAGATGCCAATAACTTGCCTGTTGCCTGCCCTCTAACTTACGATTATAACACTATAAGTAAGGGTCTTGCCAGCGGCGATGGCAATAGACCTATTTCTTGCGCGTTTTTCCCCGGTTCAGCCGATAAAGCATGTTTTAGAACCTATAGCGCTTCAGAAGTTTATCTTATGGAGCGTCACCATACAGTGTATAATGATATGAATGAAACTGGCACTGGTACGGGTGCATTTAATCCATATCTTCCTAATCCTGCTTCCAATAATACTGAGAAATTAGATGCTAATCACGGCATGTACGGCGGCGCCAACAATGATCTGCCTCACCATACCGTTGCAGCAGATTGTCATTCGTTAAATAGCGTTGCCTATCCTGATGATGTATTATGCATGGTAACTTATGAGGAACAATATATTGCTGGTACAGGTGGCGGATATCATCCGGCTGGTAACCAATACCGAGCAACTTTGAATGCTATCGTAGTAGCAAAAGATAATTATCCTGCCGAGCAAAATGGCTGCTCAGCAACACAAATATCGTCTCACCATAACTCTTTATGCTCTGTACCAACCACCGTATCTAATTGTGCGGGTTCAACTGGCTGTACTGCTCCGGTAAGTTCAAATCCTGCTCCAAATGATCTTACTACTACACCTAGTCCTAATGTAAATTGGACGACTTATTTTAACTCGTCAGCAGCAGGCACTAGAGATGCCTATTTACCATATACTATAACTGGGATTGACCCTACCGTGGCGCAACCAGCCGGATCAAGCGCAACTTATATTCCTACCTATAACAATATTTTTTGCCGGCCTTATACGTCAAATGGCATAACTTCTAAAAACAAATATGTTTGCATAGTTTTATATTCGACAGGCGCTAATCCTGGGCTTTTCATAGTAGATGCGACACTAGCACCGGTTAAAATTACGGCTGGCCCTATCTGCTCAGGAATTTCAAGCACAAATAATCTTATTTGGGATTGTTCAAAAGTTTATACAAAAAACACGCCGAATAATTTTTATTGTTATATGTCGCTTACTACGCAACCAATAGGTATTACCACTCCTGAGGTCATTTCACATAGCTATCAGATGTTAAATATTGCCGCTGATGGCTCGTCGTGTGCTGTAACCAGTAGGGGGACGCAAACTGCGCCGCTCAGCCTTTATGTCAGAGGTGTTTCCTTCCAGAAAAATGACCATTGTGTTTTCAGTCCCTTAGATTCTATTTGCCAATAATTAGCGAAGTAGAGTTTACATATATTTAAGAGTGAATAGAATGTTTGGGTGCTTACCCAATTACTGCTCAACAATTTCCGCAATTACCATTCGCTACAATTAAATTTTGCGGCGCAGGTAACGGTGATTTACGGCCATAATGGCGCCGGCAAAACCAATCTGCTGGAAGCAATTTCGCTATT
>JABDBO010000004.1 GCA_013288575.1 Alphaproteobacteria bacterium
CAAAAACCTACTTCTGTGGACAATTATCATCGTTGGCGTGCTTGTCATTTCGCAATTCCTGATGGATGCCAATGAAGCCGGAAAATATCCGGAGGCGGATTATTCTTCCGTGCTTGATAGCATGAAATCTGGCAATGTCGCCGATGTTACGGTTGAGGGCACGGAGCTACGCGGGTTCAAACTGCGCGGCCATTATAAAGATGGCAAAGGTTTTGCCGCCAATGCTTTTGCGGGGCAGAATTTAATTGAGACATTACAGACCAACAAAGTTCATTTTGATTACCAGAAGGAAGATTCAACCTCTTCAAATATCTGGATGATTATTATCAACTTGTTGCCGGTTATTATATTGGTTGGTTTCTGGGCATATTCACTCCGCCAGATGCAAGGAAAAGGCGGCGGAGGTGGTGGCGGGCCATTCAGCTTTGGCCGTTCGCGCTCAAAACTCATGACCGAAAACCAAAAGAAAATTACGTTTAAAGACGTTGCCGGAATTTCGGAAGCCAAGGAAGAGTTGTATGAGATTGTCGATTTCCTAAAAGACCCAGGCAAATTCCAGAAACTTGGCGCGCGCATTCCACGCGGTGCTTTGCTGATCGGCTCACCTGGTACTGGTAAAACTTTGCTGGCGCGCGCAATTGCCGGTGAAGCGGGTGTGCCGTTTTTCTCAATCTCAGGTTCGGATTTCGTCGAGATGTTCGTCGGTGTTGGTGCAAGCCGCGTGCGGGATATGTTTGAGCAAGGAAAACGCAATGCGCCGTGTATTATTTTCATTGATGAGATCGATGCAGTTGGCCGTAAACGCTCGGCCGGTGTTGGCGGTTCACATGAAGAGCGTGAGCAGACTTTGAACCAAATGCTCGTTGAGATGGATGGGTTTGATGCTAACGAAGGCGTGATTATTATCGCCGCGACTAACCGCCCTGATGTGCTTGATCCGGCACTACTTCGCCCAGGCCGGTTTGATCGCCAGATTACAGTTTCACTGCCGGATATTTCTGGACGTGAAGCAATTCTTGGCGTGCATTTAAGAAATATTCCAATTGCGCCGGATGTTGACACACGAGTTATTGCCCGCGGAACACCAGGGTTTTCGGGTGCGGAACTGGCCAATATTGCCAATGAAGCGGCACTGCTTGCCGCACGCCGCAACAAAAAACTCATCACCATGCGCGAGCTTGAAGAAGCCAAAGATAAAGTAATGATGGGCGTTGAGCGCCGCTCGATGGTTATGCCGGACGAGGAAAAGAAACTCACCGCTTATCACGAAGCAGGCCACGCGGTTGTGGCTATGCACTGCCCGGCATCTGATCCGGTTCACAAGGCGACAATCATTCCGCGCGGACGTGCACTTGGTTTGGTTATGCGCTTGCCGGAAACGGACAGGCTTTCAATTACAGTTGATAAACTCGAAGCTGATCTGGCTGTTTCTATGGGCGGACGTGTTGCCGAGGAATTGATTTTTGGCCCTGGCAAAGTTACCAGTGGTGCATCATCTGACATCAGCCATGCTACAAAAATGGCGGAAAGCATGGTTATGCGTTGGGGCATGAGCGCTAAGCTCGGGCCGATTAATTATGCGGCAGATGATGAAGAATTTTATGCTAAGGATAAAGTTTCGCCAGAAACCAAGCAGATTATTGACGCCGAAGTCAAACGCATCGTGACCGAAGGGCATGATCGCGCTAAGCAGATTTTGACTGATAACCGTAATGATCTTGAAATTGTTGCCAAAGCTTTGCTTGAATATGAAACTTTGAGCGGCGACGAAATCAAGGACTTGCTGGCTGGCAAGAAACTTGGCCGTCCAACTGTAAAGGAATTCACTGCTGAAGATGGCGCACCGAGCAAACAATCACGCTTGCCGGAAGCGGGAATCAAGAAAGATATCAAGCCGAAAAACGAAGATAGACCAAGCACATGAGCATTGAAGATAAATTGAAAAAATTAAATATCGAATTGCCGGAGGCCAAAGCGCCGGTGGCCAATTATGCTTCATTTACTCAGCATGGAAAACTTATTTTTATCTCCGGACAAATCAGCCAAATTAAAGGCAAAGTTGGCGGTACAGTAAACACTGACCAGGGTTATGAAGCGGCAAAACAATCGGCAATTTCTTTACTTGCGCAATTGAAACTTGCCTGCGGCGGTGATCTATCAAAAGTAAAATCATGCATAAAACTCGGCGTTTTCGTAAACTCGACTGATGATTACATCCAACAGCCGCAAGTTGCCAATGGCGCTTCAGATTTAATTGCCGAAGTAATTGGCAAACATGCGCGCGCGGCAGTTTCCAGCAATTCATTACCACTCGGCGTTGCCGTTGAAGTTGAAGGAATTTTTGAGGTTGCATAATGAAAAAGAATTATATTTTTAGCTTTTTAGTTCTGACAGCACTTAGCGCCTGTGCTGATCCGGTGCCAAATTATGCGCATAATACCAATGCCGCCTGCCCGCCTTCGCAACAAGTGCCGGAAGCAGTAGCAGCGCAATTAAGCCAAGCGCCGCAAAATTCG
The DNA here is from genome assembly GCA_013288575.1 of Alphaproteobacteria bacterium. Classification (GTDB taxonomy): domain Bacteria; phylum Pseudomonadota; class Alphaproteobacteria; order Rickettsiales; family 21-14-0-20-44-7; genus JABDBO01. Next base: position 2,517 of record JABDBO010000004.1, read on the forward strand.
CTTATGGCACAATTTTATAAACATTATTTAGAACAGCAACGCGAACTCGCCGCATTTTCCGGCAATATGCCAGGCGTAACAACTGATCGTTGCCCGGCAGCTTTCTGGGTAACAGATAGTGTTGCTGCAGAATTCCGTGCTTATCCGGAAGGTTCGGCAATGCGTGAATTTTTCAAAAATTACGTAGCGCAGCAAAAAGCAATTGATGCTTATTATTCACCAACTCAAATCCAAACCCAGCCATGAAACGAAAATATTTCGGCACTGACGGCGTTCGCGGCAAAGCAAACCAAAGCCCGATGACGGCGGAACTTGCGCTAAAACTCGGTATGGCGGCTGGCTACCATTTCACACGCGGCAAACACCGCCATAAAGTTATTATCGGCAAAGATACGCGCCTTTCCGGCTATATGATTGAATCAGCATTAACTGCCGGTTTCACTAGCATGGGTATGGATGTTATTTTAGTTGGCCCATTGCCAACTCCGGCAATTTCAATGCTAACACGCACCATGCGCGCTGATCTTGGCGTGATGATTTCTGCCTCACATAATCCATATTACGATAATGGCATAAAAATATTCCAGGGTGATGGGCAAAAACTGGCTGATAATGTCGAAGCTGAAATTGAAAAATTAATGGATATGGATTTAGGCAACAAGCTGCCGGAATCTGCTGACCTTGGCCGAGCAAAACGTTTGGACGATGCGCGCGGACGATATATTGAATTCGTAAAAAACACTTTCCCTAAAGATAAAAGTTTGGAAGGTTTAAAAATCGTTTTGGATTGCGCCAATGGCGCGGCTTATTATGTAGCACCGATAATTTTAGCGGAACTTGGTGCGGAAGTTATTACCATCAATGCTTCGCCGAATGGTTATAATATCAATGATAAATGCGGCACAACGCATCCGGAAAATTTACAGAAAAAAGTTTTAGAAGTTAAAGCCGATGCTGGAATTGCGCTGGATGGCGATGCTGACCGGGTAGTAATTTGCGATGAGAAGGGCGAAATAATTGACGGCGACCAATTAATGGCGCTGATCGCAACGCATTTAAAAAACACTGGTGGATTAAAGGCTGGTTGCGTTGTGGCAACCGTGATGTCTAATTTAGGTTTTGAATTATATTTGAAGAAACTGAACCTAAAACTCCACCGCACACAAGTGGGCGACCGTTATGTTTCCGAACATATGCGTGAAGTTGGTTGCAATTTGGGCGGCGAGCAGAGCGGCCATATAATTTTAGGTGACCACTCAACAACCGGTGATGGTTTAATTGCAGCATTACAGGTTTTGGCGGTACTGGCAGATTCTGGTAAAAAGCTAAGTTCTGTCGCCCGTGTGTTTGAGCCATTGCCGCAAATTTTGAAAAACTTCAAATATAAAACCGGACAAAACCCGGATGAACTAATTGCAAAATCACAAAAAACTATCGATGCAGCCGAGAAAAAACTTAATGGCAGCGGCAGAATATTAATCCGCAAATCCGGCACCGAACCGCTAATCCGCGTAATGGCAGAGGGCAAAACCGTTGCTGAAATTGAAGAAGTTGCCGATAAAATTATTAAAAGCTTTAGCGCTTAGGCCTAGGCGTCTCATGCGCTGTACCAAAAACCTCTTCAGCATATGGTTTGCCAACTTCCGGAGGCGGTACATGAGAGTGTTTTGGCTTTTCTGATGTGGCTGTTGTAGTTGGATGAGGTTTATGTACTTTAATCTCATGTGAGGCCACAGCCGGTAATGGCGTTGAAACTTCAATTCTTGGCTGTAGGGTGGGATTTGCTGCAGTATGTAACGCTTGAGGTGGTGCCTGTTCAGGCAGAATAGTTGCCGGTGCATTTTTTGCTGAACTATGACCCATCATTGCCCAAAGACCACCAAATAAAGCTAAAATTGTAGCTGGAACTCCTACTGGGATTGCTTTTTGCCAGATAGATGGTTTTGGAGCGGGCTCAAATGGCCACTCAGATCGAGGCGGGGGTGGCTCTCCCGGCTTTATAACAAATCCCTCTCCGTCCTTCCGGCTATCACTATTCGAATTTGGCATAAGTAATTATATTTAACTTGTTAATATATATTAACAAATATGCGTTATTAAATCAAGGTAGTTACCATAGTGATTTGATATTTAACAGCAATTTATTGGCTAGAATTCGATAATTAACCCCAAAATTACAAATTGTGACTTTCGGCAGGCCAAATAAAACACCAATTGCTGTGACAAAGAATTATTCAAAATAACAAAATCAAAATCTGTTGTAAGCAAGGCTAATATCAATCTTGCACAATTATATTTTCCCGCTAAGAATCTAGCCTATGGTCAAAATTACAATTGATGATAAGCAACTTGATGTTGAGCCAGGAACAGTCGTAATTCAAGCCTGCGAACAGGCAGGTGTTGAAATTCCACGTTTTTGTTACCATGAACGGCTGGCAATTGCCGGAAACTGCCGTATGTGTTTGGTTGAAGTTTCTCCTGGCCCGCCTAAGCCACAGGCTTCATGTGCGCTTCCTGTAGCGGAAAATATGGTGGTTAAAACCAATTCACCAATGGTTAAAAAGGCGCGTGAAGGCGTGATGGAGTTTTTGCTCATCAACCACCCGCTTGATTGCCCAATCTGTGACCAGGGTGGCGAATGCGATTTGCAGGATCAATCAATGTATTTTGGTAAAGGTTCAAGCCGTTATACTGAGCATAAACGCGCGGTGCCGGAAAAATATATGGGCCCATTGGTAAAAACCGAAATGACGCGCTGCATCCACTGCACGCGCTGCATACGTTTTACTGATGATGTTGCCGGTATTGAAGAAGTTGGCGCATTAAACCGCGGCGAACATATGGAAATTACGACTTATCTCGAGAAATCCTTGAGCTCTGAAATGTCAGCGAATGTGGTGGATTTGTGCCCGGTTGGCGCGCTCACCAGCAAACCATATGCATTCAAAGGCCGTCCGTGGGAATTGCGTAAAACTGAAAGCATTGACGTGCTTGATGCAGTTGGCAGCAACATTCGCGTTGATACGCGTGGCCGTGAAGTTATGCGCATTTTGCCACGCAACCATGATGATATTAACGAGGAATGGATTTCGGATAAAACGCGCCATGCTTGCGATGGTTTGAAAATGCAGCGTTTGGATAAGCCATATGTGCGCGTGAGCAGCAAATTTGGCAGCAAACTGGTTGCGGTTTCGTGGCAGGATGCGTTTAATACGATTGCGAAAAAACTGGTAAAAGTTCAAGGTTCTGAAATTGCCGCAATTGCCGGTGATCAAGCTGATGCGGAAAGCATGTTTGCCTTGAAAAAACTCTTCAACGCACTTGGCTCCGATAATCTTGATTGCCGCCAAGACGGCGCGGAGCTTGATAGCGAAAACCGCAGCTCATATTTATTCAACACGACGATTGCCGGTATCGAACAGGCAGATTTACTGCTGATTATTGGCGCAAACCCCCGCCATGAAGCGCCATTGGTGAACCATCGAATCCGCAAAACTTGGCTCAAAGGTGGTTTGAAAATCTTCAATATCGGCGAAGAGCTGAATTTGAATTATAAATATAAGCAACTTGGCAATGATGCGAAAATTTTGAAAAACATTGCATCCGGCAAACATGAAATTTGTAATGCGCTTGAGAAAGCTAAAAAACCTATGCTCATTATCGGCCCTGGTGCGCTAACTCGTCCTGATGCCAGTGCAATTGTTGATGCAGTCGCACAAGTGGCTGATATTTATAAACATAAATTCTTCCAAGATGGTTGGAACGGTTATAACGTTCTGCACACTGCCGCTTCGCGCGTAGCCGGGCTGGATTTGGGTTTTGCGCCGGGCAAAAAAGGTTTGGGCACAAATGATATTTTGAATGCCGTGGCCGCCAAAAAAATCAAATTGGTATATCTCCTTGGCGCGGATGAAATTGATATGGCCAAACTCAAAGGGGCTTTCGTGGTTTACCAGGGCCATCATGGCGATGCGGGTGCGAAAGTGGCGGATGTAATTTTGCCGGGTGCCGCATATACTGAAAAAGAAGGCACATATTTAAACCTCGAGGGCCGCGCGCAACGCACCAAACAAGCCGCTTTCCCACCAGGTGAAGCGCGTGAGGATTGGAAAATTGTGCGCGCACTTTCAGAAGTTTTGAGCAAGACTTTGCTTTTCAACACGCTGGAAGAATTGCAGGCGCAGATGATAAAAGAAAACCCGCATTTTGGTAAACTCGACCAGATTGAGCCAGCCAAATGGCAAGATGTGGCGAAATCAAAAGAGAAAATTTTGGATGATGAGTTTACTTATCCAATCAGCAATTTCTATATGACTGACCCAATCTCGCGCAATTCCAAAACCATGGCTGAATGCATGGCTCTGGCTGCCGCGCGCGAAAATGAGGAGGCGGCGTGATGAGTGATAGAAAATTTCTTATAATAACTTTTGCTTTGACTTGCTTTGGCTTGGTAACATCTTTTTTTATGTTTAAAAGTGAGGGTTTTCATTTCTATGGCAACTCAATTTTAGTAATAACTTTGTTTCCCATAATCTTCCTTACATCGTGTTATAAGGCAAAAAAAGAACTTGGTCAGGAGGGCAAGCTCAAAAAGAAAACCAGAGAAAATCTGATTGGAGTTGTTGTAGCAAATACGATTTTAATTACGGGTTCTGCCGCTGTTTTTTATTGGGACAAAGTTTGGCCAGATTCTCAACCTGCGTCATCCTCGGGCTTGACCCGGGGATCTAGTGCGGCATATGCGACCCTGAATTCCAGCCTGCGCTGGAATGACAATTTAATGAAGGAGGCAGCGTAATGGATTGGCTCGCCCTTTGGTCTGATTATGTTTTGCCGCTGATTATAATTATTGGCAAGGTGCTGCTCATCGCCGTGCCGTTGCTTATTGCTGTTGCCTATCTCACACTGATGGAACGTAAAGTCATCGCTGCCATGCAGATGCGCAAAGGGCCGAATATTGTCGGGCCGTTTGGGTTGTTGCAGCCGTTTGCGGATGGTGTGAAATTGATGAGCAAGGAGTTGATCCTGCCGACGGAATCAAACAAGGCGCTGTTTATATTGGCTCCGGTTATTACTTTTTCACTGGCAATGGTTGGTTGGGCGGTGATTCCGTTTAGCGAGCGGCTGGTGCTGGCGAATATTAATGTCGGCGTGCTTTACTTGTTGGCGATTTCCTCGCTTGGGGTTTATGGGATTATTATTGCGGGTTGGGCATCAAATTCAAAATATCCATTCTTGGGCGCAATCCGTTCGGCAGCGCAGATGGTTTCTTATGAAGTTTCAATTGGTTTGGTGATTATTACGGTGCTGCTTTGCGCGGGAAGCTTGAACCTTTCAGCTATTGTGAAAGCGCAGCAGGGCATGTGGTATATTATTCCGCTATTCCCGATGTTTGTGATATTTTTCGTGTCGATATTGGCCGAAACCAACCGCCATCCGTTTGATTTGCCGGAAGCGGAAGCGGAATTGGTGGCCGGTTACAACGTGGAATATTCCTCAATGACTTTCGCCATGTTTTTCCTCGGCGAGTATGCGAATATGATTTTGATGTCGGCCAATTGCAGCATCTTGTTCCTCGGCGGCTGGTTGCCAATTCACCATTCTTTGAGCTTCATCCCCGGCCCGATTTGGTTCTTTGCCAAAATTGTATTCTGCCTTTTCGTATTCATCTGGGCGCGCGCTACATTACCGCGTTACCGTTATGACCAGCTGATGCGTCTGGGCTGGAAAGTTTTCCTGCCGCTGTCATTGCTTGGCGTGGTTGTAGTGGCCGGAACTCTAGTTTATATGGGGTGGTTACCGAATTAATATGAACAGATTCAAAATCACATCGCTGTTGTTAGTTGAGATTGTCGCAGGTTTTCTGAAGACGTTGAAATATTTCTTTTTCCAGCCGGCAGTAACACTTAACTATCCATACGAAAAAGGGCCTTTGAGCCCGCGTTTCCGCGGCGAGCATGCACTCCGCCGTTATCCAAATGGGGAAGAACGCTGCATCGCCTGCAAACTTTGTGAAGCAATCTGCCCAGCACAGGCAATTACAATTGAAGCCGATGTGCGCGATGACGGTTCACGCCGCACGACTAAATATGATATCGATATGACCAAATGCATTTATTGCGGCTTATGCGAAGAAGCCTGCCCGGTTGATGCAATTGTTGAAGGGCCGAATTTTGAATTCGCCACTTATACGCGCGAAGAATTATTCTATAATAAAGATAAATTGCTTTCCAACGGCGACCGTTGGGAAAAAGAAATCGCCGCCAACTTAATTGAAAGGGCGAAATTCAAATGATAGCAACCATATTATTTTATCTGTTCGCTTTCGTTTTAACCGGCTCGGCTCTTGCAGTTGTAACTTTGCGCAACCCTGTGCATTCAGTGCTATTCCTGATTCTCGCCTTTTTCAATGCCGCAGCTTTGTTTGTAATGCTCGGCGCAGAATTCCTCGCTATGTTGCTGGTGATTGTTTATGTCGGCGCAGTTGCGGTGTTGTTCCTTTTCGTGGTGATGATGCTAAACGTCGACGTTGAAAGTTTCCGCAGAGGGCTTACGCGTTATTCATCAGCTGGATTTGTTGTAGCAGCCTTTTTGCTAGCGCAAATGTTCATACTCTTTACGAATATGGATAAAATTTCGGCAATGAAACTGCACTTAAAAACACCAATAAAAGAAGGTGTTACCAACACCGCCGCGCTCGGCCAGGTGATTTATACTAATTATGCGCTCGCATTCGAAGTTTCCGGCATGATTTTGCTAGTCGCGATGATCGGCGCAATTGCATTGTGTTTCTATCCGCGCAACCGTATGCGCAAACAAAATATCAATGCCCAGGTTAACCGCAAACGCAAAGATACGTTGGAAATTGTCAAAGTTCAAACCGGCAAGGGGATTGCATAATGGAAATTGGCCTTACACATTATCTGATTTTATCGGCAATCGTATTCGTGATTGGCGTTATGGGTTTGTTCATCAACAAAAAAAGCATCATCACAATTTTGATGTCGGTAGAGTTGATATTGCTTTCGGTGAATATAAATTTCGTGGCTTTCTCAGCTTATTTGCATGATCTTGCCGGCCAGGTTTTTAGCCTGTTCATTCTAACCGTCGCCGCTGCTGAAGCCGCAATTGGTTTGGCAATTCTGGTTGCATTCTTCCGCAATGCCAAAACTATTCATGTTGAAGATATCAATGAATTGAAAGGATAATTTATGAAAATCACAAATTTACTTTTTTCTATTCTCATTTTGAATGCCGCAAATGCGCAAGCAGAAGATAAACCAGTGGTTGACACAGAAGAACAACCAACTGGCATTGTTAAAATTCATGCACCAGATGGCTGGCAAGCTAGTGATAAGGAAGGAGTTGCACAGGGTGCAAATGTTGTATTTTTCCCTAAAGGCGGTAGCTGGTCTACATCACCGGCTGTGTTTTATTTAAGAACGGCAGATAAAGTTGATAACAGCCTTGTAAAAACTATTGATGCAGAGCTTGCCCATTATAAAGAAAACGCGCCGCAAGTTGTTATTACTGATGAACCTGGATTATTTACCAATGATGGCAAAATCGCCGTTTTGAAAAAAATCAAAGATCACAAATCAGATAATTTGGAAATTGTCGCGTTCGTATCTGAACCGAATAGCGTTTCGGTAATCACTCTCAATTCCAAAACTGAAAAAGAAGCCAAAAAAGATTATCCGGCATTCAAGGCATTAGTGAATTCATATAGTTTCAAACCAACGCCAGGTTCTGCTAAAAAGCCGATGCCGAAAGAAAGCATGAATACTGATAAACCAACTAATAATGATGCCAACATTACCGGCACTAATCTTTTCACTTCCAACCCATTGAAAAACAAGCACGAACAATAATGATCGAAGCTAAAATTATATTATTTGCCCCACTGATTGCCGCCGTTTTTACGGGGCTGCAAACGCGCACAATTCCTTATCGCGTGGCGCAAATAGTAACCACCGGCCTCGTATTTTTGGCCGCAGCTTGTGCGTTCTGCACATTTTATTCAGTGGCAATTCTTGGTCACACTCAAAGCTTTACTCTCATAAAATGGATTTATTCGGGCGAGTTTAAGGCAGACTGGTCTATTTTAATTGACCCGCTAACGGCAATCATGCTGGTTGTGGTAACATCGGTTTCGTCACTCGTGCACTTATATTCAATCGGTTACATGGATGAAGATCCACATAAGCCGCGTTTTATGTGCTATCTTTCGCTATTCACGTTTTTCATGCTGGTGCTAGTCACGGCTGATAATTTTATCCAGATGTTCGTCGGCTGGGAAGGTGTGGGCTTGTGCTCATATTTGCTTATCGGTTTTTGGTTTAAGAAAGATTCGGCCAATGCTGCCGCTATCAAAGCTTTCGTCGTCAACCGCATCGGTGATTTCGGATTTATCCTCGGCATTGCCGCAGTTTTCCTGCTTTTCGGCTCTGTTAATTTTCATAGCGTGTTTAGCCAGGCGGCTTCGAAAGCCAATGTTGAATGGGTAGTGCTTGGCTATCACATTAATGCAATTACACTCACCTGCCTGCTGCTTTTCATCGGCGCTTGCGGTAAATCAGCCCAATTTGGCTTGCACACATGGCTGCCGGATGCGATGGAAGGCCCGACTCCGGTTTCTGCACTAATCCACGCTGCGACGATGGTAACTGCCGGTGTATTCATGATTGCGCGCTGCTCACCATTATTTGAACTTTCACCAATTGCGCTTGATGTGGTTACATTCCTCGGTGCATTCACAGCGATTTTTGCAGCAACAATTGCGCTAACGCAAAATGATATCAAAAAAGTTATCGCTTATTCAACCTGCTCGCAACTTGGTTATATGGTGTTTGCTTGCGGTTTATCAGCTTACCAGGCAGGTATTTTCCACCTCGCAACACACGCATTCTTCAAAGCATTGTTGTTCCTCGGCGCAGGCTCAGTTATTCACGCCATGCATCACGAACAAGATATCCGCAAAATGGGCGGGCTGTGGAAAAAAATTCCGATCACTTATGCATTATTCTGGGTTGGAACTTTGGCCATTGTCGGCATTCCGTTCTTTGCCGGATATTATTCGAAAGAAGCAATTTTGGGCGTTGCCTGGAATAGCCATAACCCAATGGCTGATTATGCTTTCTGGTTAGGCGCAATTACCGCGATGCTCACCTCTTTCTATTCATTCCGCCTGTTATTCGTAACTTTCCACGGCAAAACCCGCGCTGACCACCACACGTTTGACCATGCACATGAATCACCTTGGGTGATGTTAATTCCGCTGATTCTGCTTGCATTTGGCGCAGTTGTTTCTGGTTATTATGGCGAAGATATTCTCCACCTGCTTTCACCAAAAGCTGAATTCTGGCATGGCGCAATTTACGATGCGCCAGAACATAACGTGCTGGCTGAAATTCACCATATGCCGGAATGGATTGTGCCGGGCGCAATTGTCATGGCGATAATCGCCGGGCTGATTTATATCGGCAAACCAATCATCGCTACTAAACTCGCCAAGATTTTGAAACCACTATATTTATTGTCGCAAAACAAATGGTATATTGATGAAATCTATAATTTCCTTTTCGTCCACCCGACATTTAAACTCGCCAGCTTCTTCTGGCATAAAGTTGATGTGAAACTTGTTGATGGCATGCCAAATGGTGCGGCTTCTGCATCGGGCAGATTCGCCGCGGATCTTAAACGCTTCCAAAGCGGATTTATTTTCCAATATGCGTTTGTGATGATTATATCGCTGACTCTCCTCTTAACTATGTACATAATGTTTTAGGGAGATATAACAGCATCATGGACCACTTGCCCTTCTTATCAATCTTAATCTTCCTGCCGATCCTCACCGCGCTTTTACTCGCGCTGGTGCCGAAAAATGATGATAAAGGCATTCGCGAAGTGGCGCTGCTGTGCACGGTGGTAAATTTTGTGATTTCATTATGCGTGTGGGCAAAGTTCAATCCGGCAGCAAGCGGTTATCAATTTGTTGAAAAACACACTTGGCTAGAAGGTTATGACGTAAATTATTACCTTGGCATTGATGGAATTTCGCTAACCATGATTTTGCTAACTACACTGCTCATGCCGCTTTGCATTCTCGCCAGCTCGCATATCACTGAGCGTATAAAAGAATATATGGTTGCTTTCCTGGTTTTGGAAGGCGTTATCATCGGCGTTTTCGCCGCGCTTGATATGGTTATTTTCTATGCTTTCTTTGAAGGCGTATTAATCCCGATGTATCTCATCATCGGCATTTGGGGCGGGCAAAACCGCATTTATGCGGCTTATAAGTTTTTCCTCTATACTTTGGCTGGTTCAGTGCTGTTACTTGTTGCGCTTATTTATATGTATGGCGTTGCGCATACAACCTCAATTCCAGCGCTAACACAAGTCATCCCTCACCTTTCGCTCAACATTCAAATTTGGCTGTGGCTGGCGCTATTTGCTTCATTTGCTGTAAAAGTTCCTATGTGGCCATTCCACACTTGGTTGCCTGATGCGCACGTTCAAGCACCGACGGCAGGTTCGGTAATTCTGGCCGGCGTACTTTTGAAAATGGGTGCTTATGGTTTCTTGCGGCTCTCGCTGCCAATGCTGCCCCTGGCCAGCCATTATTTCACGCCATTAGTTTACACGCTTAGCATTATCGCAATTATTTATACATCTCTGGTTGCGCTCGTGCAGACTGATATGAAAAAGCTGATCGCCTATTCATCAGTTGCACATATGGGTTTTGTGACTTTGGCGATTTTTACTTTCACCCAGCAAGGTATTGACGGCGCAATCTTTCAGATGATTTCACACGGCGTAGTTTCTGGCGCATTATTCCTTTGCGTTGGTGTAGTTTATGACCGCATGCACACACGCGAAATTAAACTCTTCGGCGGTTTGACTGAGCGCATGCCGAAATACGCATTGCTGTTCATGATCTTCACAATGGGTTCGGTCGGTTTGCCTTCAACCTCCGGCTTCGTTGGAGAGTTCCTAACCTTCATGGCGGCATTCCAGGTTAATAAAATTGTTGCCGCCCTTGCCACAACCGGCGTTATTTTGGGCGCGGCCTACATGCTCTGGCTTTACCGCCGCGTGATGTTTGGCGAACTCAATAAAGCTTGCGCAAAAATAACTGATCTAAATAGAACTGAAACTGTAAGCCTTAGTATTTTAGCAGCGTTCGTAATAATTCTTGGTATTTATCCAGAAATGGTTTTCCAGCTGACGCGCGTTTCGGTTGAAACCTTATTAACGGAGGTCAAATAATGTGTTCTGAAATTAGCCTCCTTAAACCTGAATTGATTCTGGCCGGCGGCTCAATGTTTGTGCTGCTCACCGGCGTTTATATGAAAAACCAGGCGCTGGCGATTGCCACTTCAATCCGCCTTTCTTCGCTAATCCTGCTTGGGTCATTGATATCATTAGTTTTCCTGCCGCATATTTCGCAAAATATTTTCAATGGCTTGTATAGGTTTGACTTATTTGGAATTTTTGTAAAAGCAGTGCTGATTTTTTCTGGCGCAATAACTCTGATAATTTCATCCGATTATATCGAAGATAAAACCAATAAATTCGGTTTTGAATATCCAATTCTGGTTTTGCTTTCAGTGCTCGGCATGCTGATAATGGTATCTGCCAATGATTTGCTCACACTTTATCTTGGTCTTGAATTGCAATCACTTAGCGCATATGTGCTGGCAGCAATCAAACGCGAAGATAAAAACGCTACTGAAGCGGCGATAAAATATTTTGTGCTCGGCGCCTTGGCCAGCGGAATTCTGCTCTATGGCGCAACGTTGATTTACGGATATTTAGGCTCAACCAATTTCACCAACATCGCGCTTACTTTGCATGGTCACGCCGCACTTTCGCAAGGCGTTATTGTCGGCTTGGTATTTGTGCTAATTGGTTTCAGCTTCAAGCTTTCTGCCGCCCCATTCCATATGTGGACGCCGGATGTTTATGAAGGCGTGCCAACACCAGTCACCGCCTATTTTGCCATCGTACCAAAACTTGCTGCTATGGCGCTTTTCATTCGCCTGTTGGTTGGCGGGCCGTTTGCCGGTTATGCCAATCAATGGGAACAAATAGTCATTGCAGTTTCAGTAATTTCAATGGTTGTTGGCGCCTTTGGCGGAATCTGGCAAAGCAATATCCGTCGTCTTTTGGCTTATAGCTCGATCAGCAATATGGGTTATGCATTGCTTGGTGTGGTTGCCAACAGCACAGACGGCATCCAGGCCACTTTGGTTTATTTCGTAATTTATATCATCACCAGCATTGCCTTATTTGCAATTTTGCTCTCGCTCAAATCCAACCAGAAATTGATTGAAAAAATTGATGATTTCAAAGGTCTGGCTTCGCGCCACCCAATAGTTGCCTTGGTTTTATCGCTCCTGTTATTTTCAATGATCGGCTTGCCTTTCCCGCCATTCCCAGGTTTCTTCGCTAAATTCTTCGTATTCAGCGCCGCAATTAACAGCGGGTTCTATGCCGTTGCCGTAATCGGTATGATAACTTCAATTGTTGCCGCTTATTATTATTTGCGCATCATCAAAATTATGTATTTCGACAAAGCAGATGAACATGTACGCATCAGCCTAAGTGCTGGAAAAATAAGCCTTTTCGTAATATTTATGATTTCGTTTTTAAGTCTTGCTATATTTATCATGCCATCAACACTTTTAGACCCGGCATATGCGGCAGCATTTAGCTTATTTAAATAACTGACATGGACATTATTGAACTCGACGAAATTGACAGCACCAACGACGAGCTGCGAAGGCTCGCCGAAAAAGGTGCGGCGAATTTTACTATTATTGCAGCACGCAAACAAACACGCGGCAAAGGGCGTTATTCGCGTAATTGGGAATCACCAGAGGGGAATATTTATCTTTCCATCCTCATCAAAAATCTCGATGTTCACACTGCCCACCAGGTTTCATTTGTGGCGGGACTTGCCGCACTTGAAACAGTGCAGATCAATGTTGATGATCATGAAGTTCGCTTAAAATGGCCAAATGACGTATTGGCTGACGGCAAAAAAGTTGCCGGAGTCTTGCTTGAATCTGCCTCAAGCCGCCCTGACAGATTGGATTATTTGATTATCGGCTTTGGCATTAATGTGAAGAAATCTCCCGATTATGCAACGAACATGAAAAAGCTCGGCTCAACTCAGAACTTCGGCATTATCAAAACCAAGCTTGTTGATGAGTTTTTAAAATATTATGAAATCTGGCTTGAAGAGGGTTTTGGCAAAATCCGCAATTTATGGCTCAAAAATGCCATGGGCCTTGGTGAAAAAATTGTCGCCAACTTGCCTGAACGGCATATTGAAGGCATTTTTGTTGGGCTAACCGCCAATGGCGAACTTATTTTGGATACTAACGAGGGCGAAAAAATAATTTCTTCCGGCGAGGTGCATGCACTATGAGTAAAAATTACCTTCTTGCCGTTGACGCTGGCAATACCAACACGAATTTCGCTGTTTTTGATGGCGCAAAAATTGTTGCTAAATGGCGCACCGCCACCATTCACCACCGCACCGGGGATGAATATGCAGTTATTCTTTCGCAATTGATGCATAACGAAGGAATTGAGCGCAAAGATATTAAAAACATCATTATCGCCTCGGTCGTGCCGCAAATTATGATTGCGATCAACAAATTATGCAGCAATTTCTTTCGCGTAAAACCGCTGATTGTTGGCGAAAATCTTAAATATTCAATTAAAGTAAAAATCGATAACCCAAAAGAAATCGGCGCCGACCGGGTTGTGAATGCAATCGCCGCGAAGAAACTTTATAACAAAGCTGCAATTATTATCGATTTTGGCACGGCCACAACATTCGATGTTGTCGATGATAAAGGCGCTTATTGCGGCGGCGTAATTTCTCCAGGTATCAATCTTTCCCTCTCCGCCTTACAGGAAGCCGCGGCAATGTTACCGCGCGTGTGGATTAAAAAACCAGCCAAAGTTATTGGCACCAATACGAAATCTGCCATGCAGAGCGGAATTTATTGGGGTTATATCGGCTTGATCGAAGGAATTGTTACCCGCATGAAAACCGAAATGAAAACTAAACCTATCATTATCGCCACTGGCGGATTGGCACCGATGTTTTCGGAAAGCACAAAAGTAATTGAAAAAGTTGAGCCAGATTTGACATTGATTGGCTTGCAGGAAATTTTTAAAACCAGAAAGGCTTAAGCTTTTTTTGGCTTCAAGTTTTTATAAGTCAATCTCCACACCGCAAAAACTCCGGGCAAAGCTAGCAAAATTACCAAGCGAACTGGCAATCCATAAAACAAGCAAAGCGCAGCACCGCCCGAACCTAGAATTGTACCAAGGTCATAGGCAGTTTCCGCAAAAAACCAATACCAGAATGGATCGGCAGATTTTTTCCCCGTATTATACATTACCGTCGGCTGCGCCAAGGCATGGTGCACATTGGTCGCTCCAGTTAGCGCCTCTAAACTAAAAAGACTAAAATACGATAACGGCAGTAAAGCTTTGCCGAGCACCTGTAACGCCCTTAAAAAACCTGCGGCATTGGCAACAAAATGGCCACGCCCCCGATCAATTGCCTTGCCGATCCATAATTGATAAATTATCTGCACAAGAATGCCGAAAGTTAAAACCACGCCGAAAATCACCAATTTTTTCACATAAAAATAAGTCACGAAAATCCAACCAATATTAACCGGAAATGTCGCTGATGCTTCAGCAATATGAATTTTAGCACCAAGGTTGAACATCAACTTTTTGCCGTCTTTCCATTTAATTGGAATGGTTGGAATATTTTCGCAGCGGCTGATCACATAAATCATCGCCATAAGCACCGGTAATGACATCCAGAAATATTTTTCATAACCATTGCTGGTGATAAAAAATGCTGAGAGCAAAGGCACAACCGCTGAGAACGTCACACTCATCGCCTGCGCAACTGAAAGCTGCTTGCCACGATGTTCATGTTCACCGGCTAAACTATAAAACGTATGGTAACAATGCCAATACATGGCGCAAAAAATCCCGAACATAAGAACATAGGCCAGAAGCCAATAATCATAGCCTTTAACCATGGCAAGAATCGGAAAAGTGCAGGCATAACCGGCCGTGCCCAGCATAAGGGCGGCGCGCAAACCAAATTTATGAACTATTGGGAAAGTAAGCAGCCGCAGAGGAATGCGCGAACCAATCAAAACGGCCATTAGCATAAAAACTTCCGCCACCGAAAAGCCACGGCTATATAGGTAAAGCGGCCCAAATAGCGACCATCCCTGCTCCAAAAGCGAGAGCAAAGCCCCTAAAAGATTTAAATAATTGATGGTGCGATTGGACAGATAACCCATAAATTCCTAGTATTTCCAAGAGTATTACTATATTAAACTGGGATGAATCTCAAGAAACACAAAAATGAACTTCTATTTCTGCCTTTAGGCGGTTCTGGCGAGATCGGAATGAACCTCAATCTTTACCACCTCGATGGTAAATGGATTATGGTTGATTGCGGCATCGGCTTTGCGGATGATTATTATCCCGGTGCAGATATTATCGTTCCTAACATCAAGTTCATTGAGAAAATCAAACAAGATTTAATCGGCCTAGTTGTAACCCATGCGCATGAAGACCATGTAGGCGGAATTCCTTATTTGTGGGAACAGCTGGAATGCCCGGTTTATACCACCGCTTTTACGGCAAATTTCCTGCGCTTAAAACTGCTCGAAACAACTTTCGGCAAGCGCGTGAAAATTCATGAAATAACTCCTGGCAAAGCTTTTACGCTTGGGCCGTTTGAAATTGAGCCGATCAACCTCACCCACTCGATTCCTGAAATGCAGGCGATGGCGATCAAAACCAAGTTCGGCACCATCATGCATACGGGTGATTGGAAGTTTGATGAAAACCCGATGGTTGGCCCAGCTTCCAATTTAAGCCGATTGAAAAAGCGCGGTGAAGAAGGCGTGCTGGCAATCGTTTGTGATTCAACCAATGTGTTTTCAAATGGCGAAAGCGGATCAGAAGGCGATGTACGCGAGAACCTAACCAAATTAATAGCCACCTGCAAAAACCGCGTGGCAGTTGGCACTTTCGCAAGCAACTTGGCGCGGGTTGAATCTATCATCCATGCTGCCCGCGCAAATGGCCGCGAGATAGTTGTCTGCGGACGTTCATTCTGGCGTTTGATCGAAGCGGCACGCGAATCCGGCTATTTGAAAGATGCACCAAAATTCTTTACTGAAAAAGATGCTGGAAAAATCCCACGCGCAAAAGCGCTTTATCTTTGCACCGGCAGCCAGGCTGAGCCGCGCGCCGCACTATCACGGATTGCGGAAGGCACCCATCCTTCTTTAAAACTTTTACCTGGTGACACAGCAATTTTCTCATCAAAAATTATTCCGGGCAATGATACCGCAATTTATCGCATGATGAATTTACTCACCTTGCAGGGCATTGATGTAATTACTGAAAAAGAACATCACATCCACGTTTCCGGCCACCCTTATCGCAACGAATTGAAGCGCATGTATGAATATACCAAGCCGCAAATTGCAATCCCGGTGCATGGCGAAGCGCGCCATATTCATGAACACGCCAAACTGGCAAAATCACTTGGCGTGCCAGATGTGTTCGAAATCAAAAACGGTGATGTTTTAAAACTCGCGCCCGGCAAACACGAAAAAGTTGATATGGTCGAAGCCGGAAAACTGGCAGTTGATGCATTCGTATTTTTAGCTGGTGATTCTGATATTATGCGCGGCCGCCGAAAACTCAAAAATAATGGTGCGATATTTATCAGCATTACCATGAATAATAAGGGTATTAGCATTGCCCAACCGCAGATTTCAGCTCCCGGCCTGCTTGACCCAGTTCAAGATGCTGAGCTATTTGCAGAAATGGCAGAAGAAGTTGAAGCTGCAGTTGATAGAAAGCGCGATTTTAAAGAGGCGCAAGACGCAGCCCGCAAGGCCGTGCGTCGGATCATTCGCGACGAGCTGGACAAAAACCCAATAATCGAAGTACACGTGGCCCGGGTTTGATTATAAATTGCCCCCGTGGGGCTCCTGCCTCGCTTCTATACTCGCCTTTTAACTGTCATCCTCGTGCTTGACACGAGGGTCTATTGGCGTAATCCTGTTTAGTATTATGTCGATAATCGAAACAATCGTCTTTTTTACTATAACCTGGTGGATGGTGTTCTACATTACCCTGCCATTTGGCGTCAAACGTGAGGATAACCCTATCCCCGGCCAGGCCATGGGAGCGCCCAAAAACCCGATGATAAAACAAAAAATGCTTATCTCTACAGGGGTTACTTTCACAATTACCTTGATTTTCTATCTGTATATGAATTACTAACCTGAAATGAAATTAGTAATAGTCGAATCACCCGCTAAGGCGAAAACCATCAATAAATATCTCGGTAAGGATTATAAAGTCCTCGCCTCTTACGGCCATGTGCGCGATCTGCCAAGCAAAAACGGATCGGTTGAGCCAGATAAAGACTTTGAAATGCATTACGAAGTTGATTCTGACGCGCAAAAGAAAATGAAAGATATTGTGGCAAATGCCAAAGAATCTGATGAAATTATTCTAGCGACTGACCCTGACCGCGAAGGTGAAGCCATTTCATGGCATGTGTTGGAAGTTTTAAAAGCCAAGAAAGCGGTAAAAAAAGATACTAAAATTTCCCGCGTGGTGTTTAACGCCATTACCAAAAATTCAGTAACCGAAGCGATGAAAAACCCGCGCCAGATTGATATGGATCTGGTTAATGCCCAGCAAGCCCGCCGCGCACTTGATTATCTTGTAGGCTTTACACTTAGCCCGGTTTTGTGGCGCAAACTTCCCGGCGCACGTTCAGCAGGACGTGTGCAATCGGTTGCGCTGCGTTTGATTTGCGACCGTGAAGCTGAAATTGAGCAATTCGTTAGCCAAGAATATTGGGATATCAAAACCGAGCTGGATAACGGAATTCTTGCTCGCGTGCATAAGCTAGAAGGCAAAAAACTAGATAAATTCGCCATTCCAAACGGCACTCGTGCTTCAGAAGTTGAGGCGCGAATCAAAGGCCAAAAAGCAGTTGTGCTAAACATTGTTGAGAAGCAAGTTAGCCGCAACCCGAAACCGCCGTTTATTACATCTACACTACAGCAGGAAGCCGCACGCAAACTCGGCTTTGGTGCAAAACACACGATGCAATTGGCGCAAAAATTATACGAAGGCGTCAATGAAGAAGGCGGGCTTATCACCTATATGCGTACCGATGGCGTTTATGTTGCAGCGGAAGCAGTTGCCGCTACTCGCTCACTAATCAGCAGCAAATATGGCAAAGATTTCGTACCTGAAAAAGAACGCACCTACACCAGCAAAGCTAAGAACAGCCAAGAAGCGCATGAGGCGATTCGCCCAACTGACGTTACAAAATTACCAAGCGAAGTCGCCAAAAAGCTCGATGGTGACATGGCCGAATTATATAAATTGATCTGGGAGCGCATGGTTGCTTCACAGATGGAAAATGCGATATTTGATCAGGTAACTGTTGAATTTGAAACTGCCGATAAATATGCCGGGATGACTGTAACTGGCTCTGTGGTTAAGTTTGAAGGCTATCGCAAAGTTTACGAAGAAGGTAATGATGATGAGAAAGATGATGCTGATCGCGTCTTGCCGAAAGTTGATAAAGGCCAGCAACTCGGCATTAAGACCGTAAAACCTGAGCAGCATTTCACTGAACCGCCGCCACGCTATTCTGAAGCTTCATTGGTCAAAAAAATGGAAGAAATGGGCATTGGCCGCCCTTCGACTTATGCGTCAATTATCTCCGTTCTGCAAGATCGTGGTTATGTGAATTTGGATAAAAAACGGTTCATCCCATCTGATCGCGGGCGGATTGTAACGTCATTCCTTGCTGCGTTTTTTGAACGTTATGTTGAATATGATTACACGGCAAAACTGGAAGAAGAACTTGATGAAGTTTCTGAAGGCAAAATTGATTGGAAGCAGGTTTTGCGCGAATTCTGGAAACATTTTAACAGCAAAATCGGCGAAGCGCATGAGTTAAAAATTTCCGAAGTGCTTGATCGCTTAAACGAAATGCTTGAGAAATTCATCTTCCCGCATGGCCGCAAATGCCCAAGCTGCGCTGATGGATTGCTTGGTTTGAAAGTAAGTAAATTCGGCGCTTTCATTGGTTGCAGCAATTATCCTGAATGCAAATTCACCCAGAAATTATCTTATGCTGGTGAAAGTGATGAAGAAGCTGGCGACACAGTTCCTGGCAATGATGAACCACGCTCGCTTGGAAAAAATTCCGAAGGTGTGGAAGTAACCGTGCGCAACGGCCCATATGGTTGGTATTTACAACTTGGCGAAGAACGCGAAGAGCCAAAAGCCAAGGGCAAAGGTATGAAGAAAATCAAGCCAAAACGCTTCCCTCTGCCTAAAAATATTCCGCATGAAAATATTACGCTCGAACAGGCGCTAAAATTCCTCTCGCTCCCGCGCGAAGTTGGCATTCACCCGGAAACCAAATTGCCGATCAAAGCTGGCATTGGCAGGTTCGGCCCATATTTGCATCATAATGAAAAATTCACTTCGCTAAAAGTTGATGATCCGCTTGAAATCGGCATCAACCGCGCGGTTGATATTTTAGCCGGCGCCAAGCAATCTGGCGGTGAAAAAGCCTATGGTATGCTCAAAGAACTTGGCGAACATGAAGGCAAAAAAATTGAGCTGCACAAAGGCCGTTACGGTGTTTATATAAAATATAACAAGCTAAATATTGCCATTCCGAAAAAACTCTCAGGCGATACATTAACGCCGGAAGAAGCTTTGGAATTGGTGAAAAAGAAGCTCGAATCATAATGAAACGGCTCGCAATTATATTTGCGATTCTTCTGCTCTCTAGCGCCGCCCAGGCTGAATATATTGAAACGCCCGCTTATCCGGCAGGCCAGGCGCAGATAAATGAATCAGGAAGTTTTATCCATAGCAAAGATGATGCTTATGCAAATTCGCTGGAATTTTCCTATGGATTTAACAATTGGCTGGCCGGAGTAGTTGCGCTGAATTCTGCCGGTGGGGAGAATTTAAATTACAACTATTATAGCGGCGCCGATATTACTGCGCAAATTGACCTGCTCAAAGAAACTGACAATCTGCCTGGCACTGCTATTCGCTTTACCTATAGTTTATTGGAAGGCAGCCAAAATGCAGACACTGCCAGCGTAATGGGGGTGTTTGAGAAAAAATATGGTTTGTTCGATAATTTTTTAAACATCGCTGTCGGCAAAACTATTGGTGATAATGCAATTGGCGGCGCGGAATTTGGCGTGGCAGCACAGAGCATGTATGGTTTGAATGATTATACAAATAATGACGAATGGGCTTTTGGCGCGGAATATTTTGGTGATTACGGCAAAACCGGAAGCCTGCAAGGTTTCGCCCAGAAAGGCCAGCAACTAGGGCCAATTATTGGTTTCCAGCCATTTGGGAATTTGGATACTTCGCTGAATTACCTGTTCGGCCTAACCCACGATGCACCGAGGAGCACGGTAACTTTTGAAATCAATTTAACTTTCTAAAACATCGTGTGATGTTCTTCGCCATCCGTAAGTGACAAATCTTTTTTCGTACCGCATGAAGTGGTAAGCGCGGCGAGAACAACGATGATAATTAGTAAAAATAAGTTTCTAAACATACCATATTTTATTTAAATATTTCTATTCTGCAAAGCACATTATTGTATCTTTTTAAAATCAGCGGGGCGTAATACTTCTGGTTTTGGCAAAATTTTGGGAGCATCACCAGCTAGCCCATATATTTCAATTCCAGCTAATTCTCCACCATATTCGAAAGCAAATATACCGCTAAGATTTTCTTCATTACCAAAAAGAAAATCCGCCACTACTTTCATTCCCTGCTTTGCCGATGTTTCAATTGAAAAATTGAAGCTCGCGCATCCACACGGGCACCGCCAAGGAGTTACGCGCAATTCATCAACTTTTTCTAGGAATTTGGCAGCTTCAGGCTCACCATTTTCGAGCATCCATTTTACAAGATATTTTTCATCAGCTGTGAGTAAGCGGTCAGTCACTTTAGCTCTTCCTTCGCCTTCTTCACTTGCTTCAAAACTTCATCCGGCGCCGTACCGCCATATGATTTGCGTGATTTAACGGAATTTTCAACACCGAGTACAGTGAAAATATTACCGGTGATTTTCGGCTCAATTTTCTGCAAATCTTCCAACGAAAGGCCAGAAATATCCACGCCTTTAGTTTCAGCCAGTTTTACTGCTTTGCCGGTAATGTGATGCGCATCGCGGAATGGGATGTTTAGTTCACGCACCAGCCAATCGGCAAAATCGGTCGCGGTTGCGAAACCGGCAGATGCGCTTTTTAACATATTTTCTGAATTCACTTTCATATCAAGCAACATGCCTGCCATTACTTTCAAACAAATTTGCAAAGTTTCCGCCGCATCAAACACCGGCTCTTTATCTTCCTGCATATCTTTATTATAAGCCAGTGGCAGCGCTTTCATTACGGTGAGCAACGTGATGAGCGAGCCATAAACCCGCCCGGTTTTGCCGCGCACAAGTTCCGCCGCATCAGGGTTGCGCTTTTGCGGCATGATAGATGAGCCAGTAGTGAATTTATCGGAAAGCGTGACGAATTTAAATTGCGCCGAGCACCAAATAACAATTTCTTCAGCCAAACGCGAAAGATGCATCATGGTAATTGATGCCGCGCTTAAAAACTCCAGCGCAAAGTCGCGATCAGAAACTGAATCAAGTGAGTTATTAGTCGGCGCATCAAATTCCAATTCACTAGCAGTTTTGAAACGATCAGTCGGGAATGATGTTCCAGCCAATGCTGCTGCGCCAAGCGGGCATTGGTTCATTCGTTTACGCGCATCTTCAAATCGTGATTGGTCACGGGTGAGCATTTCATAATAAGCCATTAGATGATGGCCAAACGTCACCGGTTGCGCGCTTTGTAAGTGAGTGAATCCCGGCATGATGGTTGCGGCATCGTTTTCTGCCCGCGTTACCAAAACGCGGCGGAGATTTTTTAAATCAGCAATTGTTTCGTCAATCCGGTTGCGCACCCATAGGCGGAAATCAACTGCCACCTGGTCATTACGTGAACGCGCCGTGTGCAGCCGTCCCGCTGATTCGCCAGCCAAACCTTTTAGTTTATGCTCGATATTCATGTGAATATCTTCGAACTCAGTTTTAAATTTCACCGTGCCATCTTCAATGCCCTGTAAAATGCGCATTAAACCATCAGCTATATTATTGCCATCTTCGGTAGAAATAATGCCCTGCTTTACCAGCATTTTAGTATGCGCAATCGAACCTTGGATATCTTCCTTATAAAGCTTATTATCAAAGCTGATCGAGGCATTTATTTTTTGCAGCAATTCATCTGGCATTTCATCAAAATGCCCGCCCCACATCTGGTTTGACTTGCCCGTTCCTTTATTATCTTTTGTCATCACGCACCACTATTTCATCTTTCTTTACATCACGGTTATGCAGCTCGCCAGTTTTAACTTGCTCGGGCGAAACTTCCTGCCGCTGGATAATTTTATGGCCGAGATATTGCTCTAATAAATAGTTAAACTCAGCGCCATAAATAAAAATCATGTTGATTATATAGAAAAACACAAGAAATGCTATCATGCTCGCAAGCGAGCCATAAACCAGGTTAAACTGGTTATAATGTGAGAGATAATAAGTAATACCGCGCGCCGCTATTGCCCAGCCGATAAGGGTTATCAGCGCACCGGGAATTGTATCGCGCCATTTTTGCTTAACATTGGGCAGGAAATAATAAAGCCCTGAAATGAAAAACAATAGCACGGCAAAGGCAAAAACATAGCGCAAGAGTTCCCATTCGCCAGCGAAAAATGAAACTTGCGGCAAAGCTTCCTGAGATTGGCCGTTGATAGTTTGATAAGTAATAAAGACACCAAATAATTTGTTAAATACTATTGGCACAATGACGAGGGCTAACATCGCCACAATTAATATTAAAGTCAGCAGCAATAACTGCCCGATAGAAAGTGCGCGGCGCAGATAATAATTGGGCGGCGTATGCACGTGGTAGGCGCGGTTTAACACGGTGCGCATGCCTTCAACAATTGATGAAGATGTCCAGATTGTGCCCAGAATCGAAATGGTCAACAAACCTTGCGGCGGGCCGGAGAGGATTTCATCAATCCGCGGAACAATAGCTGCCACCATATGCTGCGGCGCATTATCAACGATAAGGTGAATTAAATGTGAGCCAGCGCTGGTTTCACCTAATGCTCCGAGTATAGCAACAAAGAAAACCAAAAACGGAAAAAACGCTAATAATACAAGGAAAGAAAGGTAGCCGGCATGTTCCACCCCATCGTGGTTAACCATGTTATCCGCCGCCTTGTAAACCATTAAACCTATATCTTTCAGTCTGTTTTTCACGGCCTTATTATGGGTAATAATTGAGTTTCAGGCAATAAGAAGTGATTTTTTAGTAAAATTTTGTTTCCAGTTATGAAAATTTTGTGATAAATCTTCCGGCCGAATAAATTCTTTATTCAATTAAACTTAATAAACTCTAGGGAGACTACTTATGAAAACTTCTATTTTCGCTGCCGCTTTGGTAGCTGTTCTTGTTGCAACTCCAGCTCTCGCTGCTGAACAAGCTCAAGATCAATCACAACCACAAACTCAAACTGAAGCTAAAGCTCCTAAAGCTGAAAACAAAGCTTCTAAAGCTTCTCAAGCTCAAGCTGGTCAAGCTAACCAAGCTACTCAAGCTGGTCAACAACAGCAACAAACTCCTTCACAAGCGAAGTAGTTTTTGCTGATTTGCAAAATTTAAGGCGCTGCCAATTGGCGGCGCCTTTTTTATTTTTAATTTGCGTTCGGCGCGCAGCCCTCGCCCTCAATGGGCTTGCCCTCGCTTCGCTCACGAGTCCATAGCATCACTTTTGGCATGTTCTAAGAACCGGGAACCATCAGCCCGCCGCGCACGAACGCGAGCATCCAAAGCTAGGAAACAATTAAAATTCCAGAAATCATTTATAAGAGCTGAATGCGAAGTGATTTTCTACGCGGAGAATCCGAGCGTATATGACATACGTAAGCGATTCGAGCATAGAAAATTACAAGCAAGCAGCCGTAGAAATGATTTCTACTCCGGCTTCCAGGCCTCATAATCGCCAGTGGCCCTATCCCGTTTAGCACCGGCTTTAATATGGCCTTTTGGCACATAGGCTAAATCTGTGCCGCTCAAATTCGGCAGGTGCGGTTTTTGCCAATCATAGGTTTTTTGCGCATCAATATTCGGCACTTCATCAGTAGTCTTGTGCAGCCAGCGGTGCCAATCAGCCGGAACTTTTGAAGCTTCAGGGATGCCTTTATAAACCACCCAGCGGCGGTTTTTGCTATTGGTAAAATAAGAATTACCAAACTCATCGCGGCCAATGCGACGGCCAAAAAAACATCGTGTATAAACTTGTGCCTATAGTTGCCATTATTTTTTGCTACCTTTGGTTTTAGCATTATCATTCACTGGCTTATCAACAATTACGCTGGAAATGGTCGAGGCCACAACCTGAATTGTAATATCATCGGCAATTTCAACATCCAAAGTTCCGTCAGCTTGGTTAACTTTGGCAACTTTTCCTAAAATTCCGCCCGCAGTTATGACTTTATCGCCACGGCGGATGTTAGCAATCATCGCCTGATGCAATTTCATCTTCCTTTGTTGCGGGCGAATGAGCAGGAAATAGAAAATAATGAAAATGAAAATAAATGGAGCAATCGTCGTCATGATATTGCCTTCTGGCGAAATACCGGCCGCAGTCAAATCAGCCGAAGTTGTGGCTGTGGGCGCGGTTTCAGCAGCTGCATCTTGAATAAAAAAGCTCATATTTTCTCTCGTTTTAATTTGAAATGACAATAAACCAACAACCAATAACCAGCAACAATAAACTAACTTTTAGTGATGCGACTTGAAAAAGGCAAATAAATCACTTACATTATCTATATGTTCAAAAGAACGTCAAAAGAAGCCTATCCAGTTTTACCCTTAAGAGACGTTGTCGTCTTCCCGGGAACTGTGCCTTCATTACTTGTTGGCCGCGAAAAATCAATCCGCGCTTTGGAAGTTGCATTAGAATCTGCCAGCCGCAAAATTTTCCTGGTTACGCAAATCACACCAACTGATGATGATCCTGAATCTGGCAAATTATACCAAACCGGCGTTATCTGCTCAATTTTGCATTTGCTAAAACTTCCTGATGGAACTGTGAAAGTTTTGGTTGAAGGTGAAAAACGCGCAAAAATTAAAACATACACTGTTCATAAAGAATATTCAGAAGCTGAAGTTGTGGAACTTGATGAAGTTGCCGTTGGCGATACGCATGCATTATGCAGCACGGTGATCAAACAATTTGGCGAATATTTGAAAATGAACCGCAAAATTCCTTTCAATATTCTCGAAAACATCAATAAAATTACCGATCCGAGTGATTTGTCAGACAAACTCGCAAGCTACTTGCCGATTAAAATTCATGAGCGCCAGAAGCTGCTTGATGAATTGAACCCGCAAAAACGCCTGGAAGAAATTACGGTTTTAATTGAACGCGAAATTTCAGTGCTCAACACTGAAATCAAAATCCGCGGCCGGGTGAAAAGCCAGATCGAGAAAAACCAAAAAGATTATTATTTGAATGAACAGCTAAAAGCCATTCAGAAAGAGCTTGATGAAGAAGAGGGCAAAGATGATATTGCCGAGTTGGAAAAGAAAATTGGCGAGCTGAAACTCTCTGATGAAGCGCGCGATAAAGCCAAAAGCGAATTGAAGAAACTCAAAACCATGAGCCCGATTTCGGCTGAAGCTTCTGTGATCCGCAATTATGTTGACTGGCTGACTTCAATCCCTTGGCAGAACCCAAGCCAAGTTAAAACTGATTTGAACGAGGCAGAAAAAGTTCTGCAGAAAGACCATTATGGTTTGGAGCAGGTTAAAGAACGCATCCTCGAATATTTAGCTGTGCAAGCGCGCACCGGCGGCAAAGTCCGCGGCCCGATTTTATGTTTGGTTGGCCCTCCCGGTGTTGGTAAAACTTCTCTCGGCCGCTCAATTGCCGAGGCGACAGGCCGCGAATTTGCCAAAATTTCGCTCGGCGGCATGCGTGATGAAGCCGAAATCCGTGGACATCGCCGCACATATTTAGGTTCAATGCCGGGCAAACTCATCCAGTCGATGAAAAAAACCAAGCATTCAAACCCGCTGATTTTGCTCGATGAAATCGACAAAATGAGCCAGGATTTCCGTGGCGACCCGGCTTCTGCATTATTGGAAGTTCTTGACCCTGAACAAAATAATAAATTCAATGATCACTATCTGGAAGTTGATTATGACCTCTCGGGCGTAATGTTCATTGCCACTGCCAACACATTGCGTTTGCCTCGCCCGCTGTTGGATAGGATGGAACTTATCCGTATTGGCGGCTACACTGAAGATGAAAAAATCGAAATCGCCAAAACGCATTTAATCCCGAAACTTCTCGAATCACATTCCATGAAACTCGATGAATGGAAAATTAGCGATGATGCACTGACTGATTTAATTCGTTACTATACCCGCGAAGCTGGTGTGCGTTCACTTGAACGTGAGCTCGCAAACCTCGTGCGCAAAGCTTTGAAAAAAATCGAAAGCGGCAAGGTTGAAAAAGTCGCCGTCACTCGTAAGAACTTGGAAAAATTTGCCAAAGTGCGCAAATATTCATACGGCCAAACTGAGAAAGATGATCTGATCGGCGTCACTACCGGCCTTGCTTACACTGAAACCGGCGGCGATATTTTACAGATCGAAGCGGTTTCAATGCCAGGCGGCAAAGGCAAGATTTCTTACACTGGTAACCTCGAAAAAGTTATGCGCGAATCAATTGATGCCGCCGCCAGCTTCGTGCGTTTCCGCTGCCTTGATTACGGAATTAAACCGCCGGAATTCCAAGATAAAGACATCCACGTCCACGTGCCAGAAGGCGCCACTCCTAAAGACGGCCCATCTGCCGGTGTTGCTATGTGCACATCAATAGTTTCAGTATTGACTGGAATTCCAGTGAAAAAATCTGTCGCCATGACTGGCGAGATCACGCTTCGTGGTCGCGTTTTACCAATTGGTGGATTAAAAGAAAAACTTTTAGCAGCACTACGTAGCGGAATTAAAACTGTTCTGATCCCATCTGAAAATGTCAAAGATCTGGCTGAAATTCCTGATAATGTGAAAAATCACATGGAAATAATTCCAGTTGAAACAGTTGATGATGTTTTGAAAAACGCATTAACCCGCGTGCCGGAACCAACCGAATGGGATGGCGAATTTAATCGCGATAAGAAAAAATCTTCCGGCGATGATGAAGTTCGTTTAGCGCATTAGAGCCGTAATGAATTCACAATTATTGTGATTTAATTTCTCGCTTCATCAAAAACAATAATAAAAATGCCGCAAACCCGCAAAAACAGCGCATAACTACATTTTTTCAATTGACAAGAGTATCAAATTAGTTTTTCCTGTCTCGATCCCCTGCAAACTAGGCATAGAGCCAGTTTGCGATGCGGGTAAACTAGTTAATTAATAGGGTAATAATCATGACTAATAAAAATGAACTCATCAATGCAGTTGCAAACCAAGCTAAATTATCTCGTGCTGATGCAGCTCGTGCTGTTGATGCTCTGATCAATTCAATTGGTACATCTCTGAAAAAAGGCAACGAAGTTCGCCTCGTTGGCTTCGGCACTTTCCTCGTGCAAAAACGCAAAGCAACCACTGGCCGCAACCCGCGCACTGGTGCTAAAATCAATATTCCTGCTTCTAAACAGCCAAAATTCCGCGCTGGTAAAGCTCTTAAAGAAGCTGTTAACTAGAAAAAAGCGCATAGAATTCTTCTATGAATTTATACCCCGTCTTTTGACGGGGTATTTTTTTGGCTTATCACTGTGGCGCGCAAAGCGCCGCGTTCAGTTCACAAATTGCCTTAGCCCAATAAAATTTATTGATTATCCATAAAATCAAGCTAAATAGGGCTAATTGTTCCAATTTTTATGAGCTAATTTCGAGGTGGGTTTGGACAATTATAACAATCCCCACCCCCCTGGTTACCCATGCTGGTTTGAGCTTTTAGAAAACACCCTTATGCATTGTAGGTAATTCTTGCGGAGATTAAGCGCAGCCGGAGCTTTCAAAGCTTCTTTTATCTTATCTCTCGTTCTATAGGAATATACGCTCAATGTAGAACATATGTAGAACGTAAGTTTGAGCATTTTCTGTCAAACCACGTTAAATCATTGAAAAATATGGTGGGCGGTTAGGGATTCGAACCCCAGACCCTCTCGGTGTAAACGAGATGCTCTA
>JABDBO010000005.1 GCA_013288575.1 Alphaproteobacteria bacterium
CAATATTTTCGGCGGCATCATGAAATGCGACATCATCGCTGAAGGCGTTGTTGCAGCTGCCAAAGAAGTGAAACTTGCTGTGCCATTAGTTGTGCGCTTGGAAGGTACAAACGTTGACCTTGGCAAACAAATCCTCGCAAAATCGGGCTTGAACATTACTTCTGCCGATGATCTTGACGATGCAGCGCAGAAAATTACCAACGCAATCAAAAAGGCGGCAGCTTAAACTATGCTTAAAAATATCGATTTAGAAGATATTTTTAGAATGGAAATTGTTATAGCCATTTCTCTTTTTATCTTCGCATGGATATTAGTTGGTTGGTTTAAACAAATTAGAAAAGACATAAAAAAATTAAATAAAAAACTAGACCCAATTGTGAGTAAAAAACAAAAATGAAAAAATATCTAATTATTACTGCCCTCACCCTTTTCCCATGCGTAGCACATGCCGACGGCATTTCATGCCCGGAAATGGCGCAAATCATCGCTGATTACGAGCACAAAAAACAAGCCGGCCACTTAACGCATAACGAAGGCCTCTCAATCCCAAGCGTGCTGGCGGCTGATTACCAATCATACTACAGCGGCGGCTGCACTGAGGCGCAACTAAAAAACGCAATGCGCCCTGGCGAAAAATTTAAAACTAAAGCGGAAGTAAGATGAGTTTTGTGGTCAATATCGTATTGATAATTGCCTTAAGCTTAATTGCTATCATCGGCCTAATTGTTTTTGCCAATAAAGGAAAGTCTTCTAAAAAACATGACGAAATTTTAACGAATTTAAAAGAAATAAAAGAATTACTCGTAACTAAGGAAAAATAAAATGAGCGTATTAGTAAACAAAAACACCAAAGTCATCTGCCAGGGTTTCACCGGCAAAGAAGGCACATTCCACTCTGAGCAAGCAATTGCTTACGGCACAAAAATGGTCGGCGGCGTAACGCCAGGCAAAGGTGGCGAAACCCACTTGGGCCTTCCGGTGTTCAACACTGTTGGCGAAGCGCGCGAAAGAACTGGTGCTGATGCTAGCGTTATTTATGTTCCACCACCATTTGCAGCTGATGCAATTTTGGAAGCGGTTGACGCTGAAGTTCCGCTCATCGTTTGCATCACCGAAGGCATCCCCGTACTTGATATGGTAAAAGTGAAAAAGGCCCTCTCTGGTTCAAAATCACGCCTAGTTGGCCCTAACTGCCCAGGCGTTATCACCCCGGGTGAATGCAAAATCGGCATTATGCCAGGCCACATCCACAAAAAAGGTTCGGTCGGCATCGTTTCCAAATCCGGCACATTGACTTATGAAGCAGTACTCCAGACCACCAAAGAAGGTTTCGGCCAAACTACCTGCATCGGTATCGGTGGTGACCCAGTAAACGGCACCAGCTTTATTGATTGCCTGGAAATGTTTTTGGCTGACCCAGAAACCAAATCAATCATCATGATTGGTGAAATCGGCGGCGCAGCTGAAGAAGAAGCAGCTGAATTCTTACGCCGTGAAAAAACCAAAAAACCAATGGTTGGCTTCATCGCTGGCCGCACTGCACCTCCAGGCCGCCGTATGGGCCACGCAGGTGCTATCATTTCTGGTGGCAAAGGCGGCGCTGAAGATAAAATCGAAGCAATGAAATCTGCCGGCATCCGCGTGTCAGATTCTCCTGCCCGTCTCGGCAAAACGATGAAAGAATTGCTCGCAGCTTAAATCCCCCTTTAGCGATGAGTACTTTACCTGTTTGAAATCCAATTGCTTTCAAAGCTGGTAATATTTATATTTCACCCATGCCAGATCCAAAGCTCTCGCCAATCAAAAAACTAAGCGCGTTAAAAACGGCCAAGATGAATAACCGCCTGCCGCTTATCATGAACATCAACCATTTTGTTTATGATCGCATCAACCGCATTAAAAACAAATCTTACGGCAAAATCAAAAATCCATTGGCTGAGCAAATAAAAAATAATGGTTATGCATTTGCCGAATCTTTAATTCCGCCAGCGCTGATAAAATCTATCAAAGAAAAAGCTGATAAACTTTATGCTGAAAATTCTCTCATCAATAAACAGCATAGTGCGGCTGGTCTAACTCGCATAAAAAACAGTTTGAATCATATTCCCGAATGCGAAGAAATTTGGCATTTGCCAGAAATAAAAAATGTTTTCCATTCATTATATGGTGGCGGCTTTCGCGTTTTTGATTCCGATGTTTACCGCACTACTGCCAAAGAAAATCCGGAAGCTAGTTTCGGCAGCCAGAATTGGCATTTTGATAACATCACGCCTAATATGGTAAAAATGATGGTTTACCTCACCGATGTTTATGAAGATACGGGTGCAATGCGCATCATCCCCAAACAAAAAAGCTATGATCTTCGTAAACGCGGCTTTATCAAGCGCTCACTTGCCGATAAGTTTGAACCTGAGCTCACAAATTCTTCTATCGCGCTTGAAGGTAAAGCCGGCACGGTAGTTTTCTTCCAGCCGCAATGCTGTGCCCACCGCGCCATTGAGCCGCGTCGTGATTTGCGTGATGTGATTGTGATGATGTTTTACCCATATTGGGGTGAGCAAAAACATTTGAATGAGCAGGAAAAAGATATTATCGCCAGCAATCGCCCATATTTAATAAACCCATTCACCGGCAAAGCCTTGCAGGGAAGTTACGAATAATCTTGATGGATTGTTAGGCTTTAAAAGTCTTTGAAGCTTCTGCGCCTGGTTGTCTAGGCAAATTAGCCGCAGTTGATGAAGCAGGAGTTGCTGCACCGCGTTCTGCAACTTTATCCGCTTGGATCTTTGCATTAACGGAATTTTCCAGCATATCAGTAAATTCCATCCTGCTTATAAATTGCGCGGATGCACCAACATTACTGCTATCAACTTCTTTTTTTACTTTATGCCATTGGTTATCAGCTCCTTGATATTCAGCATAAACGCTCAAATCAGAACTTGTAACAAATTGAATTCCATAATTCTTCAAATCAATATTAGAAATATCAGCCCCGCTCTTAACTTCCTCGGCTACTTTTGCCACCAAGGTTCTAAGCGCAGTAGTTTGCACTTCTTTTTCACTCTGATCTAAATGTTTTACAGGATATACTTCCTCAGCACGTTTTACTGGAATTCCTGGTTGCGTATCAGCCAAATTCGGACGGCGGGCATCAGTCACATGATAATCGGCAAGAAAAGTTTGTGCAGCTTTAACATCATAACGGCTGGGCTTTGGCTGGCCAAGCGTGTATTCTTTATCAGATGGAGCTTTGCTAAAAGTTTCATCTGATATTTTAAGTTCCCTAAAAAATTCTGTCCCTGTAGTTTGGCGCTGTGTGCGCGAATCCCATGGTTGCAAACCCATCTGTGCGTAATGGCGGTTTTCTTCCACCAATTTCTTTTCGGTTTCAATTTGCTGGTATAAGCTGGCAATAACCCCTTTAGCTTTTTCAATATAATGCAAATCTTTTTGGTTGCCATAATCAACCACAGTTTCTAACGCAGCTTTTACAACCGGAAGAATCATCGCTCTTCTATCGTGCTTTAGATGTTTTGAATCCATGAATGGGTTATATTCCATTCTGAAATTTTTCATTTCTTCTAAAACAGCCAGTGCTTCATCCGGGCGGTTTCTAATTTCTGCAATCAATTTCCGTTTTAAAGATGGCTTTTCATGTTCAATAATTCTTTGCGCCTGAACTGCATGTCCATCATGATGATGGTTGCTGTAAATTGCCCTAAAAGCAAGTGATGGCGAAGTTACAATTGCGGTTTTCACCACCGCAATACCATTACCTTCATCCCTAATTGAGTGAAGAGCATCAACCACGGTTTGTGGATCAGCAGCTTTTTCTACATTATTTAAATAACCCGTCATGCGGCAATAATAGCAAAATTATGTGTAAGTTTTATTACTAATTGGTAATATATACAAGATCTTAAAATTTAGCCATAAAATACAAATAGTTATTAAATTGTTGAAACTATTTTTAATAGTGCTATTTTCAAGAAAATTCATCAATTAGGTAGTGAATAATTATGACTTCTGAAGCGCTTTTCGGCTCTAATGCCGTGTTTATCGAAGAACTATATGAACAATATAAACAAAACCCGAATTCGGTTGATGCCTCATGGCGTGAAATTTTTGAGCAAGCCACCGGTGGCAAAGCGCCAGCCTGGGTGCAGCCAAAAAACCGCATTATCGGTGTGGTCGGCGCAGATGAATTACCAAAACCTGCCAATAAAAACGAAAAACCAACCACTGCTGAAAGCGCCGGTGTTGATTCAATTCGCGCATTAATGTTAATCCGCGCCTATCGTGAACGCGGCCACACTATTGCCAACCTTGACCCACTCGGCCTCACCCGCAACATGCCAGGCTCCGAACTTGACCCGGCATCATATGGTTTTAGCGAAGACCACAATCGTGAAATTTATCTGAATGGCCAACTTGGTTTAGACAAAGCCACTCTGCCAACTATTCTTAAAATCCTGCAAAAAACTTATTGCGGCAATATCGGTTTTGAATACGAACATATCCACCACCCGGAAGAAAAACATTTCCTTCGTGAGCGCATCGAATCAACTCAAGCATCAATTGATCTTTCCAAAGATAAAAAAGATTGGCTGTTAGAGTCGCTCACCGAAGTTGAAGGTTTCGAGCAATTCATCCACGTAAAATTCACCGGCACCAAACGCTTCTCGGTTGAAGGCGGCGACGTTGCCATTCCATCGATAAAATACATCGTCGAAACTTCCGCCGAAATGGGCGTTGACGAAGTTGTCATCGGCATGCCACACCGCGGCCGCTTGAACGTGTTAACCGCAGTCATGGGCAAACCATATGCTGCCATGCTCTCAGAATTCTACGGCAACCTCTCGATGCCAGAAGGCTTAAGCACATCGGGCGACGTAAAATATCACATGGGCTATTCGCATGACGTTGACGTGAACAACAAAAAAGTTCACTTGAGCTTAACCGCCAACCCATCACATTTGGAAGCCGTAAACTCTGTCGTCACCGGCAAAGTCCGCGCCAAGCAAGACCAGAAACAAGATGTGGAACGCAGCCGCGTCATGAGCATCCTCCTCCACGGTGACGCCGCATTCGCCGGCCAGGGCTCAGTTGCTGAAAATTTTGTGCTGTCAGATCTTGATGGCTACCGCACCGGCGGCACTGTCCACATCATCGTCAACAACCAGATCGGCTTCACAACTGATCCGAAAAAAGGCCGCTCATCCCCATATCCATCAGACGTCGCCAAAATGGTCGGCGCGCCAATTTTCCACGTCAATGGCGATGACCCAGAAGCAGTTATGTTTGTAAGCAAACTCGCCGCCGAATTCCGCCAGACATTCAAAAAAGACGTCGTGCTTGATATCGTCTGCTACCGCCGCTACGGCCATAACGAAGGCGATGAGCCAATGTTCACCCAGCCTCTAATGTATCAAAAAATCGCCGGCCTCCCACGCCCGCGCGAAATCTATGCAAAAAAGCTGGTTGCTGAAGGCACGCTAAGCGAAGCCGAAGCGCAGAAGAAAGTTGAGAATTTCAAAAACTATCTCGAAGACCAATATAAAACCGCCAAAGATTACAAACCAAACAAAGCCGATATGTTGGAAGGCCAATGGGAAGGCTTTGAAAGAGTCGCCCGCGGTGCAGACCCAACTCCTGACACCGGCGTTGATTTGAAAACTTTGAAACAAATCGGTTTCGCCCTTTCAAGCGTTCCGGCAAGCTTCAATGCCAACCCGAAAATCACCACCCAACTTGCGGCCAAACGCAAAATGTTTGAAACCGGCGAAGGTATTGACTGGGCAACTGCAGAAGCACTCGCATTCGGCTCAATCACCGCTGAAAACAAACGCGTGCGCCTCTCCGGCCAAGATTGCGGCCGCGGCACATTCAGCCAACGCCACTCAGTTTTAGTTGACCA
Organism: Alphaproteobacteria bacterium; assembly: GCA_013288575.1. Lineage (GTDB taxonomy): Bacteria > Pseudomonadota > Alphaproteobacteria > Rickettsiales > 21-14-0-20-44-7 > JABDBO01. The sequence continues at coordinate 5,918 of JABDBO010000005.1, forward strand.
AAAAACCGAAGAAACTTATGTGCCACTCAACAACCTCGGCATGAAACAAGCGAAATACGAAGTTATCGATTCTGCTCTTTCAGAATTTGCCGTCCTCGGTTTTGATTATGGCTATTCACTAGCCGAACCAAACGCTCTCGTAATGTGGGAAGCCCAATTTGGGGATTTCAGTAACGGCGCACAAGTTATCATCGACCAGTTCATCACGAGCGGCGAAGCCAAATGGCTCCGCATGAGCGGCTTGGTAATGCTTCTCCCACACGGCTACGAAGGCCAAGGCCCGGAACATTCATCCGCACGTCTCGAGCGCTTCCTACAGCTTTGCGGTGAAGAAAACATTCAAGTTGCCAACCTCACAACTGCGGCAAATTATTTCCACATCCTCCGCCGCCAGTTGCAACGCAACTTCCGCAAACCTTTGGTGCTAATGACACCAAAATCACTGCTCCGCAAAAAAGAAGTATTCAGCTCACTGGAAGATTTCGCACCAGGCACATCTTTCAAACGCATCATCCCTGAAGTTTCGCGTTTGGCGGCTGATAGCAAAATCCGCAAAGTGGTTATTTGCTCCGGCAAAGTTTATTATGACATCGCCGAAAAACGCGATGCCGGAAAAATTGATGACGTCGCCATCATCCGCCTCGAGCAATTCTATCCATTCCCGGCGCATGAACTAAAAGCAGAACTTGCTAAATACAAAAATGCTGAATTTGTCTGGGCACAGGAAGAACCAAAAAACATGGGCGGCTGGTTATTCGTCCGCGCCTTTATCGATGAAACTTTGGAAGCTGTCGGCGCCAAAAAACGCGTAAGCTATGTGGGCCGCATCTCTGCTGCTTCACCAGCAACTGGCTTCTATAAGGTTCATAATAAAGAGCAGGATGAGATCGTAGCTAAGGCATTAAGCTAATTATTGACATAATTTAATCTTTTGCATAAATTAGGAGAATGTCTCACCCAGAATTCATGCGACAAATATCTGAATTAAAAGGCCAAGGCAAAACCAAAGCATTAGTTTTTGGTAGATTTCAACCATTGCATCCAGGTCACCAATTATTTTTCAATGCTGTACTTCAGTCAGGCTTGGAATTGCACATTTTTTTAAATTCTAAAGCAAATACTCCAGACGGAAGAAATCCTTATACTGTCAGACAAAAGAGACGAATGTTTGAATTGGTCTTGCCTCAATCATCTCAAGTTCATTTCCACGATGTACATGTGTATTTAGGTGGCGGCGGCGATGTTGGAAATGATGTAAGAACATTGATTAAAGCATTTGAAACAGTAGGACCAGTTAGCGAATCTGTAATTTTTTGCACCGAAAAACCTGTGGATATAAAATCATATACTGCTGATGGAGTAACTCATGAGAAAATTCATTATGTAGACTTATTGGTTCATCCTAGAGGGCCTTTTAGTAAGCAGAGTGTACCACCTGAGATATCCAGAGTTAACGGAGTCGAAATAAGTGCTACCCTTTTTAGAAAAGGTACAAGATATGATTTGCTCTCACCAAAAGTAGCGCAATATGTGCGCGGCCAACATTATATAGCCTCTTTGAACGGGAGAAATGTGGGTGATGATAACAGTAATGATCAAAGAGTTGTAAATACAACATTATGCCAAGTCACGAATCTTCATATAGGTTGGCTACAACTGGAACTGCTGCGCGAAGGAAAGACTATACTTTTTAGATAATTGCTGCAATGCGAAGAATCCAGCCATTATACTCCTTAATAATTACATAATTATTAAATTGCTGCGCTGCATATACGAATTGGTGCGGCGCTCCCATACTTATGGCGCTGCAGCAACGAATCCGCCTATCTAACGCTCACCAATTTGCTATAATGAACTCATATCCAAGGAGGATATTATGGACAAAACATTAACAAAGATAACAACCCTTCTAATCATCATTGGTGCCCTTCATTTAGGTCTCTTGGGTGTATTAGGAATTAACTTGCTTGGCACTATATTTGGTACCGGCATTATTATGAAAACAGTATATGTCCTGGTTGGTGTTTCAGCCGTTCTCCACGTCTATACTGACTTTTTCAAAAAAGTTAAATAGTTAGATAAAACAAAAACATCGTGAGTTAGTTAACCGGGAGGGGGTCTTAAGTGGCCCCCTCTTCTTTTATTAATATTGCTCCTGAAAAGCGTCTCTTGCATCGTTCATTTTGAGTAATTTGCTTTGCAAATTACGGCGCACCCCCTTCGGGGGTTGGGGGGTGCGCAATTATTATTGATTTTTTCCCTCACAAGTATATTAATCATGGCCAAATAACATTACGGAAAAAACCATGGCTGATATCAAAGTACCGACACTTGGCGAATCAATCTCAACTGCAACAATTGCCAAATGGCTTAAAAAAGAGGGCGAAGCTGTAAAAGCTGATGAACCTATCGTTGAGCTGGAAACTGATAAAGTGACTGTTGAAGTCAATGCTCCGGCCGCTGGCGCAATTGAAAAAATCATCGCCAAAGAAGGTTCAGAAGTTTCTGTTGGTGCCATTTTAGGCTCAATCAAAGAAGGAGCTGCTGGCAAAGCCGCTGCAGCCCCTGCCGCTGCTCCGGAAAAACCAACCGAAGCACCAAAATCATCTGCTACAAAAGAGCCACTTCCTTCAGCGCAAAAAATCATCGCTGAAAAAGGTCTTGATGCATCAAACATTCAAGGTTCTGGCAAAGATGGCCAAATTTTGAAAGAAGATGTGCAAAACGCTTCTGCAAACTCAAGCTCATCATCACCTACTCCAGCACCGAAATCTGCTCCAGCAAAATCACAGGGCGGTGAAGAGCGCGTGAAAATGACCAAGCTCCGCCAGGCAATTGCCCGCCGCTTGAAAGAATCACAAAACACTGCGGCCATGCTCACCACATTCAATGAAGTTGATATGTCGGCAATTATGGATTTGCGCAAAAAATATCAAGACTCATTCGTTGAAAAACACGGCGGCAAACTTGGCTTTATGTCATTCTTCGTTAAAGCTGTTGTTAACGCGTTAAAGGAAATCCCAGCAGTTAATGCATCAATTGATGGCGACGAAATCGTTTACCACAAATATTACAACATCGGCGTAGCCGTTGGCTCAAAACAAGGTTTGGTTGTTCCAGTGCTTCGCGATGCTGATCACAAATCTTTCGCTGATATTGAAAAAGAAATTGCCGGCCTTGGCAAAAAAGCTCGTGATGGCAAAATTTCCGTGGATGATTTATCCGGCGGAACTTTCTCAATCACCAATGGCGGCATTTACGGCTCACTGATGAGCACGCCAATCATCAACCCACCACAAACCGCAATTTTGGGCATGCATGCAATTAAAGACCGCGCCGTTGTTGTAAACGGTCAAGTGGTTGCCCGCCCGATGATGTACCTCGCGCTCTCATATGACCACCGTTTGATCGATGGCTCTGAAGCTGTAACATTCCTGGTGCGCATCAAAGAAGCGATTGAAGATCCGGCTCGCCTCTTAATCGAAGCATAAAAGCAAGCTATGGCTGACGATAATCTGCTAAAGCTAGATTATAACCCACCTAACAGCGCGGTGGCGACAACAGCGCCTGCACCAAGCTATACGCCAGCACAACATATCCAGTCTTCTACGCAAGATATCATAAGCGGGCTTTTACCTTGCCTATTTATATTTGGTTTCATAGCATTATGCCTACGTACTAAGCGCGTACATATTGTCATCAAAGAATATGAAAACGCCCTGCTCTACAAAAAGGGCAAATATAAGAAAACTCTCGCCCCTGGTGCTTATCGCCTGCCGGCGACTAACCGCATAATTTTGGTTGATATGCGCGAAGAAACTTTTTCTTTCAACCAGCATCTTATCACTTCAGATAATTCTAATTTCAGCATCACGCTTTCAGTAAAATTCCAAATTACTGATCCTTATAAAGCTATCAACTCTTCGCAGAATTATAAAAATTACTTGTTTGAAGAAGTCCGTTCAGCCACCAAGGAAGTTGCCACTCATCACCATATTGCGCAAATCACATATAGCGTAAAAGATCTTGCCGCAGATATTGAAGCCCAGGCTCAAGTAAAGGCCAATTCTATCGGCGTTAAAATTCTTAAAGCTGAAATTGTCGATATGGTAGTTCCTCAGAATATTCAAAGCATTATAGCCAATACCAGCGATAAAGATTCGCTCAATTAAACACTTTCATATTGAAAATTTGGCAACTTATTGTTACGAGTTTTAATATGATTGATCCATATCTCGCTGTAAAACTCATTACCATCTTCGCCGGCGGCCTAGCAATCGGCCTGCTATTTCCTACTGCATATATCACCATTCGCGAATATGAGCGCGGGCTGTTGTTCAAACGCGGCAAATTTATCAAACAACTCACTCGCGGCCGTTATTATCTTGGCAGAAGCAAAGTCATAACCATCGATATGCGCCCCGAAAACTACATGGTACACCAAAATATTCTCACTTCAGATAACATCCATGTCGGCATCAACATCAACGTCCGTACGCGCGTTAGTGATGCTTATAAAGCCTTCACATCATCGCAAAACTTCCAGCAGGATGCACATGATATTTCGCGCTCGGTGATTAAAGAAATTGGCAAATCCACTACTACCAAAACTGTTATCAAAGAAGATGAAAAATTCGAGAAAAAGCTCGAAACACCATTGAAAAAGCAGTTGGAAAACATCGGAATGGAATTGGTAAGCATTGAACTTATTGATGCCAACCTGCCGCACTCAATCCAGGAAAGCATTGCCGATTCAATTGACCTTGCCAAGAAAAAACCCAAAGCCAAAAAAGTAGGATTTTAAATTATGCCAATCGTCCAAATTCACATTCTCGAAGGCCGCACCGTCGAACAAAAACGCAAAATGGTTGATACCGTCACCAAAGCAATTTGCGAATCTTTAACCGTGCCGCCAGAAAAAGTGCGCATCATAATCTCCAACATGGAAAATGAAGATTTCGCCGTGGCGGGGAAACTGGTGATAGATAACTAGAACATTAGAACTTAGAGCTTTAGAATTTAGAAAAATTGTTCTAATATTCCAATGTTCTAACATTCTGAGTTCTAATGTTCTATGCAAAATAAACTCATAATCGCCCTCGACTTACCTGATAAAAAACAGGCAGAAAAACTTATCGTTGATCTGGAAGGCGTGGTTGATTTCTTCAAACTCGGCATGGAACTTGGCCTCTCGGTTGATGCGCATTACATAAAAAACCTCGTCGGTTTGGGCAAAAAAATATTCCTTGATTACAAATATCACGATATCGGCAACACGGTTGAAAACGCCGTCCGCCGCGCCGCCGATCTCGGCGTTTATATGCTAACCGTCCACGGCGAAAAACAAGTGATTGAGGCAGCTGTAAAAGGCAAACAAGGCACCAACACAAAAGTTTTTGCCGTCACGGTTTTAACTTCTCTTGGCGAAGATTACGCCGCCCAATACGGCTGCTCGGTAAAAGACCTTGTGCTTCGCCGCGCCGCCTATGCCAATGATCTTGGCGCTGATGGCGTGATCGCCTCACCATTAGAAGCCTCAATAATCAAAACCCAATTCCCAAAACTTGAAATCTGCACCCCAGGCATTCGCCCGATTGGCGCCGATAAGCAAGATCAAAACCGCGCCGCCACTCCAACAGAGGCACTTAAAAACGGCGCTGATTATCTAGTTATTGGCCGCCCAATTACCCAGGCGCCAGATCCTAAAAATGCCGCACAGCAAATAATAAAAGAAATCGAAAAAGCCTAATTATTAAAATTGCCTTTCGACTTAAGTTTATAATTTATAATATAAATTCATGCGAAAAGGCTTTACACTGGTTGAACTTTCCATTGTCCTCGTCATCATCGGCCTGCTAATTGGCGGCATCTTAGTTGCACAGAGTATGATTAGCACGACTAAGACCCTTGTTATAGTCAGACAATTATCGCAATACGATATTGCGATCTCCAATTTCATATACAAATATAACCAGCTGCCGGGTGATTCTAATATGTTCTCCGACCCCGGCAATAATGACAAGCAAACAGATCCCTCAGGTTATGAAACTGGCAATGCATGGGAGCATCTCTCGCAAGGCGTAGGATTAAAAAACGCCTTCGGCCAGGATTATGTCGGTTTCAACCCATTTTTTGCAACTACTGAAGCTACTTGCCCCATATTAAAAATGAATACCAATCCGGCCGCAACCAACTTATGCCTGACAATTAATTTTGATTGGGAAGATTCAGGCGGCGGTGAATATCAATTCAGAGCTGATATCCCAAGCCAGCAGCAAGTCCATGCCGCCTTACTTCCTAAAGATTTATTGGCGCTTGATGTAAAAATAGACGATGGTCTGCCTTCAACTGGAGGCGTTGGCTTTGTAGATTGGGGCGGTATATTCAGCACTTGTGATGCGGGTGGTAATAAATATAATGCATCCAGCACATCATATGTTTGTACGCCGATGATTTGGATTGGATTGGCAAATGGAGTAAATGCCAATAACCACTAGCCATATAAATAGCGCACAATAGACAATAAAAGAAATTGAAAAAGCCTAATTATTAAAATTATCTTTCAGCTTAAATCTATAATTTATAATATAAATTCATGCGTAAAGGCTTCACCTTGTTTGAACTTTTAATCGTCCTCATATTTCTTGGCTCAATTGCTGGCGGTTATGTTTATTTCCAACATCTTCATTCTGTTTCCCGAACCCAAGCCAGCATAATGCAGATCTCACAATATGATATCGGCATTCACAATTTCCCACTGAAATATAAGCAATTCCCGGGCTGCGCAAATCTTGCCGGTGATCCTAACTTTCCCGGCTGTGTCGAGGGTTATTTTGACCAGTCTGGTTATGCTTCGATGATGGCCTGGTCTGATCTTTCAATCGGTATGAATATTAAAAGCTCAGGAGGTCATGACTTTACTTTCCGCGATCCATTCCAAATTTCAACCGAAGAAAACTGCCCTTCACTTAAACTCGAACAGGATACAACAAACCACCCTTGTGTTTTGATCCAGCATTTTGCCAATGGAGATTCCTATAATTATAAAAACGCCCCGGCTGGCAAGGCAAGCGCCGGACACGACCCTTTAAAAGCACGTGATGCGGCAGAACTTGATGAAAAGCTTGATGATGGGCTTGCCCAATCAGGAATGTTTACCTCCTATGCTTACGGCCACGGCAATGCCGGCATTGGCGATTTTGCCATTCCGTGCATGCTAAAAGGCGAATTCAATAAATATGATGTAAAGAATTCCGGCTACAATTGTAGCATTACCTTTGCCGTTGGGCTTTCCAACGTCTTTAAGGCAAGAACCAATTAAGTATAAAACCCCTGTACAGCCAGCATAAAATATATTAGATGAATTGCAGAATTCGTCTCTCTAATTTAAGCGCATCTTTAATTTTAAACAAATGCGTTTATATTAGATAGATGCGCCGCAATTTTTTAACGCAGATGGCGAAGTGTATGAATAATACATGAGTCCATCGAGTAGAAAAAATTGCAAGCAGATATCAATATAACCGCATTTGGAGTGTAAAATGGCAGAGAAATTTGATGTTATCGTTATCGGCGCCGGCCCTGGTGGCTATGTTGCGGCAATTCGCGCGGCGCAATTGGGCCTCAAAACCGCATGCGTTGAAAAACGCGGCACATTGGGCGGCACTTGTTTAAACGTTGGCTGCATCCCATCAAAAGCTTTGCTTGAATCTAGCCATTTGTTCGAAGAAGCGGGTCATGATTTCTCTAAACACGGCATTAAAACCGGCAAGCTCGAAGTTGATCTTTCCACCATGCTAAAACGTAAAGACGCAGTGGTTAAACAATTCACCGGCGGCGTGGAATTTCTCTTCAAGAAAAATAAAGTAACTTACCTTAAAGGTGCTGCCCAAATCACCGCGCCTGGTAAAATCACCATTGCGCCTTCAGATGGCGGCGCGCAAACTTCTTATGAAGCAACCAACATCATCATCGCCACCGGCTCTGATGTTATTAGCCTGCCGAATGTAAAAATTGATGAAGAAACAATTGTTTCTTCCACTGGCGCATTAACGCTAAAAACCGTCCCTAATAAACTCGTCGTGATCGGTGCTGGCGTTATAGGCCTTGAGCTTGGCAGCGTATGGCGCAGGCTCGGCGCGGAAGTTACCGTGGTCGAATTCCTTGACCGCATCACTCCTGGTATGGATGAAGGCCTATCTAAAGATTTCCAGAAAGCCCTCGAAAAACAAGGTGTGAAATTCAAGCTCGGCACCAAAGTTACCGGCGTTGAAAAAGGCAAAAAATCTCATATCGTAAGCACCGAAAGCGCACAAGGTGGCAGCCCGGAAAGTTTGGATGCTGATGTCGTTCTGGTCGCCATTGGCCGTAAACCTTACACTGAGGGGTTAGGCTTAAAAGAAATCGGCGTAGCAATTGATGAGCGCGGCCGTGTTAAAACTGACAAGCAATTCCAAACCAATGTCAAAGGCATTTACGCTATTGGTGATGTCATCATCGGCCCAATGCTCGCGCACAAAGCTGAAGATGAAGGTGTTGCCGTTGCCGAAATTATCGCCGGTCAAAAACCGCATATTAATTATGACGCAATTCCAAGCATTATCTATACCGCGCCTGAAGTTGCCTCAGTTGGCAAAACTGAAGAAGAACTTAAAAAAGCCGGTATCGAATATAACATCGGCAAATTTCCATTCACCGCCAACAGCCGAGCCGTTGCCAATGGCAATGCTGAAGGTTATGTGAAAATTCTCGCTGACAAGAAAACTGATCGCGTTTTAGGAGCCCACATCATTGGCCCAGATGCCGGAACACTAATTGCCGAACTCGCTTTGGCAATTGAATTCTCCGCCTCTGCCGAAGATGTCGCCCGCACCTGCCACGCCCACCCAACCTTGAACGAAGCCGTGAAAGAAGCAGCTTTGGCTGTGGATAAGAGGGCGATACACGCTTAAATCCTATATTATTCATTAAGCTTTAATAGAGACTCCATATAATTCCTTTATGGAAAAGCTAGATTTCTGGAAAGAATTTAACCGTGATCTTTCTGCCGTCTGCAGGGGCGATAGGATTGATACAAATTTTTTAAAGCAAGTTTTAATAATCAGCACGCCACGTTTAATAGAGCAATTATTTCTCTATAAACACACACAACCAGGCACAAAACTTTACCGGCTAATGATAGATGATGAAATAATCACTATCGCCAGAAATAAAAAATCAGATCAAAAATTCCTATTACCTGGAATAGTGAGTTTAGAAGAGCTTCTCGTTGACCCCAAAGAATATCTCGGCAAAGGCCAGGCCATTACTTTGCGCGTTGCAAGTTATTCCTTCTTCGACAGATTTCTTACAAAAGAATGTATTGAACAACCATCTAGAAGCTAAGCCTGCGGCTTAAGCGGCGCCTGTTCCTTTTCCATTTTCTGCTTCAACGTTTTTTCGTTCGCCATTTGCTGGGTCAATTCTTTCGCCTTTTTCGGGTCCATCACCGCCAGCACTGCTGAAGCTTTGCGCTCGCTCATTTTATCAACAATCTCAAGCATGATATCCATATCCATCTGCTCAAAAATCGCCGCTGCATCTTTTGGTTTCATATTCTCATAAATTTTTACCAAGCTGCGGATTTTCACATCTTCATGCTCATTATAAGTTTTAAGCAGCGCCTCAGTATCACTTTTCAACTGCTTTAATTCAGCAATTTTCTCATCTAGTTTTTTAGATGATGCATCAATCAAGCTTTCCTTCATTTCCAAATCTTTGCTCCAAGCATCAAGCTCAGCACGACGTCCGGCCAGTTTTTCCAATACTTCTTTTTCACTGGTAGTAAATTGCGGAATATTTTCCTGCGGCTTCACCATGCTCACATTTTTTGGCATTTCATCTTTTTTCTTTTCGCCGTCTTTTTTGTCACCATCTTTCTTATCACCGTCTTTAGCCGCCGCATCATCAGTTTTTTTGTCATCAGATTTTGCAGTATCGGCAGCTTTATCATCCGCCTTCGCATCCTTAACATCCTTAGCATCAGCATTTTTCGCATCAGGCGCTGGCGCATCAGTTTTCGGATCAGCTTTTGCGTCCGCAGCCGGTGCGGCCGGAACAGGTGTTGCCGGAGCAGCAGCAGGTGCTGCATCAGCGGCCGGAGCTGCAGCTGATGAAGTTTGGATCAGGTTAATTCCTGCCAAATCCATCACCTTGCCGGTCAGGATCAATCCGCTAAAGAAAACAACAACTGGTAAAAGTCTAAGTTTCATATTTAAAAATCAATTATCCAATTAATGCGCTAACAACGCTTCTTTAAATTCGCGGTCACGCAAGGCTTTCAATAATTGCGCCTCAGCAATTGAATTTACTTGCACCGGCGCACGTGTTGCCGAATTAGGTAATGTCGCCGCTACTTGCGCGTGCGAACTATTCATTTCAGCGAGTTTTTTGGCCGCTTTGTTGATGAGAAATTCAATTTCATCACCCATCAGCTCGCCTTTCTTGATTTTTTCATCAATAATTTTACAAACATTTTCGCCTTTAACATGCAGCTCTTCCACTGCCAAAATCGCAGCTTCTGTCGCTTCGCTGAATGCTTTGATATTCGCAGCAAATTCCTGTTTCTGGTTTTTGATCACATTCAATTTAGCTGATAAACGAATCGCATAATTGATCGTGATAAGAAGTAAAAATATAACTGTGCCGTCTAAAATATTTCCTAGCATAAACACTCCTACATTATTTCTTTCATACGTTTGTTGACGATTTCGGTCACTTTAACTGCCTTGTTTTCGCCGATTTTGCCGAGTTTACCGGTCATCATCGGAATTCCGCCGCACATTAACGTGATGTCATCATCCGGTTCCTGTTCTAACACAATAGTTGAGCCAACTTTAAGGTTAACCACATCAGACATGCGCACGCGTTTTTGTCCGAGCAATGCATCAAGCTTCAAATCAGTAGAACGAACTTCTTGGCCAAGGTGTGATTCCCAAATAGAATCCCGGCCGAATTTTTCACCCATGAACATTTGGAGTAGAAGGTCTTTAATCGGCTCTAAGGTTGCATAAGGAATCAAAATTTCCAACATGCCGCCGCGTTCTTCCATATCAACACGTAATGTCACCAAAATTGCCGCGTTAGCAGGGCGTGCGATTGTCGCAAAGCGCGGATTTGTTTCCTGGCGCTCATATTTGAAAGTCACCGGCGATAAAGGATCAAACGCCGCCGACATATCAGATAACATAACTTCAATAAATTTACGCACCACGTCTTGTTCAATCGTCGTATAAGGACGGCCAACAATTTTCACCGGGCGGTTTGAGCGTCTGCCACCCAAAAGCACATCAAGCACTGAAAATATCAACTGGCCATTCGCCGTAATAATTCCATAATTTTCCCACTCAACCGCTTTGAAAATGCTAAGTAGCGCCGGCAATGGCACCGCATTAATATAATCACCAAAACGCAGCGAAGTAATTGATTCGAGTGAAACGTCAACGTTATCAGATGTCAGGTTACGCAATGAAGTTGACATCATCCTAACCAAACGGTCGAACACAACTTCGAGCATCGGCAAACGCTCATAAGATGAGAGCGCCTTATCAAGCATCGCCTGAATACCAATGCTAGAATCTTCTTTATTGCTGCTGTCAAAACCAAGCAGACTATCAATTTCGTCCTGGTTTAAAACTTTGCCATTCTCACCAACCGCACCCGCCATCGCTTTTGCAGCTTCGGCATTAGTTGCAGCATCTTGAGGTTTTTCTGCTGTTACATTCTCGCTCATTGTACGATCATCTCCTTGAATAGAATGTCGTTAACAACACCTGGGCCTAAAATTTTGTCCAGACGTTGGCCGAGTTCCTGTTTCAATCTATAAGTGCCGGCAGAACCTTCCAAATCTTCACGGCGCACTTCACGTAAATATGTGTTGAAGCTGTCAGTAATGCGCGGCAATTGGTCAGTTACAGTTTTCACACCATCTTTATTCGCCAGTTCCAGCGTCAATTTCAAATTCACGAAATGTGGACGTGGGCTTGGGGAATTCAAATTCACAATCAAATCCGGCATATCAAAATAAACCGGCGCTTCTTTAATTGGGTTACCGTCTTTATCCAATGGCAAAGGTTTGCCATCTTTATCAACCAATTCTTTTTTGTCTTTCGCAGGAAGTGGTTTTCCATCTTTGCCAAGTTCAACTTTTTTGGCATCACCGCCGCCGCCTAAAATTCCCGCTGCGAATAAACCACCAACCACGCCGCCAATAACAACAACTGCAGCAACTATAATTATAATAAGTTTCTTTTTGCTTTTCTTCGGCGCGCCCTCTTCGCCCTCAGCTGCTTCGCCTTCTGCACCTTCAGCAGGTTTATCTCCACCTTTAGGATCTTTTGCATCCTTAGCATCCTTAGAAGAAAGTTTTGGGTCTTTCTTTTCTTCTTCTTTCGGTTTTTCTTCTTTCTTCGACATGTTATTCTCTTAAATAAGTTGGCGCGTTTCCCGCTTCTTGTAAGAGAATAACCCTTTACCCCTTAAAAATTCGTTAACACTAGGAAATTTTTTCCCATACCGCGCTAAAGCACGGTATTTGTTAATAATTGTTCCCTGTGCGAACGCTTGCTAGCGTTCTCCAATGGACCACCGCTCCGCGGGCTGATGGCTCCCTGTAACATATACCTACAGTTTTGCTATGGGCGGAGCGGAGCGACTAGGGCCACTTGGCACGGTTCATGCATAAATTCCCCCGGGAAACAAATCTTGGGGAAGGAAAATGGATACAGCAGTATATGTAGCACTTTCGAAACAGTCCGGCGCCGAGCGGCAAATGGCTGTTATCGCGAACAATATCGCCAATGCGAATACTAGTGGCTACAAGGCCGAAGCGATGGTGTTCTCACAATATATGAATAAAAAAGATCCGAGCAAAACCGCTTATGCCAATGATGTGGGCACGGTTCGTAATGATGCACAAGGTGATCTGCAAGCAACCGGCAACCCGCTTGATCTTGCTATTCAGGGTGATGGCTATTTTGAAGTAAATTCACCGCAAGGCCCGCGTTATACGCGTGCAGGCAATTTCACTATCGATGGCCAAGGTTACTTGGTTGATCACAATGGTTACACAGTTGGTGACGCCGCTGGCCAAGCCATCCAATTCCAGCCGGAAGATCAAAAAATCGTAATTTACGCTGACGGCCGCATGGAAGTTGATGGCAACGAACGCGCAACTGTTGGCGTGTTTACCATTGATGACAAAAAATCCCTCAAGAAAGAGGGCGACAATATGTATTCCACCACCCAAACCGCCACCGCAAATTTAGATCCGCGCGTAGCACAAGGTATGTTAGAAAACTCAAACGTTTCACCAATAGTTGAGATGACAAAAATGATTTCGGTGCAGCGTGATTATGAGCGTTCTTCGAACTTCATCAACCAGGTTTATGACTTGCAAGGAAGTGCCATCCAAGTTCTCGGTAAGGCAAACTGATAGCCTATCTTCGCAACTTGGCACGGAAATTGCCTTTATTAACTAGCAAATAATTTAAACGAAAACAAAATTAAGGGGAAGAAAATGAGAGCATTAAACATCGCAGCAACCGGAATGGCCGCCCAGCAGTTGAACGTGGAGGTTATTTCCAACAACCTCGCCAACGTTAACACTACGGCTTACAAAGCTCAACGCGCAGAATTTGAAGATCTGCTTTATCAATCACGCCAAACTGTTGGTACACAAGCTAACGAGAGCGGCACAATTGTTCCTTCAGGCATTCAACTTGGCCTTGGTGTTAAAACTGGTGCAGTTTACCGCATCAATGAACAAGGCAGCTTAACGCAAACCAATAACCCGCTCGACGTTGCAATCCAGGGTGCGGGTTATATTCAAGTTCAATTACCAAGCGGCGATATCGGTTATACTCGCGCTGGCTCACTCACTACAAATGGTGATGGCGAAGTTGTAACTCAAGATGGTTACCCACTTGAAAACAGCATCACAATTCCGAAAAATACTTCATCAGTTACAATTACACCTACCGGTGTTGTCCAGGCGACAATTCCTGGCCAAACCACTCCGCAAACATTGGGAACATTGCAGCTTGCAACTTTCATGAACCCGAACGGTTTGGCAGCACTAGGTAACAACCTTTACCAAGAAACCGATGCTTCAGGCCAGCCGCAAACTGGCAACCCTGGTGACGTCGGCTTCGGAACATTGTTACAAAACAACTTAGAATCTTCAAACGTAGATTCAGTAAGCGAAATTACCAACCTCATCGTCGCTCAGCGTTCTTACGAGATGAACTCTAAAGTCATCACCGCTTCAGATCAGATGATGCAAACTGCAAACCAAACTAAGGCTAGCTAGATAGGTCAATAGATAGGAAATATATGAAATTTTTCATTCTCGCCACCATCGCCTCGATCATCACTTCAGTTGCCGCACATGCAGCCGATGTGGATGTTACAGCTCAATTGATTGCCAAAACAATCAAGGATGCTGGCGCGATTTCTAATGCCAATAACGAATTGAAAATCGAAGTTATAAAAGGCAAATCAGAAATTGAGGCATTAAAAGAGGAAAAACTAGCTATCACTAAAATTGATTTTGATAGAGCAACCGGAAATTTCACTGCCTATATTTCAGCTGACAATAACATCCCGTTCGAAACTGCCGGCACTTTCCACGAAATTGCTAAACTCCCGGTTTTAAACCGCAAGCTTAATAAGGATGAAATCATCAGCGCTAATGACATTACATATATAGAACTCGAACCGACAAAACTCCGCCCCGAATATGTTTCAGATGCAAATATGCTGATCGGCAAAACCTCTATCCACGGAATTCTGCAGGCCCGCCCGATAATTTTAAGCCAGCTCACCGCGCCGAAAGTTATGTTCAAAGATAAACCGATGACCCTCATCTACAACAACGCCGCACTTAAAATTCAAACCGCTGGAATCGCGCTTGAAAATGGCGGTATCGGCCAAACGATCAGAGTTAAGAATGCCAATAGCAACCGCATTCTTGTCGCAAAAATAATCAACGGAAATATGGCAGAGGTGCAATCGACAGATAGCGTCCTTGCCAGCAACTAATATGAAACTTGGGGAAAATATGAAAATCATCAGAAACATACTTTTAGCAACCACCTGCCTGGCAGTGACGGCTTGCGGAAATACATTAGATAGGCTCGGCAGTATTGGTGAAGCTCCAAAGCTTGAATCAGAAAAAAGCCCAACCCGCCAGGCTGATTATCAACCAGTAAAAAACTGGCCAACCCCGGTTGAACCTGTAGCAGATAACAAAGCCGCCAACTCATTATGGCAACCAGGTGCACGTTCGTTCTTTAAAGATCAGCGGGCAGCACGTGTTGGTGATATTCTAACTGTTACGGTTAATATCGCAGATAGCGCAACTCTAGATAACAGCACAACCAACAGCCGCACTGCTGCACAAAACTTAGCAACTCCGCAAATCTTCGGTATTCAAAACAAAGTTGCCAAATCATTAACTACTCAGGCCGTACCAGGAGATTTACTTGATCTTACTAGCTCAAGCAACAATAACGGCACCGGCGCAATTGGCCGTAAAGAAACCATCGTTACCCAAGTTGCTGCCAGCATTACTCAAGTTCTGCCGAACGGCAACCTGGTTATCAAAGGTACGCAACAAGTACGCGTAAATTTTGAGCTTCGTGAAATTACGGTTGAAGGCGTAATCCGCCCTGAAGATATCGCGGCTGATAATACGATCGGCTCACAACAAATTGCTGAAGCACGTATAACTTACGGCGGTAAAGGCACAGTGAGCGATGTTCAACAACCACGTATGGGTGAACAGTTGATCGATATCCTCTCGCCATTCTAAAGTTTCCTATCCCCCCAAGGAAAGCAGGGCATGGAGCAATCCATGCCCTTACCCTTTCTAATAGAAAGACCTCTATTTAGCTGACTCTTAGTCACATACACTTGTGGTGATGCTATGGATCCATAGCATTAACAGTAGTATATGCGAGGCAGGAGCCTCGCCAGCCATGAGCCCACGAAGTGGCGCGCCATCGGAGAGGCAGCAGCCTCGCACGGGGCGCATTTAGTAAATTCATTGAAATGTAATAATTCACTGCTATCATAAACTCATGAAAATGTTCGTGATTCCATGCGACGTAAATGGTCAGAAAGTTCCGGTGCAATTCTACATCGGCGAACCACATCCCCGCGCCCATCCAATTCAGCACCAGGCCAACTGGATTTCAAAAGAACGCGGCGTAAACGTTCCCGCCGATGTTATGGATTCATTAAAAAAGCTGCATGAAATCGCGCTCGAAAACAACGTATCATTCGTTGATTTGTGCACTTATGCGCTGAATTATCCAACGACGTAATAGGCTGAGGAAAAGTCCCTCACTTCGTTCGGTGTACTTTTCTCCCACATATTTGTAGAAAAATTCGCTTGAAGCGGTTCTGCGCAATTTTTCAAATATTATAAAATTTATTTATGTGAGATGAATACGTAGTAATTTTATGCGCACAGATGGCGACGTGTACAAACTAGTACACGAGTCCATCGAGCACAAAAAATTACAAGTAGGCATCCACAGAAATGAATTTTACCGAGAATAGAACTCGACAACGAGATTCGGTTCCATTTTCACAGGATACGGAATGTCAGTATATTGCGGCTGGCGAACGAATGTCGCTTTAAAATTACCGGCATCAACTGTCAAATAACCTGGAGCTTCGCGCTCAGCTTTTTGAGCGGTTTCGATAACCAATGGCATTTGTTTTGATTTTTCTTTAATTTCAATAACATCGTTATCATTCACTTGGTAGCTGGCAATATTCACTTTTTTGCCGTTAACCAAAATGTGTTTGTGCGAAACCAATTGGCGAGCCGAGAAAATTGTCGGCGCGAAATTAGCACGGTATACAACAGTATCCAAACGGCGCTCTAAAAGGCCAACCAGGTTTTCTGAAGTGTCACCACGGCGGCGAGCTGCTTCAAAATAAGTGCGGTGGAATTGCTTTTCAGACATATTATAATAGCCTTTCAACTGTTGCTTAGCGCGAAGTTGAATGCCAAAGTTTGAATGTTTTTTACGTCCGGCAGCGGCAGCACCATGCTGGCCAGGAGGGTTATTGCGAGAGTTGAATGCGTCTTTGCCGCGGCCCCAAAGGCTAACACCCAAACGGCGGCTGATTTTTGATTTCGATTTTACGATTTTAGTCATAAGTTTTCCTTGTTTATCAACCGCTTATATGCAGCCCCAGTTAAGGATTCAATCCAGAATAATCCGGCGAATGATGTTGCTTTCCACAGACCAAAAACGGCTGTGGGAGGCGGAATATAGATAAAAAGTTAAGAATGTCAACGGTTTTATATGGCTTTTATACACTATATATCTATATATTAACCTCTAACATTATTAACTATTCTATTAACAGGAGATAAAAATGGTAAATTATATCGGACATAGAGCCACTAAAGCCGAAGAAAAAGCCGTTAGTAATTTAAGCCCGGAAGAAAAACGCCTGAGGGAAGATTTATTAAATGCCGAACATAACGGTGATATCGTTGCTTTAAGACGCGCAGTTCATGGCATGTTAAGATTTGGCGATAAAGGCGACGGCCCATTCCATACTGGCCGCGGCGATGGATTAATTACCCCAACTGAATATGAAAGACTAGTCAAACATTTCACCGGTCATTTTTCTGATTGCCAAAAAGCATTTACCAAAACCTTTCCTCCCGAAGGAATAAAAATCAGCGATTTAACTGAGAAAGAAATTGCGCTTTTTGAAGCAAAACCGAAAAAGCCGCATGAATTACCTAAGCAAGAGCGTTTGGCTGGATTAGCCAACGGCAAAAATTAGCCAAACAGCTTTTTAAACCGCTCCGAATTCTCATCCGAAATATTCACCGTGAGTTTTATCATGGTTTTTAAATCCTTGCGCGCTTCCACATGCCCGTGCTGATAAAGCCATGCCAGTGCCGCGCCATCTTCCAGCTTCAATTTATATTCATGCGTCGGGTTAAAACTGGCAATTTTATCATCCAACCATTTCAGCAATTTATCACAACCCTTCCCCGTCAATGCCGAAACTGCCAGTTCATAATTCGGCGCCTTATCCAGCAAATCAACTTTGTTGAACACTTCATACATATCATGCTGAATCCTTTTTTCTAAGCCCAGCCCTTTCAAAACTTCCTCAACATCGGTTTTCTGGTTGGCACTTTCAAAACTGGCGATATCGCGCACATGCAGCAAAATATCGGCTTCAACAACTTCTTCCAATGTCGCGCGGAATGCTGCCACCAATTCATGCGGCAAATCAGAAATAAAACCCACCGTGTCAGATAAAATCGCCTTGCGACCGCTCGGCAATTCTAAAATCCGCATTGTTGGATCAAGCGTCGCAAATAAAATATCCTTGGCCAAAACATTCGAATTCGTCAGCCGGTTAAATAGCGTAGACTTCCCCGCATTGGTATAACCCACAAGTGCCACCACCGTATAAGGCACATCCCGCCGCGGTTTTCGGTGCAGCTCGCGCGTGCGCGACACAGTTTCCAATTCAGTTTTAATTTTCGAAATCCTTCCACGAATCGCCCTTCTATCCAATTCGATCTGCGTCTCACCCGGGCCGCCCAAGAAACCAAAACCGCCGCGTTGCCGCTCCAAGTGCGTCCATGAACGCACAAGCCGCGATTTCTGATATTCGAGCGCCGCCAATTCCACCTGCAGCTTACCTTCTTTCGTGCGGGCGCGCGCACCAAAAATTTCCAGAATCAACCCTGAACGGTCAATTACTTTGCAGTTCCATTCCTGCTCCAAATTCCGCTGCTGAATCGGTGAGAGTTTTGAATTCACAAACGCCAGCTGAATCTCATTACCTTTAGTATAAGCACCAATCTCACTAACCTTGCCATGCCCAAACAACGTATCCGGCTGCGGGTCACGAATCGGCACAATTATCGAGCGCTTGATATTCAGCTCAATCGCCTCGCACAACCCATTCGCCTCTTCCAGTTTGAAACTAGGGTCACGCTGATCTCCCATAAATTCAGGATGGATAACCAGTGTGCGCGCCGCTGCTTTTAATTCTTTAGGATCTTCCACTTATGCGAGTACCTGATCGTAAATATAGGCCAAAACAGAGACGGTGATTGGAAGTGTCAAAATCAGCGCCAGCATCAGCAAATCACTACCCAGAAAAGCTGGCAGCACGGCGGCAAATATATTTATTCCCACCATAATAAACACCATGCCTAAATTTGAAGCAGTCATAACTTTAAAACTTTCTAATGAAAGTTTTATTGAACGAAACAGCGGCATTTTATGATCCATAATTAAAAACGGCACAAACACCAAGAAGCTTGAAACAAATAACATAACCACAATTGTCAGAACGCCAGCAATCTGGTTAATGCCAAAAACCACTACCGAAATTGCCATAATCGCTGAAAACACCAGCAACCGCGGCACGCCACCTTTGACCATATCTTTTATATCAGATAAGCCGGGGTCTTGGCTGCGTTTGGTGAGCAGGACAAAGTAAAAAAACATGCCGAGCAATGTCACCGTTACGGTCGAAACAATATAATCAGCAATATATGAATAATCAGCAATAAGGGCGATTTTTTTCAATCCAGAAAGCAGCAAAAAGCCAATCACGACAATCACGCCCAATAAGAGCGTATATTCCACTACCCTGCGCGTCCACAATTCAATGCCATCATTTAACACATTGCTGGGTTTAATATTCACATCGCGGTTAATTTGCCTAGTTTCGCTTATAAAAACATCTTTTAACTCATTAAATTCAACGGCCCGCACAAAAGGTCCATCCGGGCTGGCTGAAGCCAGAGTTTCTGCGTTTATAACGCCATTTTTAACCTTTTTAATGAAATCCAAAAGGTCGTATGGCCCTTGTTTTTGCCCGTTTATAACGATGTAGTAATCCATTATTAACTAATTCCTGTGAATATTATTTGCACTATATATATTTATGTTAGCATGCTAGGCTTTCAAGGTGAATATGCCAGAAAATATTGAAAATAGCGTTAAAAGCGAGCTGGAAATAATCTGGGCAGCGCATAAGAAGCACGGCCTCGGAATAAATAACTCTGGTCGGATGAAACTCTACACAATTGCCGAAAAAGAGCCAATGCGCGCGGCTGTGGAAGGTTTTGAGTTCTGGTTTAATGAAAGTGAAACCGAAAAAGCCGCGGCCGAAGTTGCTAAACACTATAATAATGGCAAATTACCCAATACCCCGCTTCTCTTAAACCCGGTTATTCATGATGAATCCGGCAAACCGATTGGCTCTGGCATTGCCTGGGCAACCATCATCGCCAAAGGCATCGCCAAACTTTCTGGTTATGAACAAAAACGTTTGAACGAAATTAATGTCGCTTCAGATTTCATTCACCGCGGTGAGGTAAAACATGCAGGCTTAAAAGTCATCGCCTTCGTTGAGAAACCTCTAAAACCTGGTGAGCTCGAACCTGAAATCAAAGCACTTTATGATTTGTGCAATATCGAATCGGAAGAATATTACCACCACTACATGTTCTCCGGCATTTCTTATCTCACCAAAAACGGTCTCTTCCTGCATCCGGATTTTTCTGCTCTAGTACCTAATCACCAAACACCAACTGCCAATCATCAACAAATCCTCGATGCTGCTCGCTGCTGGAATTCTTATGACCGCCACCAAACTTTATATGAGCGCTTCGGAATTGACGTTAATGACATCGAACGCAACCTGAAATATTTCAACCTCTGCGCCCGCAACTTTGACTTTTTCTACGCTACCGGCCCACAGCGTAAAGGCGCTGATGAAACTTTTGACTTTGTCGTTGATGGCCTAATCCCACGCGGCACCGTAACAGTTCTGGCTGGTGCTGGCGGTACAGGTAAATCATCCATCGCGCATGAACTCTGCGTCAAAGCCGCAATTGATTATGAACCCGGTGAAACCCCAGATCTTTGGCTTGGCCAAAAAATCCGCACTGATAACACCAAGGGCATTTGCGTTTATTTCTCTGGTGAAGATGGCCCTGCGGTTATTAACGCCCGCGGCGAATTGTTTGACCCCGAACACCGCGCCAACCGTTTAATGTTCCAACGCACCGAATTTCGTGATCGTGAAGAAACTTTGCCAGAATTCATGGCCCGCCTCGCCAGCATGCCAGATGTTTCAATCATGGTAATCGACCCGGCGCGTAAATATTTAGAGGGCGATGAAAATGATTCAGAAGTAGTTTCCAATTTCTTCGAAGCCATCGAAGAATTCGCCATCAAGAAAAACTGCGCGATGATTATCGTCCACCACTTGGAAAAATCCGCCAACCCAAGAAGCGCCCGCGAAATTCTAGATTTACTGCGCGGCTCACAGGTATTTATTGACCGCGCCCGCGTCGTGCTCGGCCTTTACCGCGATGGCCCATATACAATCGTCGGCTTAGCAAAATGTAACATCCCGCCAAACCTCGGCATGGTCACTGAAGAACGCGTTTTCGCGCGTGACCCAAAAACCCTGCAACTAATCTGGCTTCCTGGCGAAAAAGGCGTGCGCCGCACAACATTATCAGAAGAAGAGCTGGAACAGCTTAAAGCTGAGGCAGAGCTCAAAGAAGCGAAAGAGAACAGGAATAAGTAACCATTAGTTCAAACCAGTCTCAGTACCAAATTGCATCATAAGCGAGCACACATAATTGCTGCCTTGCGAAGTATTATAAGTGTTTAATACCGTGCAGCTCCAATCTGGCCCATAAGGTTCAGCTAAAACTTTTCCGGTGCCGGGCAGGCCATCATCAAGTTTTTTATCAAACGCCAACGCATCAAGTGCAGAAATCGTGTTTATACCGTTACTAGGCGTATAATCAAACTGGACGCCTACAGCTATTTCCTGATAATAAAAATAATTTATTCCGCCACTTGTGTAAGGCAATAAAACTGGTGCATGAGCTAAAGGCGGCGCTGATGAACTCTCTTGGTTAATATTAAATTGCGGCGCATTAGTTGCATTAGGCACTGCCGAATAGCTTACTCCGTCAAATGCAAGCGGCACATAATTTCCACCAGCTGAATTTTTTAGGCCTATACCTAAAGATAAATCCTGCCAGAAAACATTCGTTTCATTAGCATCAATAACCCCGTTATTATTCCCAAAACCATTGCCCATCAAATTGCTATCACCCGGCAACTGGTTATATCTAGTTTTAAAATTAGCCACTGCAACTTCATATTGCGAGTATTGTCTGACCATATTTGCTATTTTCGCAGTGCTAATCATACTCTGCGCAACTAGAATTCCACCAATCAATAAGCCAATTATCACCAATACTATTGATAATTCGACCAGCGTAAAACCTAAGGAATTTCTAGTTTGAGGAATCGGATTCTTCACAATACAATTATACTATAAAAACGGCGTTTTAAGAAAACAAAAATTATTAGAAAACCCATCAATTTCTTATATTTTTCAATAAACTAATCATTCTATTTCTAATAATCAGCGTTTTTTCTGATGATTTTAGAGTTATTGCCACCCCCGCAACCTCACCTATCGCCGTCACAATTCCACCGACATTGGTCATGAAAATTTCATCGGCACCCTGCAAATCATCCAGTGTAAAGCGCCCCTCGCGCATCTCGCCTTCCCACAATTCTAATACACGCTGCTGCACCGTCCCCGAAATAAACGGCAAATCACTTGACGGCGTATACAAAACATCGCCCTTAATCCAAAAAATATTCGCATTGGTAGTTTCACAAATAAATCCATCATGCGAAAGCAGCAGCGCATTGTCATAACCTGCAGCTTCCGCTTCCAATAGCGCCATCGTATATAAAAGCGCATTATTGGTTTTGCTCGGATAATGATAAAACGCCCGGTGTTCTGAAACCAAAAGCCGGATCGTTTTAAACTCCGGCAAAGCTTTCGGCAGCGCCTGCACCACCATGTAAGCCTTCGCCCCGCGCACCATATAACCCACCGCTTCCGGCGGATTCACCCCACGTGAAACCACAATTCGTGCATAACCATTAACCACGCTATTGCGCGAAATCAGCTCCTCAACAACCGGCAAAATTTTCTCAATATCAATATCCAACTTAAAATATTCCAGCCCATTTTGCAGGCGCCGTTTATGCAATTCCCAATCAAACATTTTGCCATTGGCGATAATTACCGTTTCAAAAACCCCATCGCCAAAGCGAAATGAGCGGTCTTCCACACTCACCAGTGCCGCATCCGCCTTCACAAATTTATCGCGTAAATATACTTCCATAGCCTGCACTTTACATTACCACCCAATCATATAAACTCTTTTTTACAAACAAATCGGAGAAACCAATGCCTGCAATTATCATCGTTGTTCTAGTTGTCCTTGTCATCGCCATGTTCATGACTGTCAAAGTCGTGCCGCAGCAGGAAGCATGGGTCATAGAAACCTGGGGTAAATTTGATACTGTCTTCAAAGAAGGTGGTCTTAAAATCATCGTGCCGATTATGCAGCGCGTTGCTTATAAACACTCACTTAAAGAGCAGGTTATCGAGGTTTCTGAGCAGGCGGCAATCACCAAAGATAACGTCACGCTCAATATCGACGGCATTCTCTACGTAAAAGTTATTGATCCGGTTGAAGCTTCATACGGCGTTTCCAACCCATATAATGCAGTCACTCAGCTTGCACAAACTACAATGCGTGCTGAAATCGGCAAAATCACATTAGAGAAAACTTTCGAAGAACGCGAAACGATGAACGCCAACATCGTCACCGCCATCAATGAAGCGGCCGGCAAATGGGGTGTGCAATGTATGCGCTATGAAATCCGCAACATCAACCCGCCAAAAACTGTATTGAGCGCAATGGAATTGCAGGTTGCGGCTGACCGCCAAAAACGCGCGGAAATCTTGAATTCAGAAGGTAAATCGCAAGCGGTAATCAACCTAGCGGAAGCTGATCGCCAACAAGTTGTTTTGCGTTCTGAAGGTGCAATGACCGACCAGATTAACCGCGCCAAAGGTCAGGCCGAAGCCATCCGCCAGGTAGCCCTTGCAACAGCTGATGGTATTCGCGAAGTTGCAAAATCCATCAATGAACAAGGCGGCGAAGATGCAGTTGCTCTCCGCGTTGCCGAAAAATATATCGAAGCTTTTGGCGAAATTGCCAAAGATTCAACCACTATGTTGCTTCCTGCCAATGCCAATGACGCCGGCTCAATGGTTGCCACAGCAATGGCAGTTTACGAAAACGCAAAGCGGAAGAAGAGTGCATAGATAGATGAGAGGGCAGAGGTCAGGACATAGCAAATGAGAAAAAAATTCGTCTTCCTTTTTGCTCTGACCTCTGTCCTCTGCCCTCTAACAGCACTGGCGAACGAAGTGAGCCATGCCGTCTCCATCTACGGCGATATAAAATACCCATCCAACTTCAAACATTTTGATTATGTAAACCCCGATGCACCTAAAGGCGGCGAAATCATCCTGCCTGAAATCGGCTCGTTTGATGACTTAAACCCCTTCATCCTGAAAGGCCGCAAAGCCGCAGACCTTAATCTTTTATTCGACACTTTGATGGTGCACGCCGATGATGAAACCTCAACCAGTTACGGGCTGATTGCCGAATCCGTTGAATTCCCGACTGATAACACCTATGTAATTTTCAACCTC
>JABDBO010000006.1 GCA_013288575.1 Alphaproteobacteria bacterium
AGGCAAGTATATTTGTGTCTGCCTCTGAAACTATTTTTCCATAATTAATAGCTGCTAACTCCTCAGCATTTTTTAACATTTTCTTCTGTGCAGGAGTGCTCCAACTATTTCCTTTGTAACTTATTATAGATGCAAAATTTGAAATGTTGCTATAGACACTTTGTATTATATTACATGCCTCGTAACATTGGTTATAATTATCTAAACTATAAGTTTGTCCTTTAGTCATTAGAGATAATAATCTTGTATATGATGGTTTTGCTTTTTCTAAAATGGACACTAGTTCATGATTTTCTCTTTCTCCGCCTCTATCAATAAATATTTGCATCTTTTCTTTAGCCCTTTGAGGCTCAGCTTCTGCTATACTATCTATGGCTATGTTTGCGAACTCCATTCTCTGTATTGCAGGCAATATTAATGTGGCGAATTCATGAGTGGTATCAATTAATTCGTTTATAAAATCTCGTTTAAACTCTGCACGCGACCGCTCTTTCCAAGTGCTTAAACCAACTATTGCACAGGCGGCCAATGAGATAGTTGCCACGGCAGTTATTACTTCGCTTACATTACCCCAATCAGAACTGTTAAACATCTTTATTAGCGCATCAATACACATACGATTAGGACCTATTTATCATCTTTTCTATTAAAGAAATCGGAGCAGTATCATCAGATAAATGAGCTGCTGGTCTAAATAAAGCCTGTAATATTAATAAACGCTCGGCATTATCGGCCTTACCTTCTTTTTCTAATGCCTTAAAGGCGTGCACCAGTGCCGTGCGTTCTGCTGCGTCATCAGCTAAATTTTGATTGGCTACTATTCGTCTAGAAATTAATTTTAGACCCCAGATTTCTAAAAATAATAATATAAAGATTAACAGACTTGCCCTGACCTGAAGAAGCCAAGTAGCCTGCAGCACAGCCTCAAATAAGAGATATGCGGCTGCAATTATTATAGCAGTAACAACAAATCCCACTCCACAGAACAGCTTAATATTATTCTCACTTCTTCTCTCATGATTTCTTCTCTTCTCGTTCCAATATGTAACAGAAGCGCGAAGTTGCATTTCGGTTGTATAAGCTGCTTTTAGGGAGGCCCATTCTTCTTTACGTGTCTGATCCTCTTTTTCCAATGATTCTTGTCGATTATCATTGTGGCTTGTAAATTGCTTTAGCAATGCGTCGTATTCTATAATTTTTAATCCAATGTCTTTCTGAAAATCCAACAATAGTTGACCATTTGCTTCTGTTTGTTCCCTTTGAGTTTTTATCAAAGTTTCAAATTGAGAAAGCATATCCTTTTTTAAATCTAAAAAAGTCTCTTTCTGGGCTTCTTTCTCAGCTTCGCTATTATTTAAAGCACCTTGTAAGGCGTAAGCACTAGTTATACCTGTGTAATATGGACCGTTATTTTGATTTAGATTCCAATCTAATGCTATTAATGCAGCCGCAGTTTTTGGGTCATGTTTAGCTAAAAGTATTATTTGTTTTCCGCGCGGTGTCTCGGTAGTTGGTATAGATCCATTCTCAATTAAAGAAACTAAATTTATTATTTGCGAAGTTAAATTAGGATTATGTTCGAAATTACTTATTATCTGGTGAAGAGTTCTATAACGTTCAACTAATAGATCTACTGGGTTCATATCACCAAAACTTATATTTGTGCGTGGTAAATTGTTCCATTTATTCATTTGGTCAATTGTCCAAGTTAAGAATTCTCGCCCGTTAGCGAAACTCAAAGAATTTGTAAGATCTTTGGGTGTGAAAGAAATGGGTCTATCAAAAGTAATGATTTCCATAGTGATTTATTCCATAGAAGATAATTAGTACATAAAGTTATTCTTTTGTGTTTTATAGTAATTTGGCCGCATTGGCAATCAACTTAACAGCTTTTGATATTCAAGGACCTGTAACAAGCGATTGGCACTTTAAGTCATTTGACGACTAATATTTTATGATAAGAAATTCTGAAAAGTGGGGGTGGTATGCCGGCTACCCCTCGGATTATGCTTAATGAAATCATCGTGGGTGCTTTCTCTCACACGCGGCGGATTTTCACTTTTTTGAACGCGATTTAAGAAATTCCGCGGGTTCGGCACCTAGGGCTTCTGCTAGCCGACCTATAATCTTTAAGCTTACGTGAAAAACGCCCTTTTCTAGCTGACTTAAATAACTACGGCTTACTTCTGCTTCATAGGCAAGATCATCCTGTGACATGCCTTTAGCATTGCGCAATCGACGTAAGTTAGTGGCAAAAGTTTCCCGTAAGTCCATACAGGAAGTGAACACCACTTGTTTAAAATACACACCTCGATATACTGAACAAAATGCACTTACCAAAAGAAAGGTTATTAATATGAAGATAACTAAAATTTTGGGAATTATGAGCGAAGCCGTGATTCCCGCATTCCTCCTGGGCATCCCTATTAACCTAATAGTGGAAGCAAATCGTCCGTGGAAAGAAGGCGAAGGAGTGTATATATACGCGCCCGCAACTTTCTGGATTCTTATAATTGCGTGGAAAATTGTCTCTAACATTCGCCATCGGAAATAGCCAAATAATGCGTACAATAAACGATAACTAGATTATCCTGACTGACAAAACTTAAATAAGATATTTCAAGAGCAATACTAGCCTAATTACCGCAGTTTATTATATGCGCGTATCAACTTTCTAAATTTCTCAGTACGGTCATAGCGCAACTAGCTCACTCTCGTATATATCTCTTCCAACCGCTCCGCATGAATCTTTAAACTACTAAGTTTTGCTGCTAACTTATTAAAAGAGTTTTTATCCCAACGATTCCAATACCGGTTCTGAGTCGCATCGAGGGTAGCAAGATTACGTCGTGCTTCAGCCATGGTGTTATTGAGCGCCTTAACGCTAAAGAATATTATAGCGCGGATAACTCTAGGATCGTGTAGTAACTCGTATGCACGAACATGTGCGCCACTTTTGCAGCGACTGGCATATCCTGCTTGTATTGCACATTGAGTTGCGCCAAGGCGTGGATCTTCGGCGTATATACGAGCAAATAGTAGTGCTCGTTCTGTTAAACCAAAAGTTTGAGCCGTCAGTCTCACAGTGGCTCCAACGGTTTTATCTTCTGTCGGGTATCTCATATATATCGGCAAAATCTAGTTATTCGGATTGCTAGACATTTAATGTCCGCTGACAATCTAATAGTCCGAGAAAATGTCTGGTCATTTGCCTGACAAATGGACAAAAATTGTCCGGCTAATTTCTTAATAAAATCAATAATATGCACGGATATCGGGCGTTGCATAGGACAATATTCAAACCAGAAAACCCATGGTCGGACATGAAAATCCTCCCTATAGGGGATTTCATTGTCCGTAGGGCCTGTATAAGAAATAAATCTCATTACAACCTCTCATCATGATAGGGCAGACTCCACATCCAAGGAGAGTTTTTTGCGCTTCCAAGCTTCTTGGTCAAATGTGCAAATTTATTTCGCTGTTCTACTGCCGCGCGCTTAAGCTGTTTTTCGATAGCTGCTTGCCGTTTATCCTGGCCTATGGTGAGCGCCTTGCCTCCTTCACCACGCAATTCAGGGAATTCAAGTTCCAACATTAAACGGGCAAGTCCAGGGGTTGCGATTGCATCTGCCTCATTTACTATTCTTGCTCGTTCCAATGCAGCTTCCACCATTCCACGTAAATCTTCGGTTACTGGTGCTGAATAAGCCACCCTGCCAATTTTCCTTGCTACAGGCACCTGCGCAGGTGGTGTAACTTTATACTCCACACTAAACAACTCTTCACCATCACGCATTTTCTCAATCTTTTTTGTGATAGTACGAGCCTCTTTATCGGCAGTAATTTTCCACATTGCATCCGCATTACCTCTTATAGAGCTATGGCCGCGTGCGCCGCGAGTCTCATCTTTGCCTGTATGATGAATTAGAATAACGCTGGGATCACCTAAAGCGCGTTTGATTTTGCCGACAGCTCCATTACTAGTAAGCAACTTGCCAATCGCATCAGAATTCTCGTCAACACCGACTGCGGCTGTAGCTAAAGTATCGATAATTACTATGCTGGGATTCAACGGACGGTACATTTTTATGAAAGCTTCGATTTCAGATTCACTAGAGAGATTAGGAACAGCAGGGCAGACATAAAGTTTCTCACGTAAAGACTTTGTAGAGATCCCGCGCTCACGGCAAGCTGCGGGTATCCGTGATGTCCTTACTCCATATGCACCTTCGCCCACTGCAATAATAGCAACAGCACCTTTGTTGGCAGCGTTGAGAGCATCAGTGATCATGAGAGTTGATTTCATGCATCCAGGTTCGCCATATACAACTACAGTTGCACCTTTAGGCATGGTCTTCTCTTCATCCCAATATTCAGGAGATGGTAGATTTTCATCTTCGTCGGGATAGCGCCATTGAAATTGTTTTGCCAATTCGTCAGGTTTTCCTTCCGATAATTTCCTTACAGCCTCTCCAAAAACGTCTTGCGAAGTACCGACAGCATATGCACCTGCCTCATTTCGCTGATAACATGCAGCGTTATTCAGCTTAGTCTTAAGTCCATCTAAATCCCATGACGGCTCGCAATGCGGATTCCAAATTTCCTCAATCAAATTCTGAGCGGTTTCAATTGATAGTCCCAAGTCCAGCATTTCGCAGCAAAGGCGGAATGTTCTAGCATCACCACCTTGCCCTTCTATTGCTACATCACCAGTATCTACATATTTTTGCAGAACTTTTCTAGCACGCTCAATATTTGCGCTTAAATCCTCTTCTTTAACCGCAGCTTTTATGGCAGTATTAGTTACGGCTAACCTCTTCAGTATCCATTCCGGTATAAGCGAATAATCTGTTTTTTGTTCAACTTCATATTCGATGCCATTGATTTTTGATGGCGGAGTTAGAACATATCCGCCTTCGCCTCGTGTATCGACATGTGGTGCTATTTTGCTAGCTGTAGTTTTGCCAGAGCCTTTATAATAAAAATGGTAACCGCCACGTGGTGTTCGTACACGATAGGTATTCGGTAACTTTTCCAAGATGTCGTTGTCAACACCTGGATCAATATCGACAACAAATAATCCCGCCTCTTCCGGCGAAAAGGCTAAGTTATAATTTGGATTTTCCTTCCACCAAGTGTTAATAGTTTCGAGATCAGTAGTAGCGTCGTGAAAACCATTTTTTGTTACAGGGCGCTTTCCATTTTCTTCACATGGGAAGACCGGTATTCCTTCTTTAGCGTAGGCTAGAGCCATCTCATGTAGAGCCGACATACTTATTCTCCTGCTGCCAAATGTTCGATGAGCGCTCTAATGTCTTCTACACGCCATACTGTTATGCCGGGACCAACTATTATTTTAGCAGGAAAACGGCCAGATCTCACGCCAGCCCACCATGTGGATTTGCTGACAGGAATATGTTTTAGAACTTCTCGAACTCTTAGAAAGCCAGTTTCGGGAAGAGAATAGGAATCTTGTAATGGATTTTGCATAAATCGCACCTGCAGTTGAGATTGATATGGAAGGTTGGGAATACCTCAGCTTGTCGCATTTTATGCGGGCTTTGGGTGCAAATTTTCGGCTAATTAGCCTACTTGAAAATATCCTTACGGATGAAATAACCTTGGAAAAATGTTATACAAATCTATTTTGGCTGTCAATGGATTACATGAATATGTATCGGACAACGGCTATTACGCTTTATCCAGATAATCTGCCCACCATTGCATCATCTTGATTCGCTCAGGTAAGTAATCAGCATAATTGTAAGCTGCGCGTACCGTGTCACGCTCACTATGTGCAAGTTGCCGCTCAATAACATCGCGGTTGAATTGATTCTCGTTTAAGATAGTTGAGGCAGTCGAGCGGAAACCATGCCCTGTGGTTTTTCCTTTATATCCCATTATCTCAATAGCGCGCAGAAATGTGTTTTCGCTCATGCAGTTCCTAGGGTTGGCGTTACTAGGGAACACATAATTGCTATAATTATGGCCACTTATCTTTTTAACTTGTTTCAAAATATCTAGGCTTTGTTTGGCCAACGGAACGATATGAGGAGTTTTCATCTTCATACGGCTTGCTGGTATTCTCCACTGTGCTTTATCAAAATCAACCTCTTCCCACTTCGCGCCGCGTATCTCACCACTACGGACGAAAGTTAAAATAAGAAGCTTGAAAGCTAGTTTTGTAAGGGTATGGCCATTATATTTAGGGGTATCATATTTATTCAATTCTTTTAAAAAGCCTGGAAAT
The DNA here is from genome assembly GCA_013288575.1 of Alphaproteobacteria bacterium. GTDB lineage: Bacteria > Pseudomonadota > Alphaproteobacteria > Rickettsiales > 21-14-0-20-44-7 > JABDBO01. Next base: position 6,251 of record JABDBO010000006.1, read on the forward strand.
TGTTTTTCATCTAAGAATGGATTGTGTTTAGTTTTTGCCGGTTTCAGTGCCTCGCCCAAACCATATGTAGGATCGCGTTCCGCCCGTCCAGTTGCAATCGCATAACAGAAAATCTTGCTAGAGTGCTGAAGTAGACGTTTGGTTAGATCATGATTACCCTTTTCTTCAACTTTGCGGATCGCGGCGAGAAGCTCCGGTGGCGTTACCTCCTTGATAGGGCGGTAACCAAAAATCGGGAATAGATAAGTTTCCAATCTCTGTAGAATGTTTCGCGAATGTTTAGGCTGCCAGGTGTGAGAATTTTGGCTGTGCCATTCACGAGCTAAGGCCTCAAAATTGTTCGCATAATTGGTTACAATCTCTAGCTTTTTAAGTTTCTTAGTTTCCGAAGGATCTTTGCCTTGCTCTAATAACTTTTTGGCAGCTTCACGTTTCTCTCTAGCCTCTGCAAGAGTAGTGCGAGGATATACCCCCAATGACAAAAGCTTCTCCTTTCCAAGAAAACGAAATTTTAGCCGCCAATATTTTTGGCCTGTGGGCATTACTTGGATAAACATTCCGCCGCCGTCGGCCACTTTGTAAGCCTTATCTTTTGCCTTTAAGTTTTTGCACCGGATGTTTGTTAGCTTCATGGGGGTATATTTTTATTGGAGTTGCTATGTACCCCCGATTTTGACCATTATACCCCCTGGATTGGGTTGGACAATATCGGAGTGCATAGGACAACTATACCACGTAACTATTGAAATATCAAGGGTTTTTCGGATTGTATCGGACTATATCGTCCTAAATCTTGGTGACCCCTACGGGAATCGAACCCGTGTTACCTCCGTGAAAGGGAGGTGTCCTAACCGCTAGACGAAGGGGTCATGTGGTGGAAATTGAGGCGCGCAATATGCAATATAAAAATCCCTATTGCAAGCATAAAAAATCGCCCTAAATCCAAACCTATTTTTAGGTTTTGCTCAGATATTTCGCTGAAATTATAAGTAAATGGGCCGCGCGCCGCTACTAATCTGGCTCTAACCATTGCCATTCAAGGTTTTGCAAGCATTGCTAAAACCACTATATATCTAAAATATCTGCAAATTTCGCTTCAAAAGCTTTTGGGCTAAATCTTCCGCGCTTTTTTATCAATATCTAGAAAATATCCAGAAAATCTGCGTAAAAATAACGTAGGCAGGTTTCACTAAAATGGCAGAACCACCATCATGAAACCTGCCTAAATATCAGGCTATTGAGCAGATTGGTTGCTATTTGCGCCTGGTTGTGCGGAATTATTATTCACCACGTTTCCATTCGGTGTAGTGTTACCGTTATTAACAGTAGTATCGGTGTTATCATTACTTCCAGTTGCTTGAGTGCTATAACTGTTATTTGCGTTATTAGCCGCAGTATCACCATTCATATAAGCATTATTACGATTGGTGTACCAAGCATAAGCACCATAAGCAATTGCAAGAACAACAATTAGAGTTATGAAATAAGTTAGCCAGCCTGCAGCGGCACTGTTACTTGCATAACTAGCATTGGTAGTTTCAGTGCTGCTAGAAGCAGCAGGGTTATTTTTATAAGTGGTAGTAGCCATTTTAGCCTCCATTTTTTGTTACCAGATGAGGCTAGTCCTCTTAATATAAGAATTATGCAGATATTTATCTTCCGCAAATAAATAAGCTATAAAATTTATATTTTTGTGTGGGTAGAGATTTACAACTACTAGTTTTGCTAGTAGAAAACATCCATGAGCCGCAAAAAGATTGATCTCAACACGTTTTACCAAAACATGGCGGAAAGCCTCAATCTTTATAATGTTATCCTCAAAAATTATTCCGAAAAAATCAGCCTGCCGCCCAATCCGGAATTTGATCCGCTAAATATCAACAAAGCCTTTTTCGAATCCTTCCAAAAACTCGCCAGCGACCCTGAAACCATGATGGATTCCGGCATCGGTCTTTACCAGCGCTTGAGCAATTTGTGGCTGCAATCGGCAAAAGAATTCCTTACGAAAACCCCTAAACAAATACATGCTGAAGATAAAGACAAACGCTTCAAAGATGAAGCCTGGCGCAATTCTCCGGCATTCCGTTTTTTAAAAGATGCATATCTAACTTATGCTGATTGGCTTACCCAGCTGGCTAAAAACGTCAAAGGTTTAGACCAAAAAGATAAAGAGAAACTAGAGTTCTACACCAGCCAATTCATTGATGCCGTCAGCCCCAGCAATTTCGTTCTCACTAATCCTGAAGTGCTGCGTGCAACGCTCGAAACCAATGCAGATAATTTGGTCGAAGGCTTAAAAAAACTAGCTGATGATGTTAAACGCGGCGCCATCCAGCAAACGGATCTGGAAGCTTTCGAAATCGGCAAAAACCTTGCCATCACGCCCGGCAAAGTAGTTTTCCAAAATGACCTCATGCAGCTAATCCAATACGAGCCGCAAACTAAAACCGTGCACAAAACCCCGCTGCTTTTCATCCCTGCCTGGATCAACAAATATTACATCGTTGATCTTCGCCCAGAAAATTCGCTCGCCAAATGGCTGGTAGAGCAGGGGCACACGCTGTTCATAATCTCCTGGGTCAATCCAGATTCAAAACACGCCGATAAAGGCTTTGCCGATTATATGCATGAAGGTATTTTTGCCGCGCTCGACCAAATCGAAAAAATCACTGGCGAGAAAAAAATCAACGCCATCGGCTATTGTTTAGGCGGCACGCTGCTTGCCACATCGCTTGCCTATATGGCTGCCAAAAAGCAAGATCGCATCAAATCCGCCACTTTCCTCACTACACTGCTTGATTTCTCCGATGCAGGCAAACTCTCAATTTTCATTGATGATGAGCAAGTCAAAGTCATGGAAAAACGCATGAGCCGCACCGGTTACTTAGACGGCAGCGAAATGGCCACCACCTTCGCCATGCTCCGCAGCAATGACCTCATCTGGTCATTCGTTGTCAACAACTATCTGCTCGGCCGCGACCCATTCTCGTTTGACATTCTCTACTGGAATTCCGATACCACCCGCATGCCCGCCAAAATGCACAGCTTCTACCTGCGCAACATGTACCTCAACAACCAACTCGCCAAACCCAGCGGCATCACGATTGATAATGTCAAAATTGACCTAAGCAAAATCAAAACTCCTGCTTATTTCCTTAGCACCATCAAAGACCACATCGCCCCGTGGAAATCGACTTATAAAGGCGCGCACATCCTAAAAGACGTCAACTTCATCCTCGCAGATTCCGGCCATATCGCCGGGGTAGTTTCCCCGCCAAAGAAAACCAAATATCCGCATTGGGAAAGCAATAAAATGCCGGATTCCGCCGATGAATGGATCAATTCTGCTAAGGAAGTCGAAGGCTCCTGGTGGCCAAATTGGGGCAAATGGGTGCTAAAGCACACTGGCGAAAAAGTTCCTGCCCGCAAAATCAAAAAATCTATCGAAGACGCGCCTGGTTCATACGTGAAGGTAAAAACGTAATGTCTACAAAAACCTACGGAACATGTGAACCCGCGCGCCCCTCCACCCCCCAAAGGGGGCGCGCCGAATTTTCACTTCGCAAAAATTCGTGGGAAATTCTTCATAATTATATCGCTTCTTTATATCGTATTTTATAATTTAAAAAAAACAGGAGAACTAAAATGGCATCATCACTCAAAGGTAAAACCGCAATCGTAACTGGCTCAACATCGGGCATCGGCATGGAAATCGCCAAAACTTTGGCAGGCGAGGGCTGCAATATCGTGTTGAATGGCTTTGGTGACGCTAAACAAATCGAGCAAGAACGCTCGAATATGGAAAAGCAATATAAAGTAAAAGTCACTTACAGCGCTGCCGACGTTACTAATAATGACGAAGTCAAAAAAATGATCGACGATGCAGGCCAGGTTGATATTCTCGTCAACAACGCCGGCATCCAATTCGTCGCACCAGTTGAAGAATTCCCAGTCGATAAATGGGCAGCAATTTTAGCCACCAACTTATCATCTGCGTTTTACGCCGTGCGCGAAGTTCTCCCCCAAATGAAAAAGCGCAAATCTGGCCGCATCATCAACATCGCCTCTGCGCATGGCCTCGTGGCATCTCCTGGCAAAGTCGCATATGTCGCCGCCAAACACGGCATCGTCGGCCTCACCAAAGTTGTCGCTGTTGAAACCGGAACTTTCGGCATCACTTGCAACTCAATCTGCCCAGGCTACGTAAAAACGCCATTGGTTGATAAACAAATCAAAGACAACGCTGCCAAAAATGGTGATAGCGAACAAGATGAGAAAAACAAATTGCTCGACAAACATCCAAACAAAGAATTCGTCAAAACCGAAGAGATCGCTTCACTGGTTGTTTATCTCTGCTCAGATGCTGCCCAAAGCATCACCGGCGCGCATATCTCTATCGATGGTGGATGGACGGCGGAGTAGGTATATCAGACTCAGCAGTACTAAGAATTGAAGTAGTAAGTGGATGTGGTTTTCCTGATTTTTCTGCCCAACCTGTTTTCGCTCTTTGTTCAAGTTCTAAAAGAAAAGTATGAGCATTTACTGGTGCCTCATCTGTTTTCCCGGCTGCCGGCGGTTGAAATTGCGCATCAAGATATAAATTGAAACGCCTGGTCGGTTCTTGACCATTCTCATCCAGCATATCATCCCAAAGATCGGAAAGTTCTCCCATACTTGCTACCTAGTTAAAAATGTAACTAACAATAGCTCAACTATATTACTCTTTTATGACAAACTTATAAATATCAATGATTTGTTTGCGTACTATTCTGAGAATTCGTCTGAGTGCCGCTCTGAGTTTGTGTTTGCGTAGGGTTCTGCGTTGACGTTGTCGTATTATTAGTTGTTGGTGATTGTTGCTGCTGGTTCAGCGTTGTGCTTGGGCTCTGTTGCTGAGTGCTAGTTGGCGAGTTGGTCAAATTCGTTGTTGAATTTGAAACCCCATAACCTACTGAACTTGGGCCATTATAAGCCGGAGTAGTGGTCACATTCACATCCTGAGAACCGCAATTCGGGCGGTTGATTCCGCAATCCCAGCTAAATCTGTCTGGCGTTCCCGCCATAGCCGAAGCGCGGAAAAATTTACATTCGCATGATTTGCCTGCCTGGCATGATAATTCACCGACGTTTTTTGAGGTACATTGGGCAATTCCACCTTTATCATCAGCCTGGGCTGAGAATGAAATTAGGATAAATCCGATAGCGAGAATAAATTTTTTCATAAGTTACATACCTCTGCCCAAATAATATGCAATTTTCGTGCCGAATGTCAGCCTTTTCTTGAGTTTTGTTTCAAAACGGCTATGGATTTTCTATCAGGAGAGGTATTTTTGAAAAAACTGGCAATAATAGGTTTGGGTTTAATTGGTTCTTCCGTCGCACGCGGATTGAAAGGAAAATACCATATAATAGGCTATAACCGCAGCCTCAAAACTGCTGAAAAAGCACTGGCAGATAAAGTCGTTGATGTTGCCACTGATAATTTGCAGGAAGCAGTTTCCAATGCCGATATCGTTATGCTCTGCACGCCGATGAGCCATTATGAAGCCATCATGCACGAAATTTCTGAATACCTCCAGCCCGGCACAATCATAACTGATGTCGGCTCAGTAAAAACAGCGGCAATATTCACCGTGTTTCGCGCCATGCCGCCTGGCGTAAATTTCGTTCCCGCCCACCCAATCGCTGGCAAGGAAATTTCGGGCTATGAAGCAGGGGATGCCAAACTTTTCAAAGGCAAAAAAGTAATTTTAACCCCGCTGCCAAAAACTCCGTATGAAATAAACCTCGCAATTGAAAACCTGTGGAAAGATCTTGGCGCGCAAACCGAAATTATGACTGCCAGCGAACATGATAAAATCTACGCATTGGTTTCCCATGTCCCGCAACTATTGAGCTATGCCTATAAAATGGCTCTCCACCACAAAAAATACGGTGTTGATGTAAAACAAGATGGTGACTTCAAAACCTTCTCGCGCATTAGCCATTCCGCGCCAGATATTTGGGTTGATATTTTCCAGCTAAACCGCGCCCACATTTTCAAATTCCTTGAGAAAATGTTCAACGGCCTTCAGCATATAGAACATTTTTCTGATCAAATTGAGCTCCGCAAAAAACTCGGTGGTGAAGAAAAAAACTTCAAATTAACCGGCGACAAAAAACTCGACGCTGCCAGCATTGTTTTCCCAGCGCTTTTAAGCAATCTCGTATTATTCTGCATTGAAGATGACTTCGAAAACCAAGTTTCCCGCAGCTTCTCCGCTGCCGATATCCACAGCTCACTCGCCCTTTTAAAAGAAGACCCGGAAGTAAAAGAAATCAAAAACTTTGCCGATTATTCCGGCAGCGGGTTGCGTGATTTTTCCATCTGCTCACTCTATGATGTCAGCGAAATTGTTGATGATTATGCCGAGCAAATCCAAATCCTCAAAGTCTTACTCCACCGCAAAATTTTCGAAATCACCGTCGCCATCGAATCAGACAGTGCAGAGCAGCTAAAAGCAAAACTGCTGGAAACTTAGCTCATTAATAACGCCGCTACAACCAGCAACCCAGCATAAATATTTGAGCGGAACATCCGCAGACACAGCGCCTCATCATCAATATCCAGCCTTCTCACCTGCCAGGCAAAATGCTCTGCGACCAGCCCTAAGAAAATAAACCCCGCCAAGCCTGAAACTGAACAAGCCACTGCCACTACAAACAGCGCATAAAATATTGCGACATAATACTTAGTGCTTTCCCCAAAGCGCAAAGCTGTAGATTTCACGCCAATTCGCATATCATCCGCTTTATCCTGATGCGCATAAATTGTATCATAACCCAGCGTCCAACAAACCGCGCCCAAATATAATATCATAGTATTCAGCGAAATCGCATCTGTTGCCGCCGCATAAGCAACCAAAATCCCGATATTAAACGTCAGCCCCAAAAAAAACTGCGGCCAGTAAGTTATGCGCTTCATAAAAGGGTAGAGCACAAATAACGGCACCGAAACAAACCCAATCAGCACGGCCAGCATCGGCAATTGCAAAAGCACTAACAGTCCAACTGCTAAGAGCAAAACCAAAAACACAACCGCGCTAAAAACACTAATTTCCCCGCTCGCTATCGGCCGCGTTTTCGTCCGCGCAACTTTTGCATCAAACTTTCGGTCAACAATATCATTTATCACGCAGCCCGCTGCGCGCATATCAAACGCGCCAATTGCAAATAAAATATAAAGCCAAATGTCAAAATTTCCCGAAAGCGCCAACCCCATCCAGCACGGCAGCAAAAGGAGCCAAGCACCTACCGGTTTATCGAGCCTTGCCAAACGCCAATAAGCATTTATATTCGCTTTCATGAAAATCAGATTATACTCAGATAACAAATTAGCAATAGGCGAAAATTTAGAGCTTACCAAAGAGCAATCTCATTACATGACCAATGTTTTGCGCTGCAAGATTGGTGAAGAACTCTTCATTTTTAATGGTGATTCCGGTGAATTCAAGGCTGTGCTTCGTGATGCGCGCGCTATCGAACTTAAAGAACAAACCAAACAACCTAAAGCCGAAACCCGTCTTTCACTAATTTTCGCCCCCGTTAAATTTGGTAAAATTGATCTGCTCGCCCAAAAAGCCACCGAGTTAGGAGTTACCGCCCTGCAACCAGTGCAGACCCGCTTCACCATGGTTGGCCGCATCAATTATGAGCGTTTAAAAGCCAACGCGGTTGAAGCATCGGAACAAACCGGCCGCATCACCATTCCCGAAATAAACGAAATTGTTGATCTCGATAAACTGCTTGAGAAGTGGGATGTCATGCAAAAAATCATTTTCTGTGATGAAAGCCTAAACGGCAAACCAATCGCCGAAACTTTGGCCGCACTGCCAAAATCAGATTTCGGCTATGCAATATTAATCGGCCCAGAAGGCGGATTTTCTAAAGACGAACTCCAAATGCTGCGTGAAAAACCATTCGTGGTTCCGGTAACAATGGGCGAGCGTCTTCTCCGCGCCGAAACCGCAGCGATTGCTGCTCTCTCAGTGTTTCAAGCAAGCCACTTAGGTGATTGGAATTAGCTATTGAGGAGCTCTATCATCTGGCTCCAATCCTAATATCATGGGAAGACCATATCGCGCGGCCAAATTACTAACGGCTCTGCATAAAGTTTTCAAATCAACTGCATTGGTCATATATTGAGAATTAATGCTGTGATTAAGCCCTTCTTCAAATTCTCTAAAAGTTGGAGTGTTAAGACTTTGAGGTAGTTCGCCACCTTCCCGGCGTGCTTTTCCATATTTCCCTACTTCAGGAAAATCAATAAATGCACTGATCTGAACTAATATTACATGCAATTGATTGATGGCAACATTTCTAAAACCTGGTGAATTAGGATGATTTTCCACTCCAAAAGTAATGCTAGCTGTATCACCATCATTAACATGCAAAGTAATACTATTACCATCATCAAAACGAAAATTTGCTCCATAATGCGTTTCTGAAGAGCGCTCCATGATACTACTTCCTGTTTCTCCTGTCTTAGCTCGAAAAATATTTGCAATTTGCTTAATTAGAGCTAGCTGAGGAGTTGTATCTCTTCCATGTATACTTAGTGTAGCCATATTTAATCCTTATATTAAATCAATTGATAATATAAAGATAATTAACTATTGGAGTCAATTATATTAATAAGATTCAGTAAACAAATCGTCCTAATTTATTGAACCTAGGTTGCCACTTAGGTAATTGGAATTAGCTATTATAAACTAAGCAAATAATTTAACCAATAGTATTGCCGCGCTCTTTGGCCGAATTTGCCAGCGCATAAACAGGCGGTGCGGTTATTTTCTTCTCGGTACCGTTCTTATCAGCCTTGTCTTCAACACTATTATCAGATTTCTGTTTTGCTTTAAATTGCATCAATTCGTTTAAAAGATTTTTGGCAGATTCCTGCTGCTCATCATTCAATTTTGCTTTTTTGAACTTAGCTTCTTCATAACCAACCAAATCTCCCAATGCTTTAAAGCTAGGATGTTCTTTGCATTCTGAAACCAGACTTTTAAATCTATCATCATCTAATAGTTTCGAAACTGTTTTAACTATTTTCGTTTCTGACGTATGCCCACCATGTTTTACTGAAAGCACTTCGCCTTCGCCAACTATTACCGCGTCCGTTTGATGCTGATGTTTTTTATCTGCCATAAATTCCCGCTTATAATTCCTGCTGTTGAATTTCGCTGATTATAGTTTATCTATGTTAAACCAATATTACAAACTATGCAAATAAGGCAATTTTAATGTCTCAGGCAATTCCAGAGAAAAAACAAGATGTTGCGACCAGAAAACTTTATCTGGTTGATGGCTACGGCTTTGTTTTCCGTGCCTACCACGTCATGCCGCCGCTCTCAAACCCGGAAGGCGTTCCCGTTGGCGCGGTTTATGGTTTTACCAATATGCTGACCAAACTCCTAAAAGACCACAAACCAGATTACATGGCCGTGGTTTTTGATGCCGGCTCCAAAACTTTCCGCAATGAAATTTATACTGATTATAAAGCCAACCGCCCCGAAGCGCCGGAAGATTTAAAACCGCAATTCGCCCTTGTGCGTGATGCTGCCGCTGCTGTTGGCCTCAAAAGCTATGAACTGGCAGGTTTTGAAGCCGATGATATCATCGCAACTTTCACTAAAAAAGCCAGCGAGCAGGGGATTGAAGTCACCATAGTTTCCTCCGACAAAGATCTCATGCAGCTCGTGCACGATAACCAGGTCAAAATGTTTGATCCGGTCAAAAACAAATTCATCAAAGAAAAAGACGTTGTTGAGAAATTCGGCGTGCCACCACATAAAGTTCTCGATGCATCGGCGCTGATTGGTGATTCATCCGACAACGTCCCAGGCGTTCCGGGAATCGGCCCCAAAACCGCGGCTGAACTCATCAACCAATATGGGAGCCTCGACGAACTCCTTGCCCGTGCCGGCGAAATAAAACAAAACAAACGCCGCGAAGTAATGCTTGAAAGCCGCGAAAAAGCGCTGATGTCGCGCGAGCTGATCAAACTCCATTATGACGTCCCACTCCATTTTAATTTTGATGATTTAAAAACTACTCAAGATGATTCACGCGTTTTAGAATTCGCAAAAAAACACGGTTTCAAATCCATAATCTCCAAAATCTCCGGCACCGCACCGCCGCAAGATGCGGTTGTCCACGTTGCCGAAAAAACCAAAGAAATTTTGGCAGTAGACCGCAAAATAATCTCCACCATTGCTGAACTGGAAACCTGGCTAAAACCCGTGCGCAACAACGCCCGTCTGGCAATTTATCCAACCCAAAACGTCGGAGTTGCCCTCTCTGATGGACTGCGCAGCTGCTTCATAAAATACGGCGAGCGCCAAATGTCAGACGGCTTCGATTTTGGCGACGCACCCGCTACTGGTCTCACCCGTGAAACTGTGAATTCTGCCCTCAAAGAAATTCTCGCTGATCCGGCGGTGCTAAAAATTTTCCATGATATGAAAGATAAAATTTCATCTTTCATATTTCATCCTTCATCCTTGGCTTTCGACGACATCCAAATCATGGAATATGTCCTAAACACCGGCCTCAATAACGGCAGCCTGGAAGATCTCGCCCCCGAATTCCCACAGCTTGAAAGCTTGCTCGGCAGCGGCCGCAACAAAATCCAATTGAAAGATGTCGCTAGCGAAGACATCGCCAAAATCGCTTTCGAAATCGTCGAATTCCTCACCCGCGCGCAAATCACCGCCAAACAAAAATTATTCCACGACAAACTCGTCACCATTTATGAGAAAATCGAAAAACCACTAATCGGCATAATCTCCAAAATTGAAAATCGCGGTGCGAAAATTGATCCGCAGATGCTCGCCGGAATGTCGAGCAAATTCGCCGAAAAAATGGCAAGCTTGGAAGCGCAAATCTACAAAATCACCGGCCGCGAATTCAACCTCGGCTCCCCACAACAAATCAGCGATGTACTATTCGGCCAAATGGGCTTAGACGGCGGCAAAAAATCCAAAAAAACCGGCAATTATTCCACCGGTGCGCGCGTGCTTGACGAATTGGCAGAGCAGGGCGTAGAAATCGCGCAGCTAATCCTGGACTGGCGCCAACTCTCAAAATTAAAATCAACCTACACCGATTCACTGCCCAAACAAATCAACCCCAAAACCCAGCGCGTCCACACAACTTTCGCGATGACGGTAACTTCCACCGGCCGCCTAAGCTCCACCGAGCCCAACCTGCAAAACATCCCCATCCGCACCGAAGAGGGGCGCGCCATCCGCAACGCCTTCATCGCCGAATCGGGCTACAAATTAATCTCGGCTGATTATTCACAAATCGAACTGCGCTTACTCGCTGATGTCGCCAATATCCCATCATTAAAAGAGGCCTTCAGAACCGGCCAAGATATCCATGCCATCACCGCGCATCAGGTTTTCGGCGTCCCGCTCGACCAAGTTAGCAGCGAAGACCGCCGCCGCGCCAAAACCATCAACTTCGGCATCATCTACGGCATCTCCGCCCACGGCCTATCGCAGCGCCTAAAAATTCCGCGCGATGTTGCCGGCGCCTATATCAAATCATATTTCGCGCAATATCCCGGTATCCGCAAATATATGGATGATACCATCGCCTTCTGCCGCGAGCACGGCTATGTCGAAACCATCTTCGGCCGCCGCTGCTACATTCGCGGCATCAATGATAAAAACCACGCCGTGCGCCAATTCTCCGAACGCGCCGCCATCAACGCGCCATTACAGGGAGCTGCTGCTGACATCATCAAAAAAGCCATGATCGAGCTGGACCGCAAAAACTTCCCGATGATTTTGCAAGTGCATGACGAATTACTTTTCGAAGTGCCAGAATCCGAGGCCAATGAAGCCGTCAAAAAAATCAAATCCATTATGGAAAATGCCGCCATGCTTTCTGTTCCAATCTTGGTCGAAGCCCGCTGCGGCAACCACTGGGGCGAAGCGCATTAATAGTTGACAAATATTAATAATTGGCTTATAAAAGCGCGGCAACAAATTCAACTATATGGATACTAATAAAATCATACCATTAAATCCAAATAATGAAACAGGCAGCCCGCCCGAATATACCGGCTTGCACATTGTTAGGCCAGATGAAGTTGTTAACGCACAGCCATTCTATAGAGCTTATAGAACTTATGATCCGAGCCTCAATAAAGAGCAGATAGTAACAAGACTCTGGGAAATTCAAGATGAAGTCAGAAGAGAAAAGCTATTGGTTGGTACAACATCAATTTCTCCTCTCATTGAGATTAGAGATATTATAGGAAGAAAAAGTGGTTCTCTTACTGAAGAAGATAAAATTGCTTTACGCAAAGTAGCTGAAACTCTTAAAGAACGTATCCCTGAATACCATTACGAAGTTATAGGTTTGGTGGAGCAATTTTGTGAGCTAGATAAACCTCATGATAGAACATTTATTTTCGCAGGCGTTACCGCTGTGGTGGCAGTAGGCATGTTTTTTGTAGCGAATTTGAAAAATCAGCCAGAGCCATCCCATAAAAAACCTGAACATAGTCAAACCACTCCAGCACCTGCATCTTTCACCGAAAGAACTGGAAAACATCCAAAAAATTCTCATAGAGAACCGCCAACTCAAAAAACATCCGGCTGGGAAAAATAATATCCGCTCAACAGGCGGATAATAAGATAGACATTCGCTTAAAATTCCTATAATTTCCATAAATGCTCAAAGGCCTCAAAAAAGTAATGATTTCCGGGGTGGAAGTTCTGCCCATCGTCGAAGGCGGCAAAGGTGTTGCCGTTTCTGATGGCGTATCATCCGGCGCATTCGCCGAAGCCGGTGCGGTTGGCACATTTTCAGGCGTAAACTGCAAACTGATTGATGATAACGGCAATTATATCCCATTGGTTTACAAAGGAAAAACCCGGATCGAAAAACACAGAGAGTTAATCGAATATTCAATCAAGGCCGCAATTTCACAGGCCAAAATTGCCTGGAACAAATCCAAAGGCAAAGGCCGCATCCACATAAACGTATTGTGGGAAATGGCTGCCTGCCAGGAAATTCTCCACGGTGTGTTAGAGAAAACCAAAGGCATAGTTCATGGTGTTACCTGCGGCGCGGGCATGCCATATAAACTGGCCGAAATCGCCGCGAAATACAAAGTTCACTATTATCCAATCGTTTCCTCTATGCGTGCAATGCGCGCGCTATGGAAGCGTTCTTACGAAAAAAACAAGGAATGGCTCGGCGGCGTGGTTTATGAAGATCCGTGGCTGGCTGGCGGCCATAATGGCCTTTCCAATTCTGAAAATCCGCGTCAACCGGAAGATCCATATCCGCGCGTGGCTGAACTCCGCAAATTCATGAACGAAGTCGGCCTGCATGATACTCCAATCGTTATGGCTGGCGGTGTTTGGTATTTGCGTGATTGGTCGCACTGGCTTGATAATCCGGAAATTGGCCCAATCGTTTTCCAATATGGTACGCGTCCAATCGTCACTAAAGAAAGCCCGGTTTCAGACGAATGGAAAAAGAAATTGCTCAATCTTGAAAAAGGCGATGTGTTCCTAAACAATTTTTCGCCAACCGGCTTTTATTCATCGGCTGTGAATAATGATTATATTAGAGAGCTTGATGCTCGCGGCCATCGCCAGATTGCCTATCGCACTGCGCCTGATAACCATTTGGCAACTCCACTTGCACTTGGTCCTCGCGGCCGTGAAGTTTTCGTAACACCTGAAGATCGCGAAAAAGCCGAAGATTGGATTGCGCAAGGTTTTACCGAAGGCTTGAAAACTCCTGATGACACACTCGTTTTTGTCACGCCTGAAAAAGCTGCCGAAATCCGCAAAGATCAGGTTGATTGCATGGGCTGCCTTTCGCACTGCCGCTTTTCCAACTGGAAAGATCATGATGATTACACCACTGGCAAACGCCCGGATCCGCGCAGTTTCTGCATTCAGAAAACCTTACAAGATATTGGCATCGATCACGGCGATATTGACCACAACCTCATGTTCTCCGGCCATAACGCTTACAAATTCCGCGATGACCCGTTCTATAAAGACGGCTATATCCCAAGCGTAAAAGAACTAGTCGAGCGAATTATTGCGGGTGATTAGTGATGCAAGAAAGTGATTCTGGCCATGTAGGCGGATTATTAAAATCTAGAATCTGGCCAATTCTAGAAACTTATACAGATAATTTAATCAAGTTAGATGCTCCACTTATCACAGAAGTAGATGCAAATGATAAAAGCACTTTTGAAACCTATCTGGTTAAAGAAGCAGACCCGCTTAACGCTACTCTGCTTACATTAAAATTATGGGAAAAATTAAGGAGTCCGCAGACCGTAAAATTACGTGGAGAACTAGGAGGGCCGCCGACGGCAATTCCTAGAGCTTTGAGTGATTGTGCTCAGGCAATTATCAGGGAATTGGGGAGATATGCTAGAGAAAATGGAATCGAAGCCAATACTTTTAGTAGCCCTGAAACAGCTGAAGATAGAAGAAAATTTTCTGAATGGCTCAATTCAAAAGATCGTAAACATGACGATTCTTACGAAGTAGAAGCTTTTCAAAATGCCGAGTTTGCTGCTTTGATCAATGATAATCAGCATGCAGATTTTTTAAATATAATGATGGGCGCCTCCAGTTTGTTATTAACCCGGGTTTTTGCTACCCGCTTGGCAAATGAGAAAAAATAATACTAATTATTAAATATCATGTTCGTCTTATAAGCCGGCACCAGTTCCTTTTTGCTATCTTCTATGCATTTTAAAAAATTGTCACTACAAGCTCCATTTGGCTGGCATTCTTTTTTCCTACATGCCGCCTCTTTTTCATCAGCCTGTTTTACGCAATTTTCCAAAGCGGCAGTTTTCTCCCACTCACAAGAACCTGCGGTTTGCTTGCAAGAACCATAAGTTTCATAGCAAACGTCTTGCACTTTCTGCACCATGCATGCGCCGCAAAGCCCATGACTGCAGAATTCATCTACCTTTTTCAACTCAGGCTCTGATAAGCATGAATCCTTGGTTATCATGCACAAATGGGGATTTTGCGCGCAGCCCGGCGCGGTGCTGAAAAACATGCTAAATGAGACCAAAACCGCAAATATAGACATAATAGTTTTCCTATCTTATTATAATATAATGTCATTTCAAAGTCATCAATACACCACTCCGCGCAAAGAAAAGCTAGAATTTCCGCACCCATCAAACAAAGTGCTGATGCATTCTTGCTGCGCGCCCTGCGCTGGCGAGTTGATGGAGGCTATTGCCGAATCCGGCATTGAGCAAACCATATTTTTCTATAACCCCAACATCCACCCCTTAAAAGAATACAACATCCGCAAAGAAGAAAACATCCGCTACGCCGAAAAACTAAACATCCCATTCATCGATGCTGATTACGATGTGCAAGATTGGTTTGCCCGCGCCAAAGGTATGGAAAAAGATCCGGAGCGCGGCCGCCGTTGCAGCATGTGTTTTGACATGCGCTTCCTTCGCACTGCACTCTATGCGCATGAACATGGATTTAACGTAATCACCAGCTCGCTTGGAATTTCGCGCTGGAAAAACATGGAGCAAATCAACGAGAGTGGCCACTACGCCGCCAGCCACTATGAAGGAATTCAATATTGGGATTACAACTGGCGCAAAGATGGCGGCGGTGCTCGCATGTACGAAATCGCCAAACGCGAAGAATTCTACGCCCAGCAATATTGCGGCTGCATCTATTCCTTACGCGACACCAACGAATGGCGCGAAAAAAATGGTCGCGAAAAAATTGCCATCGGCGAGACGTGGTATGAGGATAAGCTGAAAAACAATGCCTAGCAATTCGCTAAATTTTCCCACAATCGTCATCCTCGGGTTAGACCCGAGGATCCAGGTTGTGTGAAGACCGCACTGGATCCCCGTGCAAAAGCACGAGGATGACAACTTTTTAAATAACCTCCTGAAAACCCTCCAATAAATCTACACCCGTTAATTTGACAATAAGAGTTAGTGGGCGGATAATTAGAGCTGTAACCAGGAACTAGAGAGCCTGGTTATAGGAGTTCTCTAGCTCTTACAGACCTCTAAACTGTCCATACCCTATAACAGTGGACTGTATGAAAGCATCGTCCTTAGCGGGTGAGTGTGTGTAGCAATATATGCCTGTATTATCGCTAGGGTTACCATGATCAGATGACTATATGACAGAGGGTGAAGTTTAGAGCACTATTGCACAGCACTACCACTTGCAAGTGGACGGCCTAAGAAAGAAGGGAATAGTGATTAGTGGAGAGTGATTAGAATAAATACACTACCCGCTAACCGCTAAAAACTACCCACTAATTCTAAAATATCCTCCGGCAGCGGCGCCTCAAACGTGCCAACTCCCGGAATTTCGAGCCTATACGCATGTAAAGCCTGCCGTTCAAATTTCGGCAGATTTTTTTCCATGCGGCGCGAACCATAAACCTGGTCACCCACAATTGGGTGGTTGATATGCTTCATATGCACCCTAATTTGGTGCGTCCTTCCTGTTTGCAAATTACATTCAACCATGCTTGCCGCGCCGGCTCCCAAAACTTTCACCACTTTATATTCGGTTATCGCAACTTTTGATTTTTTGCCCGCATTGCGCTCCATGCCAAATTCAGTGTTCCAGCCAATTTCAATTTCGCCCTTTTCATTATAATCACGCCGGCGGCTTGATCCTCCGGTGCCAAAAACCACTTCTGTCAAATCAAACGTCGTCATCTTTTTCCGGTCACTCGGATGCCTGCCATAGCCAGTTTTAATAACC
Organism: Alphaproteobacteria bacterium; assembly: GCA_013288575.1. Classification (GTDB taxonomy): domain Bacteria; phylum Pseudomonadota; class Alphaproteobacteria; order Rickettsiales; family 21-14-0-20-44-7; genus JABDBO01. The sequence continues at coordinate 23,056 of JABDBO010000006.1, forward strand.
CCGCTCGTCGGGTTCGGCACGCCGCACACCACCGCCAGATAACTCCGCTTCATCTCGCGAGATTCAATCATGCTCGAGAGTTCCTTATGCGCCGCATCAGTTTTGGCAACCACAATCAACCCCGATGTATCCTTATCCAGCCGATGCACAATCCCCGGCCGCTCCACCCCATTAATGCCCGAAAGCCTGCCCTTGCAATGGTGCAAAACCGCATGCACCAGCGTATTCTCATAATTCCCCGGTGCCGGATGCACCGTCAATCCCACCGGTTTGTTAATCACCACCAGCTCATCATTTTCAAAAACGACATCAAGCGGAAAATCCCACGGCGTCAAATCCAACGGCTTGGATTCCGGCACAGAGAGCGAAATCTCCTCCCCCGCCTTAATTTTCCTTGCCGGATTCTCAATCAAACTCTGGATATAGCTCCGAGAAAGCCCAGTTTTGCCCGCTAAATACTTATCCAACCGCTCTCCGGCCTCTTCGTTCAAAACTGTAAATTTGTTATTCATGCCTGCCTTATAGCAAGCTTTTTAAGAAAATCACAGCTCCGCATTAAGTTAATTGTTTTTAACTAATTATTGACTTTTCTGCCTAAATCAATAAAATAATCCCACAATAATTTAAAAACCTTATGGCTGATACAACTCCTCCCACTCCTCCTGGCTTTACTGCACTAACTAATAAAAAAGGCCATAATATCTATCATTCGCAAACCGGAAAAAGTATTCTGGAAACCAAAGTCTGGCTAAATGATAATGGCAAACCTCAGGTTTCTTATGTTGGCGATGAGCGGTTTGATCGCTGTGTTGAGTTTGCTAAACAATGTAAGGAAGCAGTCGCATCCGGAGATGCAACCAAATTCCCAGCTGATGTTGATCCTAAAATTGCAAATGCAATTTTAAACACTACAAACCCTCTGCAACAAGATTTGCTTGATATTATTTTTCAAAAGAAACTTTTTCAAGAAAATGGGCCAGTTGTTCCCACAGATTTAGCACTAGTTAATTTTAGCAAAAAGATGTCTGAAGTGTCTGGCAAATCAGCTTCCGAGTTAAAAGAACTTGCTTCAAAAGATCCCAAGGCTTTTGATAAAATATTAATAAATGTCCAAAAAACTCTATCTCCTGAAGAAATCGAATATCTGAGTAAACTTGAGCCTAAATTTGCTCCTAATGTTAAATTTGAGGAAGCACTCAATTTTTCTGAATTTTCAAAATCGATGGGTAAAAACTCAAAAAATCCTGGTAATAATTTCGCCTGCCGCCATTACGCCCCAGAACTCGGAGCCATGTGGGCAGCCTATGGTGAAGATGTTACAGTGTTTGACTGTTTAACCAGTGATAATCCTCTACTTTCCCACGTTGTTGTGCTGCATGAAAATACAAAAAATATAAGCGACCCAACAACAAATTATGGCTTTAGCTATAGAATAACTGATCATATTAGTTATGACGTGAATTCAACAAACCATAAAGGTGGAGTTTTTTATACTTATAATAAAGCCGGGCATATTGAAGCTTACTTTAACATCGATCAATCCGGCAACCCCGGCTTAAAAACTGATATTGCAGAATCATTACTCAACCTAAAAACATTGACTCCAGCTTCTCAATTGCAAGAATTAATAAAAACTGACCCAGGCAAGGCTGCGTTATTATTTGGCGCCGCGCTAAGGGATATCTCTCCTAATGAACAACCAATATCCGAAGAGCTTGATTTCTCGGTTTCCCCGGCGCAGTTGCGTAAAACCCCAGAACCTCCAACAGCCAGAAAAAGCCAGTTAAAGGTCAATAATTAAAGCTTTAAAATAGCTGTTGACAGGCCCCATTCAAATAAGCATAATGCGCGACTCTTAAAAAGAATACCAAGCGATTATATATATGAAAACATTCTCTGCAAAACCACAAGAAATTGAACGTAAATGGTATCTGATTGATGCTGAAAACGTTGTCCTTGGCCGCTTAGCTGCCGAAGTTTCAAAAATCCTCCGTGGCAAACACAAAGCCATTTTCACGCCGCATATTGATACTGGTGACCATGTTGTTATCATCAATGCCGATAAAGTGAAAATCACCGGCAAAAAAGCTACAAATAAAGTTTATTACAAGCACACTGGCCACCCAGGCGGTATTAAAGAAACTACTGCTGCCAAAATTTTGGAAGGCAAAAACCCTACCAAAGTTATTGAATTGGCCGTTTCTCGCATGTTCGCTCGCCGCCGTTTTTCATTGAAAAATGACCAGTTGAGCAAACTCCGCATTTACACAGGTGCCGAACACCCGCACACAGCGCAGAGCCCACAAGTTCTTGACCTGGCTAAGAAAAACCCTAAAAACAAACGTACTGAAAATAAAGCATAGAGAAAAACATGATCGACGTCGCTTCTTTAAAAGATATCAAAACAGCTAAAAACAAAGCTGAAAACACAGAAACAGAAACTGCTGCCCCACGCGAGCCAAAAATTGATAACTTGGGCCGCTCATACGCCACTGGCAAACGCAAAAACGCATCTGCCCGCGTATGGATTAAAAAAGGTAAAGGCAAAATCACTGTAAATGGCCGCCCGGTTGAAACTTTCTTCGCCCGCCCGGTTTTACGCATGGTGATCAACCAACCGTTCGAAGCGACAAAAACTTCTGGCGAATTTGATGTTATCTGCACCGTTAAAGGCGGCGGATTATCAGGCCAAGCCGGCGCTGTTCGTCACGGTATCAGCAAAGCGCTTGATCTTTACAACCCAGATAACCACACAGTTCTTCGCCGCGAAGGCTTCCTCACTCGTGATAGCCGCGTTGTTGAACGTAAAAAATACGGCAAACGCAAAGCCCGCCGTAGCTTCCAATTCTCTAAGAGGTAGAACGTTAGAACTTAGAATATTAGAACTTAGATGGCTTATATTGAAAGCGCGGAAGATCTTCAGGTTTTTAAAAGGGCTTTCGACATTTCACTAGACATCCATAAGTTAAGTTTAACACTACCCAAAATTGAACAATATGATCTGGCTTCGCAGATAAGAAGAGCAAGCAAATCGATTTGTGCGAATTTAGGTGAAGGCTTTGTAAAACAAAGATTTTACCCAGGAGAATTAAAACGTTTCACTACTATTGCTTTAGGCTCTGCCGGTGAAATGAAAATATGGTTGAAGTATTGCCTGAAACTAGGCTATATAGACGCCAACAAATATAAGCAGTTTGATTCTGAATATAATCAGATTATCAAAATGCTTGCAGCATTAGGACTTAAAGTAAAAGATAAAAAATCTAAGTTCTAATGTTCTAACATTCTAATGTTCTAGGAGAACAAAATGGCCCGCGTTACAGTTGAAGATTGCATCGAACACATCCCAAACCGTTTTGAATTGGTTGCGCTTTCTGCAACCCGCGCCAAGCAAATTGCTTCTGGCAACCCAATCAATCTTGAGCGTGATAATGATAAAGACACGGTTGTTTCACTTCGTGAAATCGCTGAGAGCAAATTAAACCTTGATACTCTGCGTAACGAGCTCACGCAAAGCTTCCAGAAATATGGCAAGCAAGATACTATTGATGACAACATCCAAGGCGGTTTCGGCCTGCAAAAACCACGCCCCGATGTTGCCGATGAACTCACCGCAATGCAAATGGTTGACGAAGATGACCTCGAAGATATGGGCACTGAAGGTGAAGAAGGCTCAGACCTCGCATTTGGTGATGATGACGTTGAAGGCGAGTAATTAAAAAACATTCCAAGAAAAACCCGCTAATTGGCGGGTTTTTTATTGCCAATAATTCAGTTATTGCAACCTTAACCATCTAAATTACTTTGTTTTATAGCCACATTTCACCCTGCTTAAGGACCAAATATTAAGCTTTAAACGCTTAAAGTTGTTTTTCCCGCAAAGAATCGCCATATTAAATATATGGTTAAAACAATTGCTGAGCTTAGCGAAGAACTCATCAAACAGGTCAAATCCTATAATAAGGATTTTGATGAAGCTATAATTCGCAAAGCCTTGAAATTCGGCGAAAAAGCGCATGAAAAGCAAATCCGCAAATCTGGCGAACCATATTTTACGCATCCAATTCAGGTGGCGATAATTCTCACGGAACTGAAACTTGATGAGGCTAGCATTATCACCGCGCTGCTTCATGATACAGTTGAAGATACTGACGTTACGCTGGAAGATTTGGAACGCGAATTCGGCGAAGAGGTTTCGCGTTTAGTTGATGGCGTTACCAAACTCACAAAATTAGAGCTGAAATCCGAACAGGAAAAAGTCAAACAGGCCGAAAACTTCCGTAAATTATTAGTTGCGATGTCAGAAGATATCCGCGTTTTGCTCGTGAAATTGGCTGACCGCACACATAATATGCGCACGATTGAACATATGCGCGAAGATAAGCGCCGCCGCATCGCGCAGGAAACTTTGGATATTTATGCACCACTGGCTGAGCGCATCGCCGTGCAACAAGTTAAAGATGAATTGCAGGATTTAAGCTTCGGCGTTCTGTTTCCGGATGTGCGCGAATCTATAATCAACCGCCTCAAATTCCTGCGGGAAAAAGGTGCTG
>JABDBO010000007.1 GCA_013288575.1 Alphaproteobacteria bacterium
ATGTCAATGGGCTCACTCTTTGGTGTGTTCGCCGGCTTCTATTATTGGATTGGTAAAATGTCTGGCCGCCAATATCCTGAATGGGCAGGGCAAGTGCATTTCTGGCTGTTGATGATTGGTGTAAACGTTACATTCTTCCCGCAACATTTCCTAGGGCTTCAAGGTATGCCTCGCCGCTATGTTGATTATCCGGAAGTTTTCGCTGGCTGGAACCATATTTCATCAATCGGTGCGGCAATTACGGCTGTTGCAACAGTTTGGTTTATCGGTGTAGCGCTCTACACAGTAACCCGCGGCAAAAAAGTTGGCGCAAATTACTGGGGCGAAGGCGCAGATACTTTAGAATGGACAGTGCCGTCACCGCCAGAGTTCCACACGTTTGAACATACTGGTTTGCCGGTTTTGGAAGCTGATAAGCACGGGCATTAAATCTGTGATGATTGCCGCAGAAGTAGAGTAAAGGTTATATGGCAAAGGTCGTAATATCTGTTCCATATGCTTCTGAAGCGGTAATTGAGAAATTGAAAGCCGGCTTTTTGGAAACCCAGCTGTTCGGCAGGTTTTTTGAAGGTGAAATAACCCTTCAAGGCTTCAAGATTCGCGATAAGCTTGTGAATTTAATGACAGTATTTCCGATGGGAGACACTACATTATTTGGCATTCGTGCCTATGGAGTAATCATTCCCACATCGAGTGGCAGTGATATAAAAGTAGATATCCAATCAAGCCGATGGAACTTTATTTATCCTATTATTGCTGCTTTTGTTGTATTGGCACTGCAACCCACTCTTAAAACAATTGTTTTATTTGCCGTCCCTGCCGTGGTTGTGCCATTTGCCTGTAAATATTATATGGAAGGACGAGTGAAGCGGTTTCTGAATTATATCTTTTGCTAGATTCTGAAATGAATTTTGGACATTAAGGATTTGTGAGCTAGTATTTTGTTATGAAACCAAAATATGACATCCTAACCAAGCGGCGGTTCTTCCCGCTATTTGCCACGCAATTTTTTGGCGCTTTTAATGACAATGCACTTCGTTTGGCGCTGGTTATGATTGTTACCTATAAAATTGTTGCGACTACAACAATAGGCATGTCCACCCAGACGTTTGGGGTTATTGCGGCAGTGTTTTTGATCGCGCCCTATATTTTATTTTCTGGCCTAGCAGGTGAACTGGCCGATAGATATGAGCGCTCAAGACTTATGCGCTACACAAAATTGCTCGAGTTGATAATTATGATTTTGGCCGCCATCTGCTTTTGGTATAATGATATTTATATGCTGCTTGGCTTGCTGTTTTTAGGCGGCACGCAGGCGACATTTTTCTCGCCGATGAAATATAGCATTTTGCCTGACCAGTTGCACAAAGATGAACTTATTACTGGTAATGGTTTTATTGAAGGCGGCACTTATCTGGCAATTCTTATTGGTAGTATAGTTGGCGCGCAAGAAGGTAAACTGATCAATATTACCGAACCGGGAACAACGCTTTACATCAGCTGCACATTATTGGCGGCAGTGGCGATTGGCATTACCGCTTCACTCTTTATTCCAAAAGCCAAAATAGGTTCGCCTGATTTGAAAGTTAACTGGAATATTGCGGCGAGTAATATTAATAACTTGAAAATTATTTATGCCAATAAACCCGTGTATTATGCCGCGATTGGCACGGCCTGGTTTTGGGGGATTGGTTCGGTTTACATGTCGCTGTTCCCAGCTTTCCAGCGCGAAGTTCTTTATGCCAATCCGGATGTTTATACAATACTCTTGGCCGTTTTTTCTATTGGAGTGGCAATTGGCGCGGTAGCTTCGGGCAGGATTTTAAAAGGTGAGATTACCGGCAAATATGCGCCAAAAGCTTTGGTTGGCATGGCGTTTTTTACAGTTACCATGATTATTGCCGCGCATTTTTCTTACAAACCGGCGCTTGAAATTATTAAAGCTGATATTGCAGTTAGAAGCGGCAATGTACCAGTTGATAAAATTGCTGAAATCCGCGCGCTGGTGGATAGTAAATTGCTCACACCAGGTGAATTTTTCTCGCATATTGCCAATATTTTGGTGGTTGTTAGCATTTTTGGAATTTCCATCTGCGGGGGGATTTATGCAATTCCTCTAAAAACAATCATTCAAGATAGAAGCGAAGTGAGCAGCCGCTCACGCGTAATTGCGGCAGATAACGTGATAGACGCGTTGTTTATTGTGGTTTTGGGAATAATCGTCTCAATTCTAGGAGAAAAACTGCATATTGGCATGCTGGGCATATTTAGCCTGGCGGCAGCGGCCAATCTTGCCTTTGCGGTTTATATTAAGAGCGTTTTAAGAAAAATTGGATAGAATATAGGCATGAAATTCGCCCTGTTGATGTTGAAAGGCTTTTTGAAACTGTGCTATCGCGTTGAAGTGCGGGGTATCGAGAATTATCATAAGGCCGGCAAACGCGTGCTGATTATGCCAAACCATGCCGCGTTTTTGGATCCACCACTACTGGCGGCATTTTTGCCAGAGAAACCTAGTTTTGCGATCAATACGCTAATCTCGCAAATGTGGATTGTGAAGCGCGTGCTGTGGCTGTTTGATGTGTTCAAGCTTGACCCAACCAACCCAATGTCGGCCAAATCGCTGATTGAATTTGTTGAGAAAGATAACAAGGTTGTAATTTTTCCGGAAGGGCGCATTACGGTTACTGGCAGTTTGATGAAAGTTTATGAAGGGCCGGGCTTGGTGGCTGAAAAATCAGGCGCGATGATTTTGCCGGTTTATATTGAGAACGCTAAATATAGCAAGCTCTCGCGGTTGAAGGGCAAAATACGGCAGCGTTGGTTTCCGAAAATTACGATTACGATTATGCCGCCGTTTAAGCTCGAATCAAACGTGCAGGGCAAGGGCCGGCGCGCGGATATCGCGATGCGCTTGCAGAAGATGCTCTCTGAAACCATGTTTTTGGCGGGAAATCTTGATCACCCGATAATTGCCAGCGTGTTGGAAAGCGCAGATAACCACGGTAAAAAACATATTGTTGCTGATGATATTAATCGCAAGCCGATGAATTATGGCACGTTGTTTACACGAATTGTTGCTTTATCAAATGCGCTGAAAGGTAAGTTAAAAGGTGAAAATGTCGCGCTATTGATGCCAAATTCAGTGGCAAATGTGGTGAGTTTTTTGGCACTCCACCAACTTGGCAAAACTCCGGCGATGCTCAATTTCTCGGCTGGTTCGATGAATGTGAATAATGCCTGCAAAACCGCGCAGGTTAAAACTGTGCTGACTTCAAAAATGTTTATCAAAAAAGCCGGGCTGGAAGATTTGATAAAAGATTTGCAAGATGTGGAAATTGTTTATCTGGAAGATGTCGCCAAAACAATTGGTACGGTTGCGAAAATAAAAGCTCTGCTTGTTTCTAAGTTCCCAAAAACTGCGTTTGCGAATGCGCTAAAAATCCAGGCTGATAAACCGGCGGTGATTTTATTCACATCAGGCTCAGAAGGTGCGCCAAAAGGTGTGGTGCTTTCGCATAAAAATATTCTTGCCAATATCCGCCAGGCGGATGCGGTGATTGATTTCTCAAACCGTGATGTGATTTTAAACGTTCTGCCAATGTTCCACTCATTTGGTTTAACTGTTGGCACAATTTTGCCGCTGGTTTCAGGCGTGAAAACCTTCCTTTACCCATCGCCGCTGCATTATAATATTATCCCAGAAATTTCTTACGCGATTAAGGCAACCATGTTGTGCGGAACTGATACTTTCCTCACCAAATATGGAAATGCGGCGCATCCATATGATTTTTTCAGTATGAGATATGTGATTGCAGGCGCTGAGAAATTAAAAGAATCCACCAGCAAATTATGGGCTGATAAATTCGGCATTAGAATTTTGCAGGGTTATGGCGTGACTGAAACTTCGCCGCTGCTTTCTGTTAACACGCCGATCTTTTCAAAACTTGGCACGGTGGGAAAAATTGTGCCAGGAGTTGAAAGCGAATTGCGCCCGGTTGAAGGTATCAAAGAAGGTGGCGAGCTTTGGGTTAAAGGTGCAAATATTATGTCTGGCTATTTGAAACTTGATAAGCCGGGCGTGCTGCAGCCGCCAAAAGATGGTTGGTATGGCACGGGTGATATTATCAAAATTGATGAGGAAGGGTTTGTTAGCATTCTAGGCCGCGCTAAGCGATTCGCAAAAATTGCCGGTGAAATGGTGAGCTTGCCATTGGTTGAGGAATTTGCGCATAAGCTTTGGCCGGGTGTGGCAACAGCGGTGATTGCGGTAAAAGATGAAAGAAAAGGCGAGCAATTAGTGTTGGTGTTGCCGGATAAAGAATATACGCTTGCAGAGTTTAAGACATATGTAAAAGCTAATGGCTTGCCAGAAATTGCTACGCCGCGAAGAAGTGTGATAGCTGAAATTCCGCTGCTTGGTACTGGTAAGACCGATTATCCGAAACTACAGAAGATTGTCGAAGAGCAGGGCGCGCTGGAAAAAGATTTCGGCGTTGAAGGTGATTAATTACTACTAGGTTTCTTTACAGTTTTGCTAGTGGTTGTGGTTTTTGCCGCCGGGCTCGAGCTGCTCACTGTGCCATTGTTATTGGTGCCGTTTAATTTCTCTAAATTATCCCAGGCCTTATCATAATAAACCGAAGTTCCCATCAGAGCTTTATTTAAATAAGTGCGGGCAAGGTCGGAATCTTTAGATAGTTCGGCGTAAATGCCCATATTATTATAAAGCTGCGGCGTGGTGAGCCAAGGTTTTGCGGTTTCTTCAGCTTTATCCATTTTCTTTGCAATGCCATAGACCATGGCAAGGTTCAGATCAATTTGGCGCTTCTCACCCGGATTTTCAGTAGATTTTGTTGAAGCTTCCTGCAGAATCTTAATTGCATCATCATAATTGCCAACCAATGCGCGAACTAAACCTTGATTATTAAGCACAGCGGGTGCGCGGCCGCTGACTTCTGCAGCCAAATCAAGATATTGATTAGCTTCTTTGAATTTTTTATTTACTGCAAAGATCAAACCCGCAGCGTTGATAGATTTCCAACGTGTTGAATCTTTGTGGATGATATCAGTTAATAGCGGGCCTGCTTTTTGAAAATCACCTAAAGAGACAAGGCAAAGCGCTTTGCCTTCGGTTGAGTTCATATCATTTGGCTTATCTTTTAAGACATCGCTATAGAGTTCAATTGCCTGTGCGCAGGCACCGCGGCGGCGCAAAGTTTCGGCATATTTATATTTATAAAGATCATTTTTCGGATCTTTTTTATTGAGCTGCTCAAAGTAATATTCGGCTTTGAACGAATCTCCACTAGCAAGTGCTGCCTGGCCAGAATCATAAAGAGTTTTTTCTATTGTCGGCACATCTACTGAGGCCAAAGCATCATCCATTTCTTTTTTGCGAGTATCAGATGCATTTTTTTCCGGCAAAATACTGCAGGATGCAAGACTGATAGCGGTGAAGATAAGGAGGAGCTTTTTCATATCTGCCTTAAACTCTAAGCTTTCTGCGATGATATATCCACAAAAATTTTGGAATAATAAGAAGTAGATTCCTGCTTTCGCAGGAATGACGGGGTTTGGGTTTATTGGCCTTCTTGCTGCTCGGCTTCGGGAATAAGATCAACATCAGCGCCGTTTTTAAGCTGGTGTTTGGCATAGAGCAGGTGGTCAAGGTCGACAAAGCCAAGTACAACATTGGTGCCATCAGCCATTGAGTAGCGGTAAATATACATGCCAGAGCCGATTTCATCATCGGGTTTGCCAACAATTTCTTCAGCTTCTGAATAGCTCATTCCGGCACGAAGATTTTTGAAAATTTCAACTTCCTTCCTGCTTTGGGCGCTTTTTTGGCGCGCTTCGGCGATAGTTTCGCCCTTAACCGCACTTTCCTTGGAAACTGTAGGGCTGCTATAAAACTCTATATAACAGAGATAGCCCAGGAAAAGCAGAACCAATAATCCAAACATTGCTTTCATAATAGGGTTGATTTTATTAGAAAAAATTGCGGCCGCCAAGTAATTCTTGAGTTTTGCTTAAAATTCTTTAGGTTGCCTACTTTAGTATGAAACACTTACTAAGCATCAACGATTTAAGCGTTGCTGATATCAGCAAAATTCTTGATCGTGCCAATGAGCACGCAAAGGTTAATCGTTCTCTTAATAAAAAGCAGGCGATTTTAACTGGGCGCACGGCGATTAATTTATTCGTTGAAACTTCAACTCGAACGCTCACTAGTTTTGAACTGGCGGCAAAACGGTTGGATTGTGATGTTATCACGATGAATGTTGAGAAATCATCAATTACGGTAAAGGGTGAATCTCTGGCTGATACGGCGATGACGTTAAATGCCATGCATCCGGATTTTATTGTGATTCGCCATAATGTAAGCGGGCAGGTACAGGAATTGGCCGGTTATATGGATTGCTCAGTGATAAATGCAGGAGACGGCACCAATGAGCATCCTTCACAGGCTTTAGTTGATGCGGCGGCGATAAAAAATTCATTTGGGCGGATTGCTGGTTTGAACATTGCGATTTGCGGCGACATTTTGCACAGCCGAGTGGCGCATTCCAATTTGCTGATGATGGGAAAATTGGGCGCGAATTTACGCGTGATTGCACCGAAATCATTTTTGCCGAATGATGATAGTTTGGCTAAAAGCGGCGTGGAAGTTTTTACTGATATGAATAAGGGCTTAAAAGATGTTGATGTGGTTATGATGCTGCGCGTGCAAAAGGAACGCATGCAGGCTTCCGAAGTTCCGTCTGAGAGGCAGTTCCATGCTGATTACGGGCTTACCCGTGAGCGGTTGAAAATTGCCAAGCCAACGGCGAAAGTTATGGCGCCAGGGCCGATTAATCGCGGTGTGGAAATTGATTCCGATGTTGCCGATGACCGCTCGCGCAGTTTGATTTTGGAACAGGTAGAGATTGGCGTTTCGATCCGGCAGGCGATTTTGGAACATTTGATCGATGGCTGATTTATTAGAAATATTAGAGGAAACTCAAGAAAAATCCTCAGAAGAAAAGCCACACTACCATGGTCATCGTAAACGCTTGCGTGAGCGGTTTTTGAATGAGCCAAAGGCGGTGGCGGATTATGAGTTGTTGGAGATTATTCTATTTTCAGCCTCGGCGCGCTCTGATGTGAAACCTTTAGCGAAAGAGCTTATTGCAAAATTTGGAACGCTGGCAAAAGTTTTGACGGCGGACGGAGTTGATCTGGCGAAAGTTGAGGGGATTAATGAGGCGGCGATTACGGCTATTAAAACGGTACAGGAGGCGTCATCAAGGTTGCTGCTGAGTGAAGCCAAGGCGAAGCCGGTTTTAAACTCGTGGGTGAAGCTATTGGATTATTGCCGGGCGGAGATGGGGCATTTGAAAAATGAGCAGTTCCGGATTTTGTTTTTAAATTCGAAAAATATGCTGATTGCTGATGAAGTGCAGCAGGAAGGAACAATTAACCATACGCTGGCTTATCCGCGTGAAATTGTAAAACGAGCATTGGAGCTGGCGGCATCATCAATTATATTATGCCACAATCACCCGAGTGGTGATCCGACGCCGTCACGTGCGGATATTGATTTAACGCACCAAATTATCGCCGCAGGCAAACCGCTGGAGATAAAAATTCATGATCATTTGATAATTTCAGAAACTGAACATTACAGTTTCAAGAGCAATGGTTTGATTTAAACTTTGATTAGTGGCGGCCGTTGCCTTGTGAGCGTTGTGCCTGTTCTACGGCGGCGGTAACGAAAGCACTTAATGGAACATTATTTTGCAAAAGTTGTTTTGCAACCAGCGCGGCATCAAATGCTTTTGAGATTTTATCTTCGTTTTTAAGCATATTGCACCTCGGTGACGGTTACAAAATGCTTGGTGATTTTATCAGAAACATCGAGAAAAATTTCCTGAATTTGGCCCATGCAGGTAAAAGGCTTAGTCTTATCAAATAAAATTTCATCACCGCTAACTGCTTTTAATGTGCGTGCGCCAGCGTAGCGCTTGATATAATCTAATAGATGGAATCTTGGGTCGCTAAATGAACCAGGAGTAGTTCTGATGGCAGGCGCGGCAATATCTAAAATATGCGCTAACTTGATAATGTCTTCGAGGGTGTTCTCAGGATTATGGCCAGTTTCGACAATATCTTTCACAACTACAGCCAAACCTTCGGCCATTTCAGCTTTTGCTTCATGCAGCTGTTTAATATTATTATCGTTTATCGTGCTGAAACCCATATACCCCGTTTTCCCCATAACAATATATTAAATAATAATAGTAACTGTCAAGAAGAAGTTAAGAAATGTTAATGATTTTCTGATTTTTAAGAGCGATTGGTAGTGTTTATGTTCTCCGGAACACAAGGATATGTAGCCTAAATATCCCTAAAAAATCAAGTAGAATCTGACTATCTCATAGGTTGTAAAAAATTAACTTAAACCACTTTCTATTGCTTGTTTAACGCGGTCTGAAAGCGGGCTAGTTGTAGAGTTGAAATAGTCTATTAACTCGCCATTTTTATTGACCAGGTATTTGTGGAAATTCCACTTAGGTTTTGTGCCAAAGCCAAGCACAGAGCCAGCCCACTTATAAAATGGGTGTGCGTTTTTGCCTACAACATCAACTTTGGCTGCCATTGGAAAGCTAACGGCAAAGCGGGTTTCGCAAAAATTGGCAATTTCAGAATTGCTGCCCGGTTCTTGTCCGCCAAAATTATTGGCCGGCACACCAATTACAACCAGGCCGCGATTTTTGAATTCATCATAAAGTTGTTGGAGATCTTTATATTGCTTGGTGAAGCCACATTCTGAGGCGGTATTTACAATAAGCAGGGTTTTGCCCTTAAAATCTGCGAGTGGAAGTTGGCCGCCGGAAATTTTCTCAAATGAGAAATCATAGGCAGTTTGGTTGGATGCGGGTTTTTTGGCAAATAATGGCATAGATCAAATGATAGCTCAAAATGGCTAATTTGCAATTATAAGCGAGAAGGGGCGCATCTTAAATTTTGTGCTAAAACCGAATATTTGTGAACATTTGTTGTTTCAAGAATCGCCACTCCTAATTCGTGCAATAATTCTTTTGCTTCAGATAATTTTCTCCGAAATGCTTCAGTGTTATCATCAAGTTTCTGGTAAGCGGCAATTGAGTCCGCTAGTTTTCTATAAGCTGAAGATAATCCATTTGCCGTTCCTTGTAACCCAAGCTCACGCGATAAATCTTCAAGCTTAGGGCGAAATGCTGCTTCGCGCCGGCCTTTTAGTGTTTTCCCCAGCTCTTCTAGATTCGCGGTAATTTCTGAGATTGAACGTTTAGGCTTTGCTGTAACTTGTGAAACTTTTAGCGAATCTACTTGCGGCCCTGGCACAGATGCTGCCAATGTACTGCGATCTATTTGGAGTATTTTGCAAAGTTCGGTTACTACCCTAGTAATAGCTTTTTCAGGAGTTGCTATTATTGTTCCGAATTTTGTAATTACAGTGCTGCCTGAAGTTACTAATAAATTAACATTATAACCTGTCTCAAGCTGGTCTATTTGACAAAAAACTCCCATGCCAGAATTGGTACATTGGTCAATTAAATTCCCTATTGGCGTATCTTCCAGAACAAGCAGCATAATGTTTTATAACATAAATTAACATTTTCCCGCAATCGCTTTATTAATTATATATTAACCATTCTAAGCCATAATAAATTAAGTTTTTCGGCGAAATTCGCCTGAAATGCCAAGTAGGCACGGAAATTGCAAGGAGCCAGGTATGGTAACATCTATTAGTTTGGGTAATTTCTCCACTGTAAACGGCAAAAATGTCTTGGCCGGGTCGCAATCTGGTATCGATACTACTAGCTTAATCAATGCTTTAGCTGCTGCTAAAGCCCAACCAGCTACCAATGACCAAACCAAAATTACTGCTAATCAGGCACAAGTTACTGCCTACAATCAGCTAAAAACCCTTCTTACTAATTTACAAAATAGTCTAGATGGCTTGCGCAACCCTAATGGTGTAACTACTAGTGGCGCGACCGATGTGTTTGATGCGCGTGATCCGTTCGTTTCAATCACCGGTGGGCTTACGGCTTCTGATTATGTTGGTGTCCAAACCTCAAATGGTGCTCCAATCGGCAATTACACAATTCAGGTTGACCATCTTGCTACAGCCGAAAGTTTGCAAAGCGGAACTTTTACAAGCCGCAGCACTTCGATTGTCAATGCTTCGCCTAGTAATACAGCCGGTACCTTTGCTGCCGGAACATTCACCATCAACGGTATAAATGTCACCCTAAATCAGGGCAATAGCTTAAACGACGTGGCTGCAGCTATCAACTCAGTTTCTAGCCAAAGTAACGTTACAGCTAGCATTGTTGCTTTATCAGGCAATAGCTATGAATTGGTTTTGACAGGAACTAAAACCGGTGCCGCCAATGCGATTAAAATCAGCGATCCGAACGGTGTATTACCAACTGTTGGAACTCCACCTGCTAATACTACAACTGATCCGGTGAATTTGCCAGCAGGCCAAACTATGTTTGGCGTTAAACAAGGTGCAGGTGACGCGCAATTTGAATTTAATGATCAGACAATTTCGCGTTCGACAAATACTATTACTGACCTTTTAGATAACACGACTATTTCATTATATGCGCCAACAAATGGGCAGACAGTTTCACTTTCAATTGATAAAGATGATAAAAGTATTGCCACTGCAATTGGCAGTTTTGTTGATTCTTATAATGCAATACGTACATTCATCGCGCAGCAACAACAACGTAATGCCAGCGGCAACTTAGTTTCAGGCGCGGTATTGAGCAATGATCCGACATTAAACACTATTGCCAATAGTTTATCGGCAATGATATCTGGGCAACTTTCGATTGCTATTCCATCTGCTTATTCTTCAGGCCAAACTAATGCGCCGGTAAGGCTTGGTGATCTTGGCTTGACACTTACCGATCAGCCTAAGGGCACTACTACTGATTCTTCCGGCAATACTGTTAACACGCCGGAAGTGGATAATATTATTTCGCTCGATCCATCAACTTTAAGCACTAATCTGGATAGTTATTTTGACCAAGTAAGACAGCTTTTTGAGTTTTCATTTACGGCATCTACTTCAAACATAAATATTTATAGCCGTGATAATACTGTTGCTAACAGCAATTTCAGCATAGCGGTTGATACATCACAGCCAGTTGGGCAGCAGGCAAAAATCACCAGTATTGATAGTAATGGTTTGGTTACGGCAATTCCTCTGCAGTATAGCACCACTACTACAATGCAATCTTCGCCATTTGGCGATGCTAATACAAATTCTATAGTTGGAGCATCTGGTAGCAATACGCCAGGCATGTTTTCTGCCGGAACCATTAATTTAAACGGCGTTACGGTCACCTTGAATGAAGGCGATACATTGCAGGATGTGGTTAATGATATCAATAATACCGTGGGAACTGGTATTACTGCTTCAATCGCTAGCAGTGGTAGCAGCTTTATGCTTTCGCTCATCGGAACAGCACAAGGTACGAATGGTATCAATATAACAAGTGATAATACTAATGCGACCAGCCTTTTAAGCACGACAAAATCCAACAGCTTTATCAGCGGCATGCCAAATACTGATTTGGCTAAATTTACCGTTGGCTATTCTGGCAATGGCAATGAAACTATAACCAGATCTAGTGGTATTAATACTAAAGACTTTGCGCTTTCAATCGACACTACTAGACCCGCAGGCAGTCAGGCGCAGATCACGCAAATTTTTGGTGCGACTTTGGTTACACCGATTAATATGAATTATAATTCACAAGGCGGTTCTACGCTTATTACCGGTAATTCTGGTACGCCATTTGCAGGCTTGCAGATGCTTTATACGGGAACTGGCCAAGACAATATCAATATTGCTATTAATCAAGGCACTGCCGATCAGATGTTCAATAATTTGAACTCAATACTTAATGGTGTAGCAACTTCACGCGCGCCCGTTATTCCGACCGGTAATGGAACAGTAGATGGAGTTATAACCAATCTGACTAGCCAAGATACTGATTTGCAGAACCAGATTGGTATTATAAATACGCAAGTCAGTACTTATAAAACTCAGTTACAGACTAAATTTGCAAATATGGAAGCGGCAATTGGCGCTGCTAACCAATTATTACAATTGCTCCAAGCACAAGATAATGCGGCATTAGTGAACTCAGGTCACTAGTAATTAAGATTACTTTCCCGCAAGTGTTAAACCCGTTATCAACAATGTCGGTGCATTGATGGAATATTTCATTTCCAGGTCATTTGCCGGGGTCATATTTTTAAACATATCGAGCAAATTTCCCGCTAATGTTACTTCACTTACCGGATAGGCAAGTTCACCGTTCTCAACCCAAAAACCGCTGGCACCTTGTGAATAATCACCATTAGTATAATTAATGCCCATGCCAAAAGTTTCGGTAACATAAAAACCGCTTTTGATATCTTTTAGTATTTCGGCCACTGTCAGTTTGCCATTTTCCATGTAGAGATTTGTATTAGAAGGCGAGGATGGGCCGGCACTTCCACGGCTGGCGCGGCCATTAGTGGTGAGTTTTAACTGGTTGGCGGAACGCACATCCAAAAGCCAAGATTTCAAAACTCCATTTTCGATTAACTTCAATTTGCTGATTTTCACGCCTTCGCCATCAAACGGTTTTGAAGCTTGGCCGCGTTTGATATGTGGGTCATCAATTATGTTAATTGAGGTGGCGAATAACTCTTCACCCATTTTATTTTTTAGAAAGCTGGTTCCACGCGCAACGGATGATCCATTAATGCCAGTAGCGAAATCGGAAAGCAGGCTGCGTGAAACGCGAGGGTCATAAACCACGGCAAATCTTCCGCTGCTAACTTTATGAGGATTCAGTTTTTTGAGCACTCGTTCGGCAGCGGATTTGCCGATTTTTTCTGCATCTTCAAGATCAGCCATATAGCGTGCTGATGAGTAATCATAATCACGCTGCATATCTGTACCGCTGCCGGCAAGAACGCGAACTGAAAGGCTGCAGCGCGAAGAATTGTGGTTTTTTATGAAGCCGTCACTAGTAGCAAGCGTATTAGTATAACTTACGAAACTGGCGTCACCACCTTCTGAATTGGTAATACCTTTTTCTTTAAGGGCTGAGTCTTCAACTTTATGGGCAAGTTCCGTCAAAGTTTTTTCTGAAGGTTCCTTATCATCGAAAACTTCCAAATCAATTTCGCCTTTGAAAAGCAAATTTTTCGGAGCAAGGGTGGCAAATTCATCAACGGGCGCGAGTTTTGCCATATCAACTGCGCGTTCTGCCAGTTTATCAGCATCAGAAAATTTGGAAGAAGAAATTATGGCTGAGCGCTGGCCGATAAAAACGCGCAATCCAAAGCCAGCGCTTTCAGCACGTTGGATTTCTTCCAATTTACCATTGCGGCAGGTAACCGAAATATCCGAACTTTCGCCAAGCATGACTTCGGCAGCGGTTGCGCCATAGGTTTTGCATTTTTCCAGAAGTTTTAATGCAAAGTCATTTGTGTTTGGCATTAATATCCCCCATTTTCGTTTTGCTGTTGAGGTTGATCTCCATAACCTGAAGCGGCCGGGTTTTCTTCCGGTTTAGGTGGCGCGTTATTATCGCCGGTAATACTATTCCAGAAATCTGAAACGCCAGAGGTTATGCCGCTGCCAAAACCATAGCCGATTGGAATTGATTTAACCGGAGTTTGGCTTAAAGCCGGGCGCATGAATTCAGCCCAGATACGTGCAGGGATTGAGCCGCCGGTGACCTTTTTCATTTCAGCATTATCATCATTGCCAACCCAGACGCCGGTTACGAGTTGTGGAGTGAAGCCGATGAACCAGGCATCATGAAAATCTTGGCTGGTGCCGGTTTTGCCGGCAACGTCGCGGCCAATTGCGGCTGAGCGCGCAGTGCCGCTTTTCACAACCTGCATCATGAGATCATTCATTTTGTGTACAGCATCTTCATCAATCACGCGACGCTCTGGTGTTGGTTCGTGCTGGTAAAGCACCTGGCCGCTTTGAGTTCCTATTTCTTCAATTGTGTAAGGCACAACTGCATAGCCGTTATTGGCAATATGCGCAAAAGCGGTGGTGAGTTCAAGCAGATTAACTTCGGATGAACCGAGCGCTAAACTTGGAACTGCCGCCAGTTGTGATTTTATGCCCATTTGTTTGGCGATGAAGACGATGTTATCAATGCCAACTTCATGCGCCAGGTGGGCGGCTGCCAAATTGTAGGAATGCGCAAATGCTTCACGCAAAGTTACAGTTCCGTGCGGGTGGCCATCAAAGTTTTTCGGCGTCCAGCTGCCGATGGAAAATGGCGTATCTTCAATCATATCATCCGGTGATTTGCCGTAAAGCATGGCAGCGGTGTAAACAAATAATTTGAATGATGAGCCGGGCTGGCGTTCTGCTTGAGTTGCGCGGTTGAACTGGCTTTGCGCATAATCAGCCCCGCCGATAATGGCCAAAACTGCGCCGTCTGGCTTCATCACAACCATTGCGGCTTGATGAGCGTTTTGCTTATCGCCATATTCCAAAATATTTTTGCTGACCGTGCGTTCAGCAAGTTCCTGCAGATCAGGGCGGAAAGTGGTTTTGACAATTAAACTTTCCGGTGCTTTGCCAACATAATCTTGCACCTGGTCAACGACAAAATCAGTATAATATTTTGTGCTTGGGTTGTTGGCCTGAACATGAATTTCAGTGCCAGTGCGGAGTGCGCGATTCATTTGGTTTTTGGTGATTTTGTCATCATCAACCATGTTCAAGAGAACTTGTTCAGTGCGGTCAGCCGAAGCTTTTGGGTTATTGGTTGGTGCATAAGCGCTTGGTGCTTTAAGCAAACCTGCGATCATCGCTGATTCATAGAGATTGAGTTTTTTGACCGATTTATTGAAATAACGGCGTGACGCTGCATCAACCCCGTAAACGCCACTGCCAAGATAAACGCGGTTTAGGTACATGGTGATGATCTGCTGCTTGGAGAATTTATGCTCAAGCCAAATGGCCAGCATTGCTTCCTGCACTTTGCGTTTGATTTTGCGTTCAGGTTTTAAGAAAACGTTTTTGGCAAGCTGCTGAGTAATTGTGGAGCCACCTTGTTTTAAGCCGCCGTGAATGATGTTCATTGCCATTGCCCGCGCCATGCCGCGAATATCTAAACCCCAATGGTCAAAGAAACGGCGGTCTTCCGTGGCAACCACGGCATCAATCAGGTTTTTTGGCAGATCTTTATATTGGACGAATTCGGTGAAATAATCGCCATAAGTATTCACCGGATTTCCCTGATAATCCAAAATCATGATACTTTGCTGGAGTTTATCATCATATAATTTGTCAATATCTGGCAGGTCATGGCCGTAAATCAGCACCAAGAAAAAGCCAATGATGAAGCAGATGGCGGCGAATCCAGCGATGATTTTTAAAGCAATCCGAGTTTTACGCAGGCGCTTTGGGCCGGATTTTTTCTTCGGCTTAGTTGGGCGATAGGATGGTTTTTCAGGCGTTAGTTTGGCCATTACTTGAAAGGGGGTTGCATGGTTGCGTAATTACGTGGTTATATGTCAAACTATGTAACCATGCAACCACGTAACCAATAACTATGGAAGAAAACGAATATCATCAAAAGGCAGACCCGAAAATGCATGAACTGCTCGAATTCTGCGAAGAATTGGAAGAGCAATATGATGTGGAGGCTGAGTTGGAAGAAGGGGTTTTAAATTTGAAAATGCCTGATGGGCGGCAATATGTGATAAATAAGCACACACCGAGCCGGCAGATTTGGGTTTCATCACCATATTCAGGAGCCGGATATTTTGAATGGAATGGCGCTAACTGGGCACCAAAACGTGCAGCTGCGGCACAGGGAAAAGATTTATCAAGTTTTATTAAAGAAGAAGTTAAAAAGCACCTTGACTAAAAAAATCACATCAATTATCTGGCAGCACGGCTTGTTATTGCCAACTCGCCAAAAGTTTATTACAATGCCGGTCTTATAAAGATAGAGCAGCATTTTTTCGTTATTAGAGTCAGGAGATATTTATTCATATGAAAAAAACCATTTACGCATTTCTAACAGTTTCTGTTTTTGTACTTGCCGCTATTTTCACCGGCAATACAACTAACGCAACGGCTGCTGAAAAATTCATCACTATTGGTACCGGTGGCGTAACTGGGGTTTATTATCCTGCTGGCGGAGCTATTTGCCGCCTGGTTAACCGTGGTCGCAAAGACCATGGAATTCGCTGCTCGGTTGAATCTACCAGTGGTTCTATCGAAAATATTGAATTATTGCGTAAAGGCGAAATTGATATCGCCGTTGTTCAATCAGACTGGCAATATCACGCATATAACGGCACTGATTTCTTCGCTGACCAAAAACCTATGAAAAACTTGCGTTCGCTCTTTTCGCTGCATAGCGAGCCGTTCACAGTTATTGTGCGCAAAGATTCAGGCATTAATAAATTTGACGATATTAAAGGCAAACGCGTCAACTTCGGTTCAGTTGGCTCAGGTATTCGTGCGACTATGGATGTTATCGTAAAACAAAAAGGCTGGAAAAATACCGATTTTGCTAAAGTTACCGAACTTCGCCCATCTGAACAAACAGCGGCACTTTGCAATAAAGATATCGACGTGATGATCTATGCCGCGGGTCACCCGAACGGTGCAGTGCAAGAAGTTACGACAACTTGCGATACTAAAATTATTCCGGTTGATGGCGCAGATATTGATAAGCTGATCAAAGCAGACCCTTATTATGCTTATACAGTCATTCCAGGTGGCATGTATAATGGCACACCAAATGATGTGAGAACTATCGGCGTTAAAGCAACTTTCGTAACAACTGCGGATGAAGATGAAGAAACAGTCTATCAAGTTGTGAAAGCAGTATTTGATAATTTTGACAATTTCAAAACCCTCCACCCGGTATTTACATTGCTTGACCCGCAACGCCTAGTTCATGAAGGTAACACAGCTCCTTTGCATAAAGGTGCGGCTCGTTACTTCAAAGAAAAAGGCATGTTGTAAAGCCTCACTAATTGGCTACTACTTTGTCAGATTATCTCCTCAAACCACTCACGTATGTCTTTATACGCTCGGGTTTTCGTCGCTAATCTTTCTCGTATTAGCCTAATTATTGAGGCTTTCCCTTCAATTTTTGTGTGCAAAATCCCATCGCATCTACCCAATTTCATCTTCAGCTGATTATTGAGGCTTTTTAAGGTTGCGCAAAAAACACTTCATCCTTCATCCTTTTTCCTTTATCCTTCTAGAATGATCGGGAAGCTTAAAGGTATTATCGACTCAATCGAAGATGACCGTCTCATTGTTGATGTAAACGGTGTTGGTTATTTAGTTTTCTGTTCTTCCAAAACTCAGATTGCTGCCGGTAACACAGGTGCGGCGGTGATGCTTTATATTGAAACCCATGTCAGGGAAGATCATATCCACCTCTATGGTTTTGCGAGCCAAGCTGAGCATAAATGGTTTAAGCTTCTTACCAATGTGCAGGGTGTCGGCTCAAAAGTGGCGCTGGCTTTGCTTTCAGCTTTTACGCCGAATGAAATCACGCAGGCGATTGCTGCGCAGGATAAAACTTTCTTGACCAAGGCAAGCGGGGTTGGGCCGAAACTGGCGGTGCGATTGGTGACGGAATTGAAAGATAAAGTTGGAGCGGTAATTGCTGAGCCGCTGGAGGTCAAAGGTCAAAAGTCGAAGGTTAAAGGTGGCAACGATGATATTCGAGCAGATGCAATTTCGGCGTTGACCAATTTGGGCATTGCGCGGATGGATGCATTTTTGGCGGTGAATAAGGTTGCCAATGACGATAAGAAATTAGAGCAGATAATTACTGATGCATTGAAGGAAGTAGGTAGATGAGCGTGGTGAAACCTCTGCATTTGGAAGAAGACAGCGGCGAAATTTCACTGCGGCCGTTATCGCTTTCTGATTTTACGGGCCAGGAAAAACTGCGCGAGAATTTATCGATATTTATTTCAGCGGCGAAAAACCGCGCCGAGCATCTTGACCATGTTTTGCTATATGGCCCGCCGGGCTTGGGTAAAACCACATTGGCGCAAATTGTTGCCAATGAATTGGGTGTGGGCTTTCGAGCAACATCCGGGCCGATATTAACCAAGGCGGCAGATCTCGCAGCGGTGCTGACTAATTTACAGCCAAATGATGTTTTGTTTATCGATGAAATTCATCGCTTGAATCCTGCGGTGGAAGAAATTCTTTACCCTTCGATGGAAGATTTTAAACTTGATTTAATCATCGGCGAAGGCCCGGCAGCGCGGACGGTACGTATTGACCTGCCGAAATTTACATTGATTGGCGCAACAACCAGGCTGGGATTGATCGCTAATCCGTTACGTGATCGGTTTGGAATTCCGTTGAAGCTGGAATTTTATAATGCCAATGAGTTAAAGACTTTAATTTCGCGCGGTGCGGGAATTTTGAAGGCGAAAATTACCGATGACGGCGCTACTGAAATTGCTAAACGCTCACGCGGAACGCCGCGAATTGCTTTGCGGTTGCTGCGCAGAATTCGTGATTTTGCCGAAATGGAGAATTCAGAAATAAATTCCAAGCTTGCCAATGCGGGTTTAAAAAAACTTGATGTTGACCATTTGGGATTGGATAATTCCGACCGGAAATATCTTCGCTTTATTGCCGAAAATTATGATGGCGGGCCGGTGGGGATTGAAACAATTTCAGCCGGGTTATCAGAGCAGGTGGATTCGGTTGAGGAAACTATTGAGCCATATTTATTGCAGCAGGGATTTATCCAGCGCACACCGCGCGGCCGTTGCTTAACGCGAGTTGCATTCGAGCATTTGGGTTTAAAAGCGCCGAATAAAAAAGCGGAAGATTTGTTTGAAGAATAAGCAAATTGGTGTAACCTCTTAAAAATTGTTTTGAGGGGTTAGAATGAAAAAAACATTAGCTGTATTATTATTGCTTTGTGGCTGCATACCAATGACTGCAAGCACCATCAGCCCCATTCAGGATAAGAACGGAATCAAGCGCGGCACCATGAATATCACCTTCAAAAATACCAGCGGCAGCAACGCTAAAATTACGGCGATTGCCAGCGACGGTGAATTTTTTACCGGCAATTTGGTTGATGAGAAAAGCCAAAGCATTGGTTCATCTGGCAGCAGCGGCGAGGAAGATTATGCCGGCACTAAGGGAACCAGCACGCGCACGCATTATACTAACCGTTCAAGCGCGAGCATAAAATATTCTTCAAAAGCGGTAGCGGTGTTGATTGGCAACCGCTCGCATAGCATGAAATGCTCCTTCACCCTTTCCAACCCTTCACTTGGCGTAACCAGCGGGGCAGTGGGCGAATGTAAAATTTCTGATGGGCGTGTGGTGCCGGTTTCTTTGAGCAAACCGAATTAATTTATTGTTTACCCTTAATGTGCTTATTGGTAGACCCCGGAAGTTGGTGATCTGGCTTAATTGAATCAAGAACTTTTAAATCAGTTTTATTTAGCGGTCTGCAGTTATCTAAATATGTTTGGGCATTCTTTAAAGTATCCATGCTGATGTCTGTGCCAATTTGCGCGCCATTTAATTCAAAAGCCGTTGCTTTAAGCGGTTTATCTTTTTCAGATTGAAGTTTAATTACCGTTGAAGCCAATAGTTCTGGCGCCAGAAATGCCATACTTGAATTTTCATAAAATTCTTTTTGCCCAAAACGATTTGCTAATTCATTTGGCATATTTTCTGAAATGCCGATTTTTGCCGTAGTTCCATATGTTTGCAAATATTTATCCAGGCCAAAATTCGTATAAAAATGCCCTTCTCCATAAAGCACGGAAGTAGGTTCGCCATTACTTGCTATAGCAATATCTTCAGCTCGTTTTTTATCCTGCCCTATTCTTTCAAGCGTTAATTGTTTGGCAAGTTCATCTTTAAATTTTTCATCATCAAGAGATGTTTCATCGGGAAAACGCAAGGAATCAAGAGCAGTTAATGCCTTTCCTTCTTTTTCAGATAATGTGTTAACCACATGCTCTGTAAATTCTTCTTTTGATAAATAGTCATAATTCTTAGCTAATTTTTCCTGAAATTCAGGAGTAGAAAGACCCCTTTTCAAAACTGATATAGTAGCTCTAAAACCGCCGACAGTATTTATTTGATCAGCAAAAGGTTTGTCTTTATCAAGGTTGAGTTTTTTAAGATCTTCTAGATAAAGTTTTTCTTCAGGCTTATGGCTTGCTTCTAAGTTGCTTAATATTTCCCCATAAGTTTTTTTACCTAAATCTGTTTTTAATGACTTGAACTCATCACGAATAGTGAGACCAAGAGACATGAAAATTCCTGCTTTATCAGTTGCATGAATTGTGATGCCTTTTGTTTTGGCATAAGTTATGGCATCGGCAAGCTGCTCAGTACTTTTCTTTGCATCTTCGCCTTCAAGCCACATGCTGCCGCTAGCGAAATATTTTAAAAAATTGTCTCTTGATATTTGATTATTTGCTAGCTTATCATAAATAAACTGATGTTCAGCCTGATCTTCAACAACCATATGTTTAAAATGCCTACTAGCCAATGCATCAATATTTTGAGGGCTAAGGTAAAATTCAGCAGTTTCGGCATGTAATAAATGATTCGGATCTTCGTAACAAAGAAAACGAACTTTTCCGCCTAATTTTTCAACTACAACGAATACGTTATTTTGATCATCAATTAAGTTATTAACCATGGCTATTATTTATATAAATCATGGCATTATAATAGTTAATAAACATTAACAAGTCAAGTTAAATTAGCTTTCTTCCAAGTGCAAAAGCAGCCAAATGGCGATTAAGATGAAGATGAAGGTTGGCGTCCAAGCTGCTAAAATTACAGGCATATCACCGGCAACCCCAAAACTGCCGGTAAGCTTGGTTATGAAATAAAACACGAAGCCCGTAAAAACCCCCCCAGTAATAAGAAGACCGGTGCGGCTGCGGCGCGAAAAGCGGAGTGAGAACACGGCAGCAAGTAGCACCATGGTTGCAAACATAACCGGGGTTGCCAGAATCGAGTGGAAGTATAAACGGTGGCGTAATGCTGAAAACCCAGAATCTTCAAGCGCTTCGATAAATTCAGGCAGCGCCCAGAATGAAATTGTGTCTGGTGAATTGAAGCTATCTTGAATTTGCGCCAGAGAGAGTTTTGTTGGGATTGTATATTGAGGCAGTTTTTGCGGCAAATTGCCTGGCGTGTTGATGATAACATCGCTGAAAATCCATTGGTCGGTCAAAAGTTTTCCCTCATGTGCATCAATCCGGCGGGCAAATTTGTGATCTTTGTCAAATTCAAAAATGATGAGATCACGGAAATTGCGGCTATCAGGTGAAATGCTGGCAGCGGTGATAAGGGTTTCTCCCTCATTTTCGCCACTGCGCTGCTTCAGCCAAAGCCCAGACTTTGAAAAGCTTATTTGGCTGCTGTCATTATCAAAATATTTATCTTCCAGTTGGGCGGCGCGCGCATTCATCATAGCGCTTAAAGGATTGAAGGAAGTAACAACAAAAATGCCGATTAAGAAGCTAACGCCAATTGAAGGCATTAAAAATTGCCAAACTGAAACACCAGAAGCGCGGGTGACGACAAGTTCACGCGTGCGGGTGAGTTTGGTAAAGCATAGCAAGGCGCCGAAAAGAAAGGCAAATGGCGAAATTTGCTGCAATAAATTTGGCAAATGGAGAATTGATATCTGGAAAATAACTGATGATGGAACATCGCGGCTGGAACTTTTACGAAGAACCTCGACCGAATCCACCAAAAAGATCAGCGAGCTGAAAACCAGAAAGCCAATGCCGAGCCAGACAATAAATTGCGAGGCCATGTAGAGAGATATTTTGGTAGGAAATTTCATTAGTGTTTGACCTCATCTCCGGCGTAAAGGCCGATTTTCTTGGCGAATGGGTTTTTGCCAATCACTAAAACATAAAGCGAGGCCAGAATTGTTAAGGTGCTTGGCATATACATTAAAATAATGGTGAAAACTTTACCGTTGGCTGCCAAGTTTTTGAAAGCAAAACCCAGCGCCATTAATGTTATGGCAAATATTACGGCAGTAATGATGCGTTTGGTTTGGCCACGGCGGTTATAATCACCCGAAAGCATTATGGCGAGCACCATCAGCGGCAGGGCGAAGTTATAAAGCGGCCAGACCAGTCTATTATGGCCATCGGCAATTTGCTTGTTGCGGAGCTTTTTATCAAGCCCGGGGGCTGGCTCTAGTAGTTCATTTACATACATTTCATCGGATTTTCGTACCCGGTCTTTTTCGGCCGTGCCGGTGTAAAAATTCATATCGAAAGGGTAGGAATCAAAATAAAGTAGATTCACTTCGCCGGTTTCCCGGTCAACAATCTGGCGTGAAGCGTTAAACATTTTAAAACGCAAACCGCTTGGGCCGCGCTCAACTGTTGCACTTTCGGCAACCATAGAAACCGGCTTAGTTGGAGTTCGGTTATCATGAATCATAATGCCTTTTAGCGTGCTTTGATCCTCACGTTTTGAAACGTAAACCGTAAGGCCGGGCAATGGAGCATTGAAAATGCCTTCTTCAAGCATCAATGAGGCGTAGTTATCGCGGAAATAATATTGAGTATCTTTGAATTCGCGATAAGAAACCGGCAGGAAATATATAGAAATCGCATAACCCATAATAGTGACGAAACCGGCCAATATTACGCATGGCCGTGCAATGCCCCAGCGGCTGACACCGGCGGCTTTGAGCACGAGGATTTCGCTTTCATTATTTAGTTTGTTATAAGTAAAAATTGATGAGCACAAAATTGCAATTGGCATCACCAGCCCAAAAAGGGAGGGGAGAAGAAGCAAAATAAGCTTTAAAAAGTCAGTTACCGGTAGGCCCTGGTTGATGATGAGATCAATAAAGCGAAGCGATTGCGTGAGCCACACTACGCAGACTAGCGAAAAAGTTATGAAAAACGTCGGCGCGGCGAGGTTCTTTAAGACGTAATCAATGTAGATTTTCATATAGAGGATGATAGGGCAAAATTGGCTTTTTGCAAGCAGGAGCGCATAAAATGATTGACACTCTCTGCTGTAATGGGTTAACACGGCTACAGTTTAATTAACGGAGATTGGCAGTGCCTGACGAAGACGATAGTAGTCCCTCGTATATAATGTGGAAGAATTTTCAATAATCTTCCGGCAAGCCTGACCATTTAATTCAAGCTTCCCGGAAAATTCGGGAAGAAATCACATTGGCCCTGCCTAGCAAAATTGGATTTTGAGGCGATGGCGGATAGAAAGAAACCATTCACACGTGGAAAAAAGAGCCGGGAAGAACGGCAAGCGGCGATTGATGCTTCGCGCTTTTCCAAGCGCTTGCTTGCAGTTTCGCGCGCGCATAGCAGCGAGGCTTTCCAGCTTATGGGTAGTTCGCCCGAAGGTTTGACACCGGAAGAAATTGAAAACCGCCTAGAGCAATATGGGGAAAATGAAATTTCTCATGAAAAACCAGAGTCTTGGTATATTCAGTTTTTAATGGCTTTTGTTAATCCGTTTATTTTCGTTTTGATTGCGCTCGGCCTTGTTTCGCTAGTAACCGACGTATTATTTGCCGCACCCGGCGAGGAATCATATAAAACCATCATCGTCCTTTCGACGATGATTATTATCAGCACGGTTCTGCGTTTTTGGCAGGAGTTCCGTTCAAATAAAGCGGCGGAAAAATTGCAGGATTTGGTGAGCACGACAGTTGCGGTTATCCGGCAGGGAAATATCCGCGCGGTTGAAATTCCGATCGATCAATTGGTGCCAGGTGACATTATCCAGCTTTCAGCCGGTGATATGATTCCGGCCGATGTACGCGTTTTGAACTCGAAAGATTTGTTCATAAGCCAGGCGATGCTGACCGGGGAATCAATCCCGGTGGAGAAATATGATGCGGTTTTGGATGATAAAACCGAAGATATTCTTGAAATGAAGAATATCTGCTTCATGGGCACAAACGTTGTTAGCGGCACGGCAATTGCGCTGGTAATCAAAACCGGCAATTACACATATTTTGGCGGAATGGCCAAAGAAATTGCTGGTAAGCGTACAATGACATCATTCGATAAAGGGATTAGTCGCGTGAGCTGGCTTCTGATTCGGTTCATGATGATAATGGTGCCGATTGTTTTCGTTATCAATGGCATTACCAAACATGATTGGCTTGAAGCTCTGCTCTTCTCGGTTTCGGTTGCGGTTGGCTTAACGCCGGAAATGCTGCCGATGATTGTAACGGCCAATTTAGCGCGCGGGGCGGTGGTTATGGCGCGGCGCAAAACTATTGTGAAGCGTTTGAACGCAATTCAAAATTTCGGTGCGATGGATATTTTGTGCACTGATAAAACTGGCACATTGACGCAAGATAAAATTATCCTTGAGCGCCACTTGGATATTTATGGTGAGAATAATAATAAGGTGCTGGAATATGCTTACCTCAACAGTTTCTACCAAACGGGTTTAAAGAATCTGCTCGATGTAGCGGTGATTGAAAGTGGTGAGGAAAATAAGCTAGATGATTTGCTAAATACTTACCGTAAGATTGATGAAATTCCATTTGATTTCGTGCGCCGCCGGATGTCTGTAATTATGCGTGTGAATGGCCAGAACTTATTGGTATGCAAAGGTGCGGTGGAAGAAGTGCTGGCCCTTTGTGATGATGTTGATAAGCCAGGTGAAGAACCTACCAATTTTGCCGAGGAAATGCGTAATGAAGTGCGTGAAACCACGCGGAAATTAAATGAAGAAGGTTTGCGCGCACTGGCGGTTGCTTATAAATTCTTGCCGGCGGAAGAGCGCACTTATAACTTGCAGGATGAATCTGGCCTTGTGTTGGCTGGCTATATTGCATTTTTAGATCCGCCAAAAGAAACTGCAGAAACTGCAATTCGTGCACTGCATGAACATGGAGTAGAGGTGAAAGTCATTACTGGCGATAATGACATTGTTACTAAAAAGATATGTAAAGAAGTTGGGCTTGAGATTGAAAATATTGTGCTGGGAAAAGACATTGAGCTGATTTCCGACGCAGAACTCGCCGAAATTGCTGAGCGCACCACCATATTTGCCAAGATGTCACCGGTGCAGAAATCCCGCGTGATAATGGCTCTGCAAAGCCGCGGGCATACGGTTGGTTATTTGGGTGATGGTATTAATGATGCGGCAGCGCTGCGCGCAGCGGATGTGGGAATTTCGGTGGATACGGCTGTTGATATTGCTAAAGAATCGGCAGATATTATTTTGCTCGAGAAAAGCCTGATGGTGTTGGAAGAGGGCGTATTAGAAGGGCGCAAAACTTTTGGTAATATCATTAAATATATAAAAATGACGGCAAGTTCCAATTTCGGCAATGTGTTTTCAGTGCTAGTAGCGAGCGCATTTTTGCCATTTTTACCGATGCTGCCGATCCAGATTTTAATTCAGAATTTGCTTTATGACATTTCGCAAATTTCTATTCCTTGGGATAACGTCGACCGCGAATATTTAGAAAAACCACGCAAATGGGAATCTGGCGGCATTGCCAAATTTATGATTTTCATCGGCCCGATCAGTTCGATTTTTGATATCACCACTTTCTGCATCATGTGGTATGTGTTTGGCGCGAATAGTGAGCATATGCAATCTCTCTTCCAATCTGGCTGGTTCGTTGAAGGGCTCTTATCGCAGACATTGGTTGTGCATATGATACGCACGCAGAAAATTCCATTCTTCCAAAGTATGCCAGCCACTGGAGTGATTTTGCTGACTTTGCTGATTATGACGATTGGTATTGCCTTGCCATTCACCACTCTTGGTTCACATGTTGGTTTAACGCCGTTGCCGCTTTCATATTTCCCGTGGCTGGCAGGTACGTTGTTGTGTTATTGCACGTTAACGCAGGTAGTGAAACGCTGGTTTATCCGTCGCTTTCATCAGTGGTTATAATTTTTAATTTAAAGAAGGCGCGCAGTACGCCGCGAGTGTTTCACATGTTGTTGACGTTAGTTGGATGAGGTGTATAGTCAGTTCATGAAAAAATTTATTTTAGCTGCTGCTTTTTTATCGATTGCAACTATTGCTGGGGCCGATGAGCCACAATCGCAACAAGGCTGGCCGCTTGACCCGAAAGATGCGCGCGAAATGGGACGAAGCCCGGCTTATAATAAAGCGGCTGACCAGGCCATTGCTGATCCAAGCAAAGCGGGATGTTATTATTCTACCTCAGGCTGTGATAAGGCAACTTTGGATAAAGATAACCGCCTGGTTGATAAAGACTATCCACCAAAAAAATTCCCACAGGATGGTTATGTATTAGGGGCGGATGGGCTTTACCATTTCCAGCCTAACTCATTCGGCAGACAGCGCAATTAATGAAAGCGGTGTCTAAGTATAAACCGCTGATAGTGATAATTGCTGTAATTGTTTTAGCTAGTTGGGCAATTTCCTACAATGACCCGAATTTGAACTTCATGCCGGCTTTCATGGGGCTGTTCTTCATAATTTTTGCGATGTTTAAGTTGATTGACCTTCTCGGCTTTGTGAAAGGTTTTGCGATGTATGATTTGCTTACCAAAAGATATCGTAATTATGCTTATGCATATCCATTCATTGAGCTGGTTCTAGGGCTATTTTATTTAGCGGGTTTTGTGCCGGTTTTAACGAATCTGGTTACGGTAATTATAATGTTCATAAGCGCTGCCGGTGTAATATTGAGCATTAAGCGCGGCATGAATTTGAAATGCGCCTGTTTGGGAACAACGCTTGAAGTGCCGCTTTCAACGGTGAGTATTATTGAAAATGTGGGTATGGGCGTAATGGCGCTTGTGCTTTTAGTTTAAGCAACTTTCTGCATATTTTCCGCTTCATAAATAGTGGCAAGGCTTGCCAGCCGCGAGATGATACCCCATTTGCTGAATTCACATGGGTTGGC
>JABDBO010000008.1 GCA_013288575.1 Alphaproteobacteria bacterium
CAAGATGTCCTACCCGCTTAAGTGAAGCGATAGTGGAGGGACTGACACCGTCTTTTATTCTACCCTCATCTGTTCTGTAAGTGACATCTCTTAAGAAATCGGTATATCTTTTTGGCCCTACTTTTTGCTCAACCATCATATCCACTAACTCAAGTATTGTCAGAACGGGCTTCTCATATAATTTGCTTTTCTTCTCAGGCGGATAATTTTTCTCCGCCGCATATTGATACGCTCGCTCTATTTCTTGAATTATACCTGCCAGATAAATTTTGCGTGTTTGACCTGTAAATAATAAAGCCAATTCAGCTGCCGCCTCAGGTTGCTTGTACTTTTTACATATAACTTTCGCCAAACTTTCTGCTTGCTCTTTGATTCGTAAAAAACTACCATGTTCTAAATTAGAAGTTACTGTTTCGGTAAATCCTACTTCCAATGCCAAAGCACTATTAGTTTCGCCAATTTGCAATTTCAATATTGTAAAAGCATGGTGAATATTAAATTCACCATTGTAAACTCCTGCTATTACATCTGATGGTCTTAAATATTTTGGTTCGACAAGAATAATAGCAATAATTTTTTCTCTTAAAACCCGGCGATATTTAGCTATCCCGTCTGCAATTTTATCCGCCAATGTCGCACGCCTGTTATTAAGCTCAATTCCCGTGCCGGAATTACTGGCAACCAAAGGTCGGTGACCATTTTGATATTCTATTACTTTAGGATAGATGCCCCCTTCGTCCGACATAAGAAAATATGCACCAATCTCTAGTAAAAATTCAGCAAAACTTCTGTTAACAGAATTTAAATATAAGAAAACAAAAGCAATAGGTAACTGTGCCTTATCTATTAAAGCTTGCGGGTCTTTACTGTGGTTAAAGTCAGGCAATAATAAATATTGCGCCACTGGATTATTTGGAAAATCTTTAATTCTAGCTTCTTTATGGCTGATAATTTCAAGTGCATAATCTGCTAATTGATCAATAGTTACGGCTCCTAGTTTGCCATTTCTTAGTTTGTATAAATTTTTCAGGGTTTGGCCTGAAGTAAGGCTGCCGCATACAAGGTTCATTTTAGCAACAACGTTATCAACATAATAATCCATATTCTTAGTAGCATTTAACGCAACTGCTTGATCTACTAGCGCCGATTTATAACCAAGAGCATGTGAAATTTCAGTTTTGCTCATGCGCCACAATAATGCCGCATGCTGTAAAAACCCTGGAAAGGTTGGAGCAGCTTCGGCAGTTTTCATATATTCGGTATAAATCGTATCAACTGATGCTTTTGGGACCCTTCTAAAACATATATCTAGAATTGTCATTGCAACTAAAGCTCTAAGGTTAGCGTCTCTAACTAATTCCGAAGTTGCATTAGCAAATAAACGAATTTTATCTTCAATATTTGTTGCTATGGTTTTTATTTTACGCCAGTCTCTTTTGCAGAAGTCTTCATTTAAATTTGCTGGAGATGTATTCGCCACGCCGCTCATCTTATCACTAATAACAGCTATATTAACCGCACCAGGTACACTCCGCTTTTTAAACTTTCCATCATGCCAAGTAAATCTTGAGAGGAATGTTGACAAATTAGTATTTATATCGACTTTTTCTAAAGCAATAAAAACACTTTCTTCTACATCGTTTAATGCCCCAACCAATTTAGCTCTCTCCAGCGCTATATCATTTCTGGCTGAGTCTGCGGCTTGATCATCAGTTTCAATGCCCAAGGCTTTGTATATCGCCACAAAGTTATTTTCTCCAGGAACAATAAAGCCCGCTTCAATAGCAATAATCAAAGTTTCATAACATCCTACTCGCAATGCTAGTTCGTGAGTTGACATATTATTTCTTTCTCGAGCCTCTTGAACCAGTACTGCAAAACTTTTGCTGCCTTGCTGCTTATTTTGCTCAGTTCTAATTTCTTCATCTTTAAAAATGCAGTTAATTATTAAACTGCCATATTTGCTATTTGGTAGCAGCTTTAATTTTGCCATTAAGTCATGCCTTTCTTCTAATTCAGGAGAAGTTTGGCCAGATCTCCAACGAGTATATTTTTTTGTTTCAGATTTATATAATCTAGACGCCAGTTCATTAGTTGTAACACTATTATAAGCTTCGATTAAACCAAGGAAGCGAGCTAAATGTTCGGGTTGCGAATGGTTCGTAGCTTCTGATAATGCCTTCTGCAATTCAGCAATGCCGTGTTCGAATGCTCCTTGAATTGTATTATCTTTAGAAAATATCGAATTAAGTATTTGTCTACCTTGCTGGGCAACAATACTATTGTCATCACGACCTAATCCTAAAAAACTCAAAAAACCCATCTAAATAAAATAAGTCCTGTCTTGCTTTGCTATTCGGCCCGGCATTGGAAACGTGAGATAGTTTATTTTTGTGAACCCAGTCTTTTACAACTTCTGGCGTAATCTTAAAAAGTGATAAACTATTATACTCTCTGCAAAATCGCCCAATATCATAACTCGTATGTTTGAGAATCGTGCTAATTAACAATGAAATATTTGTTTGCGTTCCCGCTAAACGACACATGATCCACTTCATTTCTGGATCTGGGGTGTATGGTAATACAATATCAGTTTCGGGAAATCTATTTTCAATTGCCGCTAGCTCAACTTCATATATCAATTCAAAGAAACCCGTAGAATCTAAAATTTCGCTAATGGTCGCTCCGTTTAACAATCCTACAACTTTTGGCTTTATCAATTTTGCTATTACACGACGGTAATTAGAATTCTCCTTAATTCTATCAAGCCTTTTTGTCGCTCGTATTAGAGCAAGGATAGTATTATCTCCATCGGCAAACATTTCTTCCCGTTGTGCAGAGGTAAAAAAACTATGTTCTATACCCCATTGCTTAGCATTTCTTTGCAAACCATCATCTTGGGAATGTCTTTCAAAATCTTTTTCTGCCGATGTTTCATTAGAAACATTATCTTCATCTATAACCATAGCAGAATCTACATTTGGTAATATATCGCTAGATGTCCGCTCTGTTATAACCAAAGCGTATTCCGTATTTACCGTTGCATCATTAGGCGACTGTTTAATTGGGGAACTTTCTTCCATATACCATTTCTTCCTAAGAAGATATAAACTTCCCAAAAACTATAGTTAATAATCATTAAGATGTCAATTTAAAAGTTACTAGAAATAACTGATAGATTCTACTTTAGTTATATCGCGCAAACGCTTGCTCAATCTAGATTTGGACATTGGCGCAAAAGCGATTTGGTGCCAAGATATTGCAGCTTGGCCCAGGATGATCCTGAGGCTTATAGAAAAAACATTGGAGATAAACTTCGAACTAAAAAGTGGTGGTGGAGGTTGGATTTGAACCAACGAACTCGTGAGAGGGCAGATTTACAGTCTGCTGCCATTGACCGCTCGGCCACTCCACCAACCTAGACCTCAGAATTATAATCATTGTTCTGATATCGGACATCTGATATCTGATATCCCGGTAAATATGTCAAGAAAAGGTTTTAATAGAAACGGCAGCCAGGGCGGAAGAGTCAGCAGCAAAACTAGCAGCGGCAATTTGTGGATCTATGGCAAACATAGTGCTTTAGCGGCGCTTGCCAACCCTTTGCGCACGGTTTCACGGGTTATTGCCTCAAAAAACACGGCCGCGGAACTCAAGCAATATCTGCCAAATAACGTTGAAATTTGTGATGATGTGCGCATTTCCGCCATGGTTGGCAAAGATGCGGTGCATCAGGGAATTGCGGTTTTCGCCACTGAATTACCCGAAATTGATTTATATGAGGCAGATCTCGGTACCTTAGTAGTTTTACTCGACCAGGTGACTGATCCGCATAATGTCGGCGCCATTTTACGCTCAGCCTCTGCTTTTGGCGCCAGCGCGGTTGTCACAACTGAACGCCATTCACCATCAGAGGGCGGAGTGCTTGCCAAGGCAGCATCAGGCGCGCTTGAATATGTGCCATATATTCGCGGCGGCAATTTGGCCGAAACAATTACTTATCTTAAAAAACAAGGTTTCTGGGTTGCCGGCATGGATGCGGAAACTGAGAACTCAGTTGAATCTGTCAAAGACTATGAAAAATTGGCAATAGTAATGGGTGCCGAGGGCAAAGGTTTGCGCCATAAAACGCATGAATATTGTGATTTCATCGTCAAAATCCCGATGGATGAAAGGCAAGAGAGTTTGAATGTTTCAAACGCTGCAGCAATTGCATTATGGGAAGCTTCGAAGCGAACTAAGGCTTAACTGCAATTTTACCGGCAGCATCATGGCCATCTTTCTTAACATGATCTCCTGGTTTTATAGCATGTTTAGAATGGCCCATTGTAACACCTTCTGGCAACTCTGTTCTTTCCTGTTCTTTTGCAACTACCTTGCCATTAGCCACATCAAGCGCTGGCTGCATATAAGTTGAAACAGAAGCATGTTTAAGTAATTGACCCGTATCTATATGCTTGCCTCTCGCATATTCTACAACACCTACTGCGCTTTCGATAATTTTACCTTGGGCTTTTAATTTATCAGGATCTAAATCTATTTGCCCAGTTTTAAAACCTTCCTTTAAAAGTCGCATTTTCTCATGCGTAATTGGCTTATCATACGCTACGTTGAGCTCTTTCCCTTCTTTATTATGTTCAATAATATTACCCGCATCCGTAATATTTTGTGGCTCAATTGAATTGAACGGATCTTTATTTTTATCTGGATGGTGCAGAGAATAATCTAGAGCAAAATCTCTGACTTGCTGATAACGCTCAGCTTTTTCTTTTTCATCCGCCATAGGAAGCAATCCTCCTTTCTGCAACAGTAAGGAGCTTTTGCACAATTTCATCTTGAGCAATCATATGCACCCGCAGCCGGTCACTTTCCGAAAGGCGGATTCGCGTTTTAGTTTCCGCATTTAAAATAATTGAATCAATACCTTCGATAATATTCTTCGCATCACCTTTAGTAAGTGCCGTTTCAAACTCATTGGAAACAATTCCATTAACACGGTCGCGCAGCACGAAATCTAATATTGCGGCTGGCAGAACTTTATCCGTCTGAAATTTCAAAAGTTGCGGGTTCATATCTTAACTGATATTACCTTTTCAATATTGCACTATCATGACATGGTTGACAGATTCGCAAAAAAAACGACAATTAAGGTCTATGAAAAAATTCCTTATTATTTCGATACTTAGCTTAAACGCCGCTTGCGCAGGCCAAAATTCTCAAGTTTCACCTGAAATTAGGGCCCAAAAAAGCCAATTGCGCGAAATTGCTGATTCTGAGCGAGATTCTGGCGATGAATTACATGCTTCTGAGCTAAATCAGGCCATTATTTCGCTTGATGAACATATTCCTGATTCTTTCATAGATTTGGCAAAAATCCTTAAAAAACAAGGCTATAAAGAAGAGGCTTTAGATTTGCTTGAAACTGGTGAACAATTCTTCCCTGAAAATGAAAAACTCCAGTTGGAAACTGGCAAAACCATGCTGGAAAATGACCGGCCAGATGATGCAATTGTTAAACTAGAATCTATTAACAAGCTGAAAAATAAGGATTATTACAACACTTTGGGAGTTGCCAATGATATGCTGGGCAACCATAAAGCCGCGCAAGATGCTTTCATTAAAGGCCTAAGAACAGCGCCAAAAGATGGTTTACTCCTAAATAACCTCGCGCTTTCATATATTTTGGAACATAAATACGACCAGGGTATAAAAATCCTTAAAGGCCTTGTAAAACGCCCAGATGCTAAACCTAAATATCGTGAAAACTTAGCGCTCGCCTATGGCATTATCGCCAAGCCAGACCAGGCGCGCGAACTTTTGATGAAAGATATGTCTAAACAAGAAGCTGACGAAAACATCAGGCATTATAACGAGATTCGCCAAAACCAACAAGGCGACGAAGATCGTGGCAATTAGCCATGAATACATTAGAAGAAATTTGCTCTCATAAACTCCAGCATATTGCAAAGCAGAAGAAGAAACTCGGCCTTGCCCATCTTGAACAAGTAGCAAAGCATGAGGCGTCAACCCCGCGCGGGTTTATAAAAGCGCTAAAAGATAAGCAAAGCAAAAAACTGTTCGGATTGATTGCCGAGCTTAAAAAAGCCAGCCCAAGCAAAGGCCTCATCCGCGCTGAATTTGCGCCAGAAAAACTCGCCCGTGATTATGCCGAAGGCGGTGCCGCCTGCCTTTCAGTTTTGACTGATGAGCCATATTTTCAAGGCGCTGATGAATATTTAAAAATCGCACGAGCCGCAGTAAAACTGCCAGTCCTTCGCAAAGACTTTATGCTTGATCCTTATCAGATCGTTGAATCACGCGCACTAGGGGCTGATGCAATTTTGCTGATAGTTGCTGCACTTGGCAATTCGCAAGCAGCTGAGTTGGAAGCTGCGGCTATTGAATATGGCATGGATATTCTGGTTGAAGTGCATGATGAAAAAGAAACTGAGCGCGCTTTAAAATATTTGAAATCACAACTTATAGGTGTGAACAATCGGGATCTAAAAACTCTTAAAGTCGATATTAAAAACTCGGCCAGACTCTCTCAATTAATCCCGCCAAATTATGTAAAAGTTTGCGAAAGCGGCATAAAAACACATGATGACCTAAAAAAGATGCGTGAATTTGGCTTTAACAGCTTCTTGGTGGGTGAAACACTGATGAGCCAGGCTGATGTGAAGATGGCAACTTCTAACTTATTAGGCCTTTAACTAGGCGGAATCTTCCGATTTAGGGAAGCTCACCATTCGGTAGCTAGATTCAATCTCTTTGCGTACTTCCGGCGTTGGTGAGCCCAAACCCGCTGCGACAACTTCGCCATATTCGCGCGCATCAAAACGGCCACCACCTTCAACCGCTTCAATAAGGTTATCCACGGTTTTCAACGTCAATTTCACGTAATTATAGATTTTATCGCCAAAATTATTGAAGCCTGTCAGAAGCAAGACAATTTCCTCGTCGGCGAACCGAGCTCTGTCTTCATCGGAAAGCGGAACTACCTGACCGTCCCCTTTAGAAAGTGCGCTAACCCATTTTTTGCGCGACATGACTTACCGTTTATTATTATTAACTCGCTAAACTATAACGAGAAATTTTTCTAGGCAAGGAATTTGTGGATTTATCGGGAATTTTTGAGGAATTAACTATTTAATACGTGAGCCTATCTCAACCTGCGGTGTACCGGCATTTTGAGCATTATATGCTGCCGGACTGCCTATATTTAATAGATTAGCTTGCATAGTGTTAAAACCATCTACTGAAAATGGCTGATCAGCATGATAAGCAGAAACTGTAGCGCTGGTAAATATACTATCTGACATCTGTATAAATAAAATATGTTAACCCTTATTAACTATAGGATATCTAAAAACCACAAAGCCGTCAATAAAATTTCGGCATTTTAACAAAAGTTTCATAATTCATACCTAAGCTCATGGATTTTATGGTATTGAGGTGTCATGGAAAATATTTCGCAACACCTATTTTTATACTGCGAAAGGGGCTTAAATTCCGCCTTTTGGGCCGAACCTGTTAACGCTTTAAGCAATTTTGCCTTCATATTTGCTGCAATTATTGCCTATAGCAAATTCTGCCGCGGAAATAATAGTAATTGGGAGTTAAAAACCCTCGTAATCCTTACCGCAATTGTTGGCATCGGCAGCTTCATTTTCCATACAATTGCCACAAAAACTGCGATTTTGGCTGATATTATACCAATAGTTATTTTCATCCATTTTTCGGTTTATGCCATTTTCCACCAGGCTCTCCGCTTAAAATCCTGGCAGGCTGCACTTTGCGCAATCAGTTTTTTGGGCTTTAATGTCGCCATTTTGCAGATTTTTGGCCGCACTTTATTTAATGGCTCAATTCAATACCTGCCGACGCTGGCGTTTTTGATTATAGTTTCTGCGGCAATATCTTTAAAAAAACTTCCCGGCGAACGGCAGTTTGAACTTTCGAGTTTTGTATTTTCCGTCTCGATATTCTGCCGCAGCTTCGACCAAGCATTCTGCCACACCTTCCCGCTCGGCCTGCATTTCATGTGGCATATTCTAAATGCCGTGACGATGTATTATGTGATGAAGGGATTAATATATAATTTGCGCTCAAGCGCCGCGCACAGCTAACCGGCCTTTGGCCTCGCCTTCGCTTCGCTCGGAACTCATAGCATCACTTGTAGAGTCTGCGAGGCAGGAGCCGAGCCAGCCATGAGCCGGCGAAGCGATACGCCATCGGAGGGCCAGTAGGCCCGCACGGGGCGCGTTATTATTTATATTCAACCTTCAAAATATCATACTCCACTTGCCCTTTCGGAGTATTTACCTCAACCACATCACCCTGGTTTTTGCCGATCAGCGCACGGGCAACCGGAGTTGTATAGGCAATCAAACCTTTCTCGATATCCGCTTCATATTCGCCGACAATTTTATAGGTTTTTTTTGCCTCGGTTTCCAAATCTTCCAGTGTTACGGTTGCACCAAATTTCACCTGCGTGCCGCTTTGTTCTTTCGGATCAAGAATTTCGGCCAAGCCGATTTTTGCCTCTAACTCCTGGATGCGACCTTCGATAAAACCCTGCTTTTCTTTGGCCGCTTTATATTCGGCATTTTCCTTCAAATCACCATGCGCGCGCGCTTCAGCAATCGCCTCGATAACTTCCGGGCGCTGCCTTCCTTTCAAATCTTTCAACTCAGCTTCCATTTTCGTGAAGCCTTCCTTGGTAATAGGGAAACGGTCCATCTCTAATCCTTAAAAAATCAAGCTTGGTGTTATATACTAAACTGCAGCCCACTGCAATGGTATAACTAAAGGCCTCTTTCTGCCTCTGAACGTTGATATATAGCCTGTCTGGCATTTTTTATAATATTCTCAGTTTTACTCTGAGCATCTGCTATTTCTTTGTCTGATAAATCATCGCTTTCGCTTAAACTTTTTTGAAGATGCGCAGCGACATCTTTTATATCGCCATCAATGCGTTTTCTATTTTCATCATTAAAGCCATTTGGTGACTCTTGCTCAATTTTCTGGATTAAGTCATATGCTTGTTTTTGGCTAACTTTTCCCGTAGCATTTGCTGGTATTGGAGAATCAGATTTAATTCCTAAATCAGTTCGTAACTTTTCTAGAAACTGTGGGTTTTCACCATTTCGGAGTGCTCTAGAAAAATCTGCATCTAAACTGCCAATTCCTTCTTTCTCATGCAAATTAGCCAGAGCTTTTACTTCTGGCGGAGAATTATTCACTGCTGTTTTTTCAAATGATTCGCTTGGTTTTATTTCAAAGTAATTTTGCCTTCCATGCACACCGCTATTTATTGATTTATCATAATGTTGAACCGATCCGTTTTTTTGCATTTCATCAAGTTTCTTAGTTAAAACATTAGCTTTCTTCTCATCTGTAATGCTTAACGAATAACTCACCCTGTCATTAATAGGATAAACTCTCAGTTCGGTTTGCATCCCTAGCTGCTTATCCAGAGCTAATTTAGTTTGGTTTAATGCCACCAACTGCTCATTTGATAAATTAGCATCCATATTATCTCTTCTTACGGCTAGAACTTCTTTGGCCATTTTTTCATCTGATGGCAAGCCCTCTGTGCCAACCCTTGCTTGGTAGCTCTTAGTTCATAATTTTCTGTAATTGCACGCATGTCGCCTTTTTTTCCTGCCCAGTCAATTGCTGCAATTTGCCTTTGATTTAATTTTACTGATTCCAAATCAACATTTTGTGCCAAACCTGATTCTTTTGCGGCCTGCATATATCTTTCCATAACCCCGTTCGGGTTAGAAAGAAAATCTTGCGGAAATGAAGTTAATAAATATGAATCTGTATGGTTATTGCCACCCATACTGGAAGATAAATTATGAGCTTGTAAATTCTTACCTAAATGATTTTCATCCAAATATTTATCTACAGCGGCAAAATTCTTAAATTTAAAAAATGTAGCATTAAATTTTCTATCATCGGAGGTAAGGTCTTCTGGTAAACCAATAATTTTTGCGACTTTCTGCCTAGCGTCAGCAAATACTTCTTCCACTTCTTTATTGGTAAATTTTTCTGCCATGCGTAATGATAACTTATTTCTATTAACCTATTATTACATAAGCCTTGTTTATTGATTACATTAAAACAATAGCTTAGCTAGATTATTGAAATGAGAGCACGCGGAATTTCACGTAAATATGCTAGAATTTACAGATATATAAGGCTAGCAGCTCTGCAATGGGCTATGTAATCAGCTTTATAGCCACCATAAACTATTAAAATGCGACAAATATCAGTTATTTAACATTAATTAACCCTTCTTTGCTAATAATAATACGCATGGGGTTGGAAATAATTGCATTTTTTGCCGGCTGCGTAAGCGCTATGAGCGCCCTGCCCCAATTACTAAAAATTATAAGATCAAAAAAGACTTCGGGAATTTCTTTCGCGATGTTCGTAATGGTTAGTAGCTCGAGTATTTTATGGGTTATTTTTGGTATAATGTCGGCGACCTATTCCATAATTTTCTGGAACTCAATCTCATTTATGCTGTGTAGTATTGTGATGGTTATAGGCTTGCGACAAAAAACAACGCATGATCACGAATTTATAATTTAAGCATACTTCTGCAACGGCGTGACATCAAGCTCTTGTTTATTGAGTGATTCGAGAGCCGAAGTAATTGCTGTCGCCCCTGTAATCGTCGTCGTATAAGGAATTTTTTGCGTGAGTGCTGTTGAGCGAATTGAAAAACTATCTGCAATCGCTTTTGCGCCTTCGGTCGTGTTAATCACCAGATGCACTTCGCCGTTTTTCAGCGCGTCAACAATATGCGGCGAGCCTTCGTGAACTTTATTCACGCTCTTAACTTTAATATCAGCCGCTTGCATAGTTTCTGCCGTTCCTTTGGTTGCCACCAAAGTATAACCAATCGCTTGCAGCCTCTTACCGATTTTGACCGCTTGCGCTTTATCTTCTTCACGAACAGAAATAAACACATTACCTTTTAGCGGTAAATTATTGCCAGAAGAGATTTGCGCTTTGGCAAATGCCAAACCAAAATCACGATCCAAGCCCATTGCCTCACCGGTTGATTTCATTTCCGGCCCTAAAATCGTATCAACTCCTGGGAAGCGAGCGAATGGAAACACTGCTTCTTTCACGGCAATGTGATCAAGCTTTTTATGCTTTAACTTAAAACTCGCCAATGATTCGCCAGCCATTACACGTGCCGCAATTTTTGAAATCGGATAGCCGATAGTTTTTGCCACGAATGGCACAGTGCGTGATGCGCGCGGATTTACTTCAATCACATAAATCTCGCCGTCTTTTACTGCATATTGCACGTTCATCAAGCCTTTAACTTTCAAAGCCAATGCCATTTTTGCGGTTTGTTTTTCAACTTCTTTCAAGATTTTTTCCGGCAATGAATAAGCCGGCAGCGAACATGCAGAATCACCAGAGTGAATGCCCGCTTCTTCAATATGTTCCATAATACCGGCAACGAAAACATCTTTGCCATCAGAGAGGCAATCAACATCCAGCTCGATTGCATTTTTCAAATATGAATCAACCAGAACCGGGCTTTCAAACAACTTACCTTTGAATTGCTCTTGCATTTCGGCAATCCATTTTTCGAGTGTTGGGCGGTCACCAACAATTGCCATCGCACGGCCACCCAAAACATATGATGGGCGCACCAGCACCGGATAACCGATTTTTTCGGCTTTCGGAATCACTTCATTTTCGTTATTGGCAATTTCAGACGCAGCTTGTTTTAAGTTCAGATTATCAAGCAATTTGCGGAAGCGATCACGATCTTCAGCCAAATCAATTGAATCAACCGATGTACCAAGAATTGGAATTCCTGCGTTTTGCAAAGCATGCGCGAGTTTCAATGGAGTTTGACCACCAAACTGCACGATTACGCCAAGCAATTCACCTTTTGTCATTTCCAAACGGCAGATCTCAATTACATGTTCAGCTGTAAGTGGTTCAAAATATAAACGGTCAGAAGTGTCATAATCGGTTGAAACAGTTTCCGGGTTGCAGTTGATCATGATGCTTTCAATTCCCGCCTCTTTCAGCGCATAGCACGCATGCACGCAAGTATAATCAAACTCAATCCCCTGCCCGATACGGTTTGGTCCGCCGCCTAAAATAATCACTTTTTTACGGTTGCTAACATTGGCCTCGCATTGGGCTTCATTATATTCATTACCTTCATAGCATGAATACATATAGGCAGTAGAAGCTTCAAACTCCGCCGCGCAAGAATCAATGCGCTTATAGACAGGG
Organism: Alphaproteobacteria bacterium; assembly: GCA_013288575.1. Taxonomy (GTDB): domain Bacteria; phylum Pseudomonadota; class Alphaproteobacteria; order Rickettsiales; family 21-14-0-20-44-7; genus JABDBO01. Next base: position 12,286 of record JABDBO010000008.1, read on the forward strand.
TGGATATTATATTCTTTGCGAAGTTTCGCAGCATCAATACCGCTTAATTCTTTTATGCGCGCATCTGAGAAGCCAAGTTTTTTATAATGCAGCAATTCAGGCGCTTTGAGAGATTTCAACTTCTTGATTTCTTCTTCCGCCGCAACAATATCCGCCAATTGTTCAACGAACCATTTGTCGAAATGTGAAATTTCGCAAATTTCCTTAACTGATAAACCAAGACGCAATGCTTCGCCAATAATCAGCAAACGGTCATTACTCATTTTTTTCAAATCAGCTTTGATTGTTTCTTTGGTATATTTGCGCGGAGCGTTCAAACCAGTCAGACCAGTCTCCATGCTGCACAGCGCTTTCTGCAAGGCTTCTGGGAATGAACGGCCCATTGCCATTGCTTCGCCAACGCTCTTCATAGATGAGCCCAATTCGGTTTTCGCACCCGGGAATTTCTCGAATGTGAAACGCGGAATTTTCACCACGATATAATCAATAGTCGGTTCAAATGAAGCCGGAGTTTTACCGCCAGTTACATCATTTTCAATTTCATCAAGCGTGTAACCAACTGCTAATTTCGCCGCAACTTTAGCAATTGGGAATCCGGTTGCTTTTGATGCCAAAGCAGAACTGCGCGAAACACGTGGATTCATTTCGATCACAATCATGCGTCCATCTTTCGGGTCAATTGCGAACTGAACGTTCGAACCACCAGTTTCTACACCGATTTCACGCAAAACCGCGCAGGAAGCATTTCGCATAATTTGGTATTCTTTATCAGTCAAAGTCAAAGCTGGCGCAACGGTGATTGAGTCACCAGTATGCACGCCCATCGGGTCAATATTTTCAATTGAGCAGATGATGATGCAGTTATCTTTTTTATCGCGCACCACTTCCATTTCATATTCTTTCCAGCCGAGAACTGATTCCTCAACCAAGATTTCTGAAACCGGCGAAGCATCAAGCCCGGTTTTGCAAATATGTAAATATTCCTCGCGCGTTTCAGCAATACCGCCGCCCTGCCCGCCGAGCGTAAATGATGGGCGGATAATTACCGGCAGACCAATTTCTTTGAATGCTTTCTCAGCATCTTCCATATTATTGGCAATTGCAGAACGCGGCACGTCTAGGCCGATTTTCAACATTGCTTCCTTAAATTTCGAACGGTCTTCGGCTTTTTCAATCGCGGCAATATTTGCGCCGATAAGCTCAACTTTATATTTTCTGAGCACACCTTTTTTGGCAACCGCCACTGCTGCGTTTAACGCAGTTTGCCCACCCATAGTTGGCAGTAATGCATCTGGGCGTTCTTTTTCGATAATCTTCTCAATAATTTCTGGCGTGATTGGCTCAATATATGTCGCATCTGCCAATTCCGGATCAGTCATGATGGTGGCCGGGTTGGAATTCACAAGAATAATGCGGTAACCATCAGCTTTTAAGGCTTTGCAGGCTTGCGTGCCTGAGTAATCAAATTCGCAGGCCTGGCCAATAACAATCGGCCCCGCGCCTATAATCATAATACTTTTAATGTCTGTGCGTTTTGGCATATTCCCATTTATCCTAGAGCAAAATTTATGAGGGTTTAAAGCATTCGAGTTAATAATTCAACTGCGTAATTCGCATTAGATTTTTATGGGCTATATGCTATGTCAAGGCAATGACCAATTGGCAAACTACCAAAACCACTGATGGCGGCGAAATGTCGCTTTATATTGCCCGCCCTAATCAAGCACCCAAAGGCGGAATCCTCATATTCCAGGAAATTTTTGGCGTTAACCAACATATAAAAGAAGTAACTGAAAAATTTGCTAGCCTTGGATTATTGGCGGTAGCACCAGATTTATTTCACCGCTCACAGCCGCGTTTTGCCGAAGAGGATTATACCAATAATGCAAAAGGCCGCGAATATATGCAAAACTATACATCGGCGCATATGTCATATGATATTGAGGCCGCCTATAAATGGCTAAGAAACGAGCTGGGTAATGATAATATAGCCGCATCGGGCTATTGTTTAGGTGGTAAATTGGCGTTTTTGGCCAATGCTACCCAGCCGTTAAAATGCGCAATTAGTTATTATGGCAACCTCGGCAGTATTATTGAACAAGCCAAAAACCAGCACGGGCCATTATTAATGTGTTGGGGTGGCAAAGATGAGCATTTGGGCCTGGATATGCCGCATCAAGTAGTAAAAGAATTGAAGAGCGCTGGCAAAACCTTCACAAATGCCATATTTTCCGATGCCGGCCACGGCTTTTTCTGCGACAAGCGCGATGCTTATAACCCAGCCGCCGCCAAGCAATCCTGGGCTTTGGTGAAGGAATTTTTGGCCCAATAATCAGCCTTACAAAAAAAGTTTATTTTCGCGCTTGACATATCCTAACCTCGTCCGTATATTGCGCGTCCTTGTCGGGGTCGCCCTCAAGGAAACTATGTCTAGTTTTGGACGAGAAACAAACAGGATATTTGATATATATGCCTACAATTAACCAACTGGTTAGAAAACCAAGGTCGCCGCTTTCATCTCGCAACAAAGTACCTGCGATGCAAGCTTGCCCTCAAAAACGCGGTGTTTGCACACGCGTTTACACTACAACTCCTAAAAAACCAAATTCCGCGCTTCGTAAAGTTGCGCGCGTCCGTTTAACTAACGGCTTTGAAGTTTCATCATACATCCCAGGCGAAGGCCACAACTTGCAAGAACACTCTGTCGTGCTTATCCGCGGCGGCCGTGTGAAAGATTTGCCAGGTGTGCGTTACCACATCCTGCGCGGTACATTAGATACCCAAGGCGTTAAAGATCGTAAAAAACGCCGTTCACACTATGGTGCGAAACGTCCTAAATAAATTCCAAATAACGTTAAAACCTTAAAACGCTAAAAACGAGATTCCTATGAGAAGAAGAAGTGCAGTAAAAAGAGTCGTCAATCCGGATCCAAAGTTTCATAACATTACTTTGGCGAAGATGATGAACGTTCTTATGTATGATGGAAAAAAATCCGTCGCTGAGCAAATCGTCTATGGCGCACTCGATATCATCGAGAAAAAACTAAAGCGCAATCCGATTGAAGTTTTCCAAGATGCTTTGGCAAAATGCCGCCCATCTGTGGAAGTTCGCTCTCGCCGCGTTGGTGGTGCAACTTACCAAGTTCCTATGGAAGTTCGTGATGTGCGTTCGATCGCTCTCGCTATTCGTTGGATCATTGGTGCAGCTCGCGCCCGTTCTGAACGTACAATGGCAGCAAAACTGGCTGGCGAATTGATGGATGCTTTGGCTGACCGCGGAAACGCAGTTAAAAAACGCGAAGAAACTCACAGAATGGCCGAAGCGAACCGCGCATTCAGCCACTTCAAATGGTAAAAATTTAATCGTTATCCGGTTGACTTTAAGACTAATCGGAAAACGAAGAACGGAAAACGAGATAATAAAGAAAAGAATAGAGATTTAAAATGCCACGTACTACTGCACTTGACCACTATAGAAACATCGGTATCTGCGCCCACATCGACGCAGGTAAAACCACTACGACTGAGCGTATTCTTTACTATACTGGTAAATCTCACAAAATCGGCGAAGTGCACGAAGGTGCTGCCACCATGGATTGGATGGAACAAGAGCAAGAGCGCGGTATCACTATTACTTCAGCTGCAACTACCTGCTTCTGGAAAAAAGAAGAAGAACTTTTCCGCATTAACATTATCGATACTCCTGGCCACGTTGACTTCACTATCGAAGTTGAGCGTTCAATGCGCGTACTTGACGGCGCAGTTACTGTATTTGACTCAGTTGCCGGCGTTGAGCCACAATCTGAAACTGTATGGCGCCAAGCTGATAAATATGGCGTTCCACGTATCTGCTTCGTAAATAAAATGGATCGTACAGGTGCAAACTTCCAACGTTGTGTCGACATGATGATCGACCGTTTGGGAACTGTTCCTTTGGTGATTCAGCTCCCAATTGGTTCTGAAGATAAATACGAAGGTCTGATCGACCTTATCCGCTTTAAAGAAGTTATCTGGTCTGGTGACCAACTCGGTGCGGAATTCCAATATAAAGATATTCGCCCTGAACTTCTCGAAAAAGCTAAAGCAGCTCGCACTAAAATGATCGAAACTGCAGTTGAAGCTGATGATCAAGCGATGGAAGATTATTTAAACGGCAAAGAAATTAGCGAAAAAACTTTAAAAGCTTGCATCCGCAAAGGCACAATCGCTTATAAATTCGTTCCAGTATTAAACGGTGCTGCATTCAAAAACAAAGGCGTTCAGCCAATGCTTGATGCGGTTGTTGACTTCCTCCCGGCTCCGACTGACGTTGCCGCAGTAAAAGGTACTGACCCGGATGATAGCGATAAAGAAATTTCTATCCCTTGCAATGATGATGCGCCTTTCGCCGGTCTTGCATTTAAAATTATGAACGATCCATTCGTTGGTTCACTCACTTTCGTTCGCGTTTATTCAGGCAAACTCGAAGCTGGTTCTTATGTCTACAACACAGTAAAAGAGAATAAAGAGCGTGTCGGCCGTATGTTGCTTATGCATGCAAACAACCGCGAAGATATTAAAGAAGCTTTCGCTGGCGATATCGTGGCAATTGCTGGTTTAAAAAACACTACTACTGGTGACACACTTTCTGACCCGGATAAACACGTTGTGTTAGAGCGCATGGAATTCCCTGATCCGGTTATCGAGATTGCGGTTGAACCAAAAACTAAAGCTGACCAAGAAAAAATGGGCCTCGCTATCGGCCGTTTGGTAGCTGAAGATCCATCACTCCGCGTTGAATCAAACGAAGAAACTGGCCAAACCATTTTGAAAGGCGTCGGTGAATTGCACTTAGAAATCATCGTTGACCGCATGAAACGCGAATTCAAAGTTGAAACCAATATCGGCGCTCCACAAGTTGCTTACCGCGAAACTATCACCAAACCGGCTGAGATTGATTACACTCACAAAAAGCAATCTGGCGGTACTGGTCAATATGCGCGTATTAAATTGAAAGTTGAACCAGGTGAACGCGGTTCAGGCTTTATATTTGAACAAGAAATCGTCGGCGGTTCAATTCCTAAAGAATTTATCCCAGGCGTGAAAAAAGGCCTTGAATCACAAATGCAAACTGGCGTTGTTGCGGGCTACCCAACAATTGACTGGAAAGCGACACTTTATGATGGTGCCTTCCACGATGTTGACTCTTCAGTTCTCGCATTCGAAATTGCTGCACGCGCTGCCTTCCGTGAAGGTTTGCCGAAAGCAAACCCGGTATTGCTCGAGCCAATCATGAAAGTTGAAGTTATCACCCCTGAAGAATATATGGGCGACGTTATCGGTGACTTGAACTCACGCCGTGGCCAAATTCAAGGTATGGATGACCGCGGAAACGCAAAAGTAATTACAGCAAACGTGCCACTCTCAAGCATGTTTGGTTATGTTTCGATCTTACGTTCAATGACGCAAGGCCGCGGCCAACCAACAATGATTTTCAGCCACTATGATCAAGTGCCTGCAAACGTTGCTGCAGAAATTAAAAAGAAAGTTGCTTAAAGGATTAGGAAATTAATTATGGCAAACCAAAAAATCAGAATCAGACTTAAAGGCTTCGAGCACATCACGCTTGATAAATCGGCTTATGAAATTGCGAGCACTGCAAAACGCACCGGCTCGGAAGTTCGTGGCCCGATTCCAATGCCTTTGAAAATTCAACGTTTTACGGTTAACCGTTCGCCGCATATCGATAAAAAATCACGTGAGCAGTTCGAAATTCGCACCCACTCGCGTCTTATCGACATCGAAAATGCGACACCACAAACTATTGATGCACTCGGCAAACTTGATCTCGCTGCCGGCGTTAATGTCGAAATCAAATTAATGGATGAGGCGAAATAAGCTTTATGAGAACAGGATTAGTTGCAACAAAGCTGGGCATGACCCGCATTATCGGCAAGGAAAGAAATCTTCCTGCGACGGTACTTAAACTTGAGGCTCCAACTATCGTTGGTCACAAAACCAAAGCGCGTGACGGCTATAATGCTGTTGTTTTAGGCGTTGGCTCACCTAAAGCGAAAAACGTTTCTAAACCGCGCAAAGGTTTATTCGCAAAAGCTAAAGTTGATGCGAAAAAGAAACTTGTTGAATTCCGCGTTGAAGAACAAAATTTAATTCCGGTTGGTTCTGAACTTTTGGCTTCTCACTTCATTAAAGGCCAATTCGTTGATGCTACCGGCACTTCTATCGGCCGCGGCTTTGCCGGTGTTATGAAACGCCACAATTTCGCAGGTTTGGAAGCATCGCACGGTGTATCCGTATCGCACCGCTCACATGGTTCTACCGGTCAACGTCAAGATCCGGGTAAAGTTTTCAAAGGCAAAAAAATGGCCGGCCATATGGGTACGGTTCGCGTTACTACGCAAAACTTAGAAATTTTGCAAACTGACGATGAAGAAGGCCTGATTTTTGTTAAAGGCAATATCCCAGGTGCAGAAGGCAGCTATGTTATTTTGCATGATGCAGTGAAAGTGGTTCTCCCACCGAATGCGCCGCGCCCAGGTAAAATTAAAGAGAACAAAAAAGCTGAATCTCCTAAAGCCGAAGCGAAAGAACAACCTGCAGAAGCTCCAAAAGCTGAAGCGGCTCAGCCAGAGAATAAGGAAGGGCAATAGTCATGAAAGTTAAAGTTACAACATTTGATTCAAAAGAATCCGGCGAAGTATCTTTGAATAAAGATATTTTCGGTGTTACCCCGCGTGCAGATATTTTGCACCGCGTTGTTGAATGGCAGCGTGCAAAACGCCGTGCCGGCACTCATAAAACCAAAGGTATTTCTGAAATTATGGGCACAACCAAAAAACCTTTTGCACAAAAAGGTACTGGCCGCGCTCGTCAAGGTTCACTCCGCTCTCCGCAAATGCGTGGTGGTGCGGTAATTTTTGGTCCGGTTGTTCGTTCGCACGAATATTCTTTGCCGAAAAAAATCAAAGCTCTCGGTTTGAAAATGGCTCTGTCATCTAAAGCTCAGGAAAACAACATCGTGATCTTGAAAGATGCAGTATTAAAATCAGCAAAAACTAAAGATTTCACTAAAGCAGTTGAGAAGCTCGGCTGGAAATCTGCGCTTATCATTGATGGTGATGCAGTTGATGCAAACCTGAAAAAAGCGACAAGCAACCTGCATAAAATCAACGTGTTGCCAACTATTGGCGCTAACGTGCTTGATATTTTGAAACACGATACTCTGGTGCTCACTCAATCAGCATTGGAAAAACTGGAAGAGAGGTTAGCATAATGGCCAAGACATCTGAAAAAACAGAAGCGAAAGCTGAAAAGAAAGCAGCAAAACCTGCAGCGCCTAAAAAAGAAAAAAAGTCAAAAGGCAAAGTTGCAGCTAACGTTTTGCATTACAACGTGATCAAATCACCTGTAATTACTGAAAAATCTACTATGGCAAGCGAGCATGGCAAATATATTTTCAAAGTTGCTACTTGCGCCTGCAAAACTTCAGTGAAAGAAGCTGTTGAATCAATCTTCAACGTTGAAGTCACTAAAGTAAACGTAATCAATTATGACGGCAAAGTTAAAAATTTCAAGCAGCGTTCAGGCCGTCGCGATGCTTTCAAAAAAGCTATCGTTACGTTGAAAAGCGGTCAATCAATTGATTTGGCAAGCGGGTTTAAAGGATAATAAAGGATAAGAACAATGGCACTAAAAACTTTCAATCCAGTCACTCCATCGCAGCGCCATTTCGTAATGGTTGAGCGTAGCGAATTGTGGAAAGGCAAACCAGTTAAGGAATTGACTGTCGGTATTTCTAAAGCCGGCGGACGCAACAACCGCGGCCGTATCACCACTCGTCACCAAGGCGGCGGTCACAAACAAAGCTATCGTTTGATCGATTTCAAACGCGCTAAATTAGATGTTGAAGCAACTGTTGTTCGTATCGAATATGATCCGAACCGCACTTCATTCATCGCGCTCATCAAATATGATGATGGTGAACAAGCTTACATTCTGGCACCTCAACGTTTGGAAATCGGTTCAAAAATCGTTTCTGGCGATAAAGTTGACGTGAAACCAGGCAATACTATGCCGCTGAAAAATATCCCGGCTGGTACTTTGGTTCACAACATCGAAATGAAACCAGGCAAAGGCGGCCAATTGGCACGTTCTGCTGGTGCATATGCACAGCTCGCTGGTAAAGACGGTGGTTTCGCCCAATTGAAACTCCGCTCTGGCGAACTTCGTTTGGTTTTGGCTGAATGCCGCGCAACTATCGGCGCTGTTTCAAATGCTGATCACCAAAACGTGAAAATCGGTAAAGCTGGCCGTTCACGCTGGTTGGGTATCCGCCCTACAGTTCGCGGTGTGGCGATGAACCCGGTTGATCACCCGCATGGTGGTGGTGAAGGTAAAACTTCAGGTGGTCGCCATCCAGTGACTCCTTGGGGCTTAAAAACTAAAGGTAAGAAAACTCGTTCTCGCAAGAAGAGCAATAAAATGATTTTAAGAGCAAGAGGCAAAGGTAAATAGTTATGGCAAGACGTTCAGTTTGGAAAGGTCCGTTTATTGACGGCTACATATTCAAGAAAGTCGAGAAAGCAAAAGCTTCCGGCAAAAACCAGATGATTCAAATCTGGAGCCGCCGCTCGACTATTATCCCAGATTTCGTGGGCTTGACTTTTGGCGTTTACAACGGCAAGAAATTTATCCCGGTTTTAGTGTCTGAAGAAATGGTCGGCCACAAATTCGGCGAATTCGCCCCTACCCGCAACTTCCCGGGCCACGGCAGCAACAGAAAAGACGACGAGAAGAAATAGGTTAGAGATCAATTATGGCAAAAAATGCAGTAAAACAACAGGAAGCGGTGCAGGCGATTGCTAAAGGCAATACCATCCGCAGCGGTCAAATCAAGCTGAATATATTGGCACAGATGATTCGCGGCATGAATGTGAGTGAAGCTCTCGCGCAACTTACCTTTTCAAAACGCCGTGTTGCGTCAGAAGTTAAAAAAGTTCTGCAAAGTGCAGTCGCTAACGCGGAAAACAATAACAATATGAACGTAGACAACCTCTATGTTCACGAAGCATTCACCAGCAAAAGCTTTACCATGAAACGTATGCGTCCTCGCGCTAAAGGCCGTGGCATGCGCATCATGAAACCGTTTTCAAACATCACGATCATCTTAAGGGAGCGAGCAGAATAATGGGACAGAAAGTTAACCCGGTTAGTTTAAGACTTGGCATCAACCGCACGTGGGATTCCCGCTGGTATGCCACTAAGAAAGATTTTTCTGATAAACTCTTGCAAGATATTGCTATCCGCAAATTCGTTAAAAAACGCTTGAAAGAAGCAGGTGTTGCCAAAACTGTTGTTGAGCGCACAGGCAAAAAAGCTGTTGTTACTATCCACTCGGCAAAACCAGGTGTGGTAATCGGCAAAAAAGGTTCTGACATCGAAAAAATCAAAAAAGAACTTCAAGCTCTCGTTGATAAAGACGTTGAAGTTGTCTTGAACATTGTTGAAATCCGCAAACCGGAAATTGATGCGAAACTAGTTGCTGAAAGTATTGCTCAGCAAATCGAACGCCGTATCGCTTTCCGCCGCGCAATGAAACGCGCTATGTCTTCAGCTATGCGCCTTGGCGCCAAAGGCATTCGTATCAATTGCTCAGGCCGCTTGGGTGGAACTGAAATCGCGCGTATGGAATGGTATCGTGAAGGCCGCGTGCCTTTACACACTCTCCGTGCTGATGTTCAATACGCAACTGCTGAAGCTTACACAACTTATGGCCTTATCGGCATTAAAGTGTGGATCTACAAAGGCGATATCATGGAACATGACCCAATGGCTCAAGAAAAACGTGCCAATGCAGGTTAGGATTTAGGAATCAGGATTAGGAATTAGTTATGTTACAACCGAAAAAGACAAAATATAGAAAAGCGCATAAAGGCCGCATTCACGGCCAAGCTAAAGGCGGCACTACGCTTGCTTTCGGCACTTATGGCATGAAAGCATTGCAAGCTGACCGCGTAACCAGCCGCCAGATCGAGGCATCACGCCGCGCAATTTCTCGCGCGATGAAACGCGTTGGTAAATTGTGGATTCGCATATTTCCGGATGTTCCAGTATCACGCAAACCTGCAGAGGTGCGTATGGGCTCTGGTAAAGGTAACCCAGAATTCTGGATCTGCCGCGTAAAACCAGGCCGCATTTTGTTTGAACTCGATGGCGTTGATGAAAAAACTGCCCGCGAAGCATTTGAGCTGGCTGCCGCGAAACTGCCGGTAAAAACCAAATTTATCAAGAGGGCCGAATAGGTAAGAACAATGGCTAAAGCTAAAAAAGAAAAGAAAACTTCTAAGGAATCAGGCATTTTGAATGTTGCTGATATCCGCGGTAAAACTCCGGACGAATTGAAAGATTTGGTTCTCGGTTTGAAGCGCGAGCAATTCAATTCCCGTTTCCAAAAAATGGCTGGTGAAGCTCAAAAACCTTCACGCATTCGCGCTATCCGCAAGAATATTGCCAAAATCAAAACCGTATTAAACGAAAATAAACCAGCAAATAAATCATCAGCTAAAGGGGCGAAAAAACATGCCTAAACGTCAATTACAAGGAACAGTTGTCAGCGATAAAGCCAATAAAACCGTAACAGTTTTAGTTGAACGCCAATTCCTGCACCCGGTTTACAAAAAAACCATCCGCAGCACTAAAAAATATGCTGCGCATGATGAAAACAACCAATTCAAAACCGGCCAGAAAGTTACAATTGAAGAATCACGCCCAATTTCAAAAAGCAAAAAATGGATTGTTGTTGGTTCAGGAGCTATTGGCTCTTCAACTGCAGCTGCTCCAACAAAAGCTAAAGCTGATGCAGCCCCGAAAGCAGCAAAAGCTAAAAAGGCCGTTGCGAAAAAGAAGTAAGACTAAAAGAAGAATAAAAAATTGTGTAAGGAGAAATGATTTATATGAGATAGATGCGCGGCAAGTTTTTACCGCAGAACCGGAGCGTACACTTCGTACGTGAGGATTCGAGGAGAAAAAGTTGCAAGCAGATGCTTATAGAAATCATTTCTAAAGTTTGAAGAATAAAGAAAGGTAGAAGAATATGATACAAATGTTAACCAAACTCGATGTAGCGGATAATTCAGGCGCTCGCGTTGTCATGTGCATTAAAGTCTTGGGCGGATCACACCGCAAGACTGCAAGTGTTGGCGATGTTATCGTTGTTTCTGTAAAAGAAGCTATTCCACGCGGTAAAGTGAAAAAGGGAACTGTGCAACGCGCTGTTATCGTGCGCACTAAAAAGGCGATCAAACGCCCAGATGGTTCAACTATCCGCTTTGACCGTAACGCTGCTGTGCTCATCAATAAAGAAGAAGAGCCAATCGGCACTCGTATCTTTGGCCCGGTTGTTCGCGAACTCCGCGCTAAAAAATTCATGAAAATTATTTCACTCGCACCGGAGGTGCTCTAAGACTATGACGAAAGCTGCTAAATTTAAAATTAAAAAAGGTGACCAAGTTATTGTCACCACCGGTAAAGACAAAGGCAAAAAAGGCACGGTTACTAGCATTATCGCTGAAACCAGCCGCGCTATTGTTTCCGGCATTAACATTGTTAAAAAACACACAAAACCATCGGCTGCAAATGCTGGCGGAATTGTTGCGAAAGAATCACCAATTCATATTTCTAACCTCGCAATTGCTGACCCGAAAACCGGCAAAGCATCAAGAATCGGTTATAAAATTGAAGGTGGCAACAAAACTCGTATCGCGAAGAAGTCTGGCGAAGCGTTAAATTAGAACATTAGAACTTAGAACATTAGAGGCTTTTATGGCGGCTCGTTTACAAGAAGAATATAAAAAGAAAATCATCCCTGCATTACAGGCGAAATATAAATATACTAACCCGCACCAGGTGCCGGGCTTGAGCAAGATCGTCATCAATATGGGCGTTGGCCGCTTGGCTATTGCTGACAACAAAGCTTGCGACGCTGCAGCAGCTGACTTGTCATTACTGGCTGGTCAAAAAGCGGTTATCACTAAATCAAAAAAATCTATTGCTAGCTTCAAGCTTCGTGAAAACCAAGCAATCGGTACTCGCGTTACTCTGCGTAAAGATAAAATGTACGAATTCCTTGACCGTTTGATCAACATCGCATTGCCACGCGTGCGCGACTTCCGCGGCTTGTCTGACAAAAAATTTGATAGCCATGGTAACTATAACTTCGGCTTGAAAGAGCACATCGTATTCCCTGAAATCAACTATGATAAAGTTGATAAAATCAAAGGTATGGATATCACGATTGTTACAACGGCAAAAAATGCTGAAGAAGCAAAAGAACTTCTGGCAGCGTTCAACTTCCCGTTCAATAACTAGTTGATAATCACAAATTAGAAAAACCCCGCATAATCGCGGGGTTTTTTATTGCTATTTTTAAGCCCCTAGCGAAACCTTATTCCCATATTGGCGGCTGATTTTGCCCGCCAGTTCCAACTCTAGCAATATTTCCGAAATTAGCGCTGCTGGCACTCCAGCCTGCTGAATAATTTCATCCACCGCAACCGGCGATGAACTTAATTTCGCAATTACCTGCTCGCGCAAGCTCTGAACTTCTTCTTCACTTAAAACTTCTATCACGTCATCACTTAAAAATTCTATTTCATCCTCAAACAAACGCGGCGTATTTTTTGGCGCATGCAGGTTATTCAGAATATCCTCTGCACTTTCCACCAATACTGCCCCGGTCTTAATTAAATGGTTAGTGCCCGAACAACGCGGATCAAGTGGCGAGCCCGGAATAGCAAAAACCTCCCGCCCCTCACGTAAAGCAAATTCTGCCGTTATCATAGAACCAGATTTCTTCGCCGCTTCCACAACCAAAACACCCTGCGAAATCCCCGCAATAATCCGGTTACGCTGCGGAAAGTGCCGCGCCAATGGCCGCACGCCAACTGGGCTTTCACTCAAAATAAGCCCGCTTTCGGCAATTTTATGGAACAATTTTTCATTCTCAGGCGGATAAACTTCCTCCAGCCCGCCCGCCACAACTGCAATTGTGCCGGTGCCAATAGACGCCTTATGAGCTTCCGCATCAATCCCTCGCGCGAGCCCTGAAACCACCACCACACCCGCCTGCCCCAGTTCCGCAGAGAGTTTACGCGTAATAGCACAGCCATTTGCCGAAGCATTACGCGTGCCGACAACTCCAACCGATCTTTTCCCTAATAGCGCCACATCGCCTAAATAAAACAAAACCGGTGGCGCATCATAAGTATTGGCAAGAATTTCTGGATAAGCCTCATCACTATGCAAAAGAATTTTTATTCCCAGTCTTTCAGCTGTCGCGATCTCTTTTTCCGCAGCTGCCAAATCACAAATTATGATTTTGCGCTTATGTTTTTCAGCAATTTCAGGCAGTGCCGCCAAAGCTTTAGCTGGCGAGCCAAAGCGCTTGATCAAGCCAAAATAAGTGCGCGGCCCCACATTTTCTGAACGAATTAAGCGGATGGCATTTAAAACATCATTCATCCGAATAATTTACCAATTCGGTGTAACAAATCAATTTATTCTTTTTTTCTTTGCCTGTTTAGCTGGCCGCAATCGCTCAATAATCTGCTCGGCATTTAAACCCGCTTCGGCATACATATTATGCGGCGTATCCTGATCGATAAATTCATCCGGCAGATGCAATGGAATAAATTCCATATTCTGCAGCAATTTTTCTTCGGCCAA
>JABDBO010000009.1 GCA_013288575.1 Alphaproteobacteria bacterium
ATCCCCAATAATCAATAATCTCATCTTTTCCCCTAACCCTAATCTCTACTCTTTAAAAACCTTCAAACGTTTGGCCGGCGGTAGGATTGTATTTATCATACGTTCCAGCTTACGCGGGCTCTCCTCATGTCCAATACTGACAATTGAGGTTAAGTAAATTTTATTTAAGAGCAATTCTTCTTCTGAATTTCGCTCAATTTTGCTCGCTAATGGAGTCATGATCATGTAAGAGAGCAACGCTCCGTATAATGTCGTGAGTAGAGCAATCGCCATATGCGGGCCAATATTTTTAGGGTCATTAAGCTCACCCAACATCTGCACAAGGCCGATCAAAGTCCCAATCAAACCCATAGCTGGCGCAATTTCTGCAGCACGGCGCAAAATTGTCGCTGAACGGCGGTTTCTATGCAAAATGCTCTCAATATCTTGGCGCAAAATCTGATCAATCTCATGGATTGTGTTACCGTCGGCTAACATCCGCATGCCCTTGTTCAAAAGCGAGTTTTTATCAACGTCCTTTTCCTTATCTTGCAAGCCAAGCAAACCTTTGCGCTTGGCATATTCGGCAATATGCACCGATTCTTCACCCACCATCCTTGAATCAGGAATCTTTGTAAAAACCACTTTTTCGAGTGATTTGCCGAGATCGGCAATCTCTTTCCAGCTAAAGCAAGCTAGAGTCACCGCAAAAGTGCCGCCAATAACAATTAAGCCTGAAGCCACATCAAAGAAACTAAGCACTTGTCCGCTCATTGATACGGCAATACCCATAATAACAATGGCAATACCAATGCCTGTTAGGGTTGAATAATCACTTTCCGGTTTTATTTGCTTAGTCATGATTCTACTTATAAATTCTATTTATTAAATTCGTTTATCAGCCATATAAAACATTTTTACGCTTTGTTCTCAGGCTTGATAATTTCAGTCATCGTCACGCCGATTTTATCTTCGACAATAACAACCTCACCGCGCGCGATTAATCGGTTATTCACATAAATATCCACTGGTTCGCCAACTTTGCGATCAAGCTCAACAACCGCACCGCGGCCAAGTTTCAAAAGTTGCGAAACTTGCATTTCAGTACGTCCTAAAACGGCTGAAATTTGCACCGGAATATCATAAACTGCTTCCAAGCTGACATTTGCGTCATCGCTTGCAGCACTATCAAAAACATCATTCTCAGCCATATTATTTTACCTCTTTAATTGTTATTTGTTTCTTGCTTAATTTCTTGTTTAGTTTCGTTTTCTTCCAGCGAGCTGTGCCTGCCGCAAATTTCCTCAATAGTTTTCCACAATTTCTTTACATCGCGTTCAGCAAACCCGTTTTGCCATTCGATACGGAATTCACCAAGCTGCATATTCTCATCTACATTAACGGTGCCTTGGGTAAATTTATCGTTAAGATTTAAGGCGTTTTGCTGGTTTAAATAAATTTTCACACCCTTGATTGTATCAAGTTTGCCAACTGATTCGTTAATGATTGCCGAAATCTCTTTTTCAATCACCTGGTCTGAAATACTACCGCAAACTTTTTTAGCAATTCCCAATGCCAATTGGCCGATTTTTTCCATGAATTTTTGCTTTGCGGTTTGCCCTCTAAAATTCAAAACCGAAATTTCAAAATTGATTTTTTCTATAAGTTCCAAAGTTCTTGCTTTATCCGTATCAGCGCTTTTCAGCTTTTCTTCCTCAAAATCTTTTTTGGCCTGCTCGTAACCTTCCTTAATACCGTCAACTTTGGCCAGAGTTTTAGCCATTTCCATTTCTTCAGCCGTAAAAATTGGCTGATGGCGCAGTTCAGTAACCGCTCCAACTGCCTCAATTTTGGCAGCGGCTTCATTCAAGTTTGCCGCTTCAACAAACAACTCTTCAAAGCCTTGATATGTAAAAGTTTTTATAGCCATCTTAATAAACCAGTTGGTCCTCTGCGCCATCGTCGGAAATAATAATTTCACCTTTAGCCGCCAAGTCTTTCGCCACGGCAACAATTGCCATTTGCGCTTCATCAACGTCACGCAAGCGCACAGGGCCCATATTTTCCATATCTTCTTTAAGAATTTTGAGAGCGCGTTCAGACATATTGCTGAAGAAGAGTTCCTTGATCTTGTCGTTGGCACCTTTGAGAGCAATAGCAATCTTGTCTTTGTCGATACCGCGCATAAGCGTTTGGATACCAACCGGGTCGATTTTCGCCAAATCGTCGAAAGTAAACATAAGATTTCTGATGCGTTCCGCCGCTTCTGGGTTGAACTGCTCGAGATATCCCATAAATTTGCTTTCCGTGTTGCGGTCGAAATTGTTGAAGATCTCGGCCATCATCTCGTGTGAATCCTGGCGATGAGTTTTTGCCAAATTGCTCATGAATTCATGGCGAAGCGTGGCTTCAACGCGTTCTAAAACTTCCTTCTTTACTGAATCCATAGTAAGCATGCGCTGAATTGTTTCCTGCGCCAATTCTTCAGGAAATACTGCAATAACTTTTGCTGCGTGGTCAGGTTTAATTTTTGAAAGTACCAAAGCAACCGTTTGCGGATATTCGTTTTTCAAATAGTTGGCCAAAACTTCTTCCGAAACGTTACCAAGCTTATCCCATGTCGTACGGCCAGCTGGGCCACGAATTTCTTCCATGATACCGGCAACTTTATCCTTGCCGAGAATTTTAGTGAGAAGGTTTTCTGTCGCCTGGAAACCGCCGGAAATTGTGCTACCGCCAGAAATTGTTTCGGCAAATTCTACGAACAAACGCTCCACCAAATCAGGCGAAACTGTGCCAAGGTTAGACATTGTATAAGAAATTTCTTTAATCTCTTCCTGGTCCATCATACCAAGAATTTTAGTCGCGTTTTCTTCCGAAACCGACATCAGGAGAATGGCTGCCTTATCAGCGCCGCTCAATTTTCTATAATCTACTTGTTGTACCATTTCTTAATTCCCCACTTGATAGTCTAATAATTTAAACTGCGTGCTCGCCATAGAGCCAGTTTCTAATAACCGAAACTGCCTCATCAGGGTTGCCGTCGAGTAATTCGTTGATTCGTTTAAGCGAAGCTGATTTTGATGGCCCGCGAATTCCAGCAATTGATGAGAAGCCTTCGTCACCTTCATTATCAAAATCAATAGCATTGCCTGGCATACCACCCTCACCGCCTGCAATTGCCGGCACTCCACCAGGGCTTGCCAATTGCGGAACAGCTCCACCGCCTGCTAATAATGGAACGCCTGAAGCGTTAGTACCATCAAAGGCAAGTGCTTGCGCTGCACCAACTTCGAGCGCACGTTTCACCAATGGGCGGATAACCATCAATAGAACCATAACCGCTACAACACCCATCACGAGAATTTGCACAATGCTTTGGAAGTCATCTTTAATCCATGACAATGCACCTTGTTTTTCATGGTTAGGGCTGAAATCGCTTGAGAATTGCAAGCTTGAAACTTTAATTACGTCACCGCGCTTTTCATCAAAGCCAGCCGCAGATTTAACCAAATCCTCTAATTTTTTGAGCTCTTCAGGGCTGCGCTCTTTATAAACCATTTCACCAGTTTTTTTGTCTTCGGTATAAGTACCATCAACCATAACGGCAATTGAGAGTTTGTTGATTTTACCAGTTTCTGAAACCTGGTTTTTCACAGTTTTAGAAATCTCATAATTAGTAACCTCATCGGTTTTCTCTTTATTATCTTTCGAACCGCCGCTTGCGCCAGATCCACCACCTGCACCGCCAGGCAAGTTATTTGCCACGCTTACTGAGCCACCGCCACCGGTGCTTTCATCAGCAAGTTCTTTTTCCGCAGTTGTTTGAACCGAACGCGCAACTTGGCCTTCCGGGTCATAAATTTCTGAATTTGTCACAACGCGGTCAAAATTAATATCCGCTGAAACCTGCGCTTTCACATTGCCCATACCAACATATTTCTCGAGCATTTCCTCAATCTGGTTGCGCATTTGGTTTTCAACATTGCCGCGATATTCCTGTGAATTTGAAGCCGCCATTCCCGGATCATTCGGGTCATCACCGCCTCGCGCTAATAAAATTCCGCGGCTATCTACTATAGTAATATTTGTTGGGCTAAGTCCCGGAACCGCAGTTGCCACCAAATATTTAATTGCCGAAACTTCACCGCTAGCCAATTTGGAACCACCAGCCATAGTAAGCTGGATAGATGCAGTCGGATCAATTTTATCTTTTTGGAAAAGTTCGCGTTTTGGCACAACCAAATGCACGCGAGCACTTTTAATTTGATTCATTGACATAATAGTACGCGCGAGCTCGCCTTCCAAAGCACGCATCTGGTTCATGTTTTGCATGAAGTTAGAAGTTCCGAGTTTTTCGTCTTTATCAAAAATTTCGTAACCAATAATATTGCCGCTTGATGGAATTCCTTCTGCAGCAAATGACATTCTCAAACGAAGAGCTTGGTCAGTTGGCACTAAAATTTGCGTACCATTACCTGCCATTTCATATTTAACGCCTTTTGAATCAAGTTCAGAAACGATCTTATTGCTGTCCTCCATAGACAAATTTGTATAAAGGGGGGACAGGGAGCCGCTGGAGACAGAAGTTGCCAGTACTATTAAACCAACCAAGAGGGCAAGGCCAGCGGCTCCGAGTATGACGAGTTTTTTCAAACCTAAATTTTTTACCGATTCCAATGCGTCTTTCATTTTCTAAAAACCTAATTAGTTACCTAATGAGGTGAATTTAGCATGGGGTTGGTAAAGAATTAGTTAACACTAGGAAATTTTTTCCTAGTAGTGGGAAAAAATGTTCAGTATTGCTTGTTTATAGGAACAATTTTAGATAACGTTTTGTTAAATAATAACTCTTATACTGTGCTTATGAGAAGATTTGAACCTGAAGAAGCTGCTGTAATAATTAGAAAAATGCCGTTTTCCAAGTCCTGGCAGAACGTTTTTGTTACAAATGTAAAAAAAATCCTGAATACGGAAACTCATGAACTTGAGGACCGCGCATTAGATGATTTCGTCTATTTGCCGGCTCCTTCAATCATTCGCCATTTTTCAAACGATAAAGATTTCCTGCGTTTTCGCATTGATAACAAAACTTCAAAAGATTGGAATTATAAATTCATCAATGATCCAACAGAAAATACCAATCGCCGCCTTGCGATTATGTATTTTGAAAAAATACTAAAAGCGCTGAAAATAAAATTTCTGATTGATGACAGCTACACAGTTTATCTCATGCATGAGGAATTATTAAAACTTAGTGACTCTGATATTCCGGCACTTAAAGAATTTGTCAATTCACTCTACATCCCAAAAACTCTCGCTCGCAAAAAAGGCTCTTCAGAAACCTGGGGAAATTAGTTGGCTGTTGCCAGTTAGCTGTTAGCAGTTTAAATTCCTAAAATGAGTAACAAAACAATCTGGGCCCTAACTGATGGCCGGCCAGGCAATGATAACCAAACCCTTGCCGTTGCTGAAAAACTCGGGGCTTTTGAAGTTAAGCGCATCGAATTCTCTTTTCTAGCCAAACTCCATAATTTCCTTCTTGGCCGCACATTCATCGGTGTCAAAAACAAACCCCAACCGCCCTATCCTGATATTGTGATTTCCGCTGGCCGCAAACTTTCACGCATTGCCCGCACCATCAAAAAACGTTCTAACGCCAAAATCGTGCAACTCATGTGGCCCGGCTTTGGCCATCAGGATTTTGATCTTATTTTCACGCCGAAGCATGATAACTTGCCACCAAAACCAAATCTAATCGAAATTATCGGTTCGCCCAATCGCGTAACTCCAAATCTTTTAGAAGAACATGCCGCCAAATGGCGCGGCAAAATTCCTTTCACTGGCAAACCGGTAGTTTCAGTTTTGGTCGGCAACGTCACCAATGATGAAGCTGACAAACTCATAAGAATCCTCTCCCAAATAAAAGGCTACCTGCTTATCAGCACCAGCCGCCGCACTTCTGCCTATTTAACCAATGCTTTGCGCGAACTAAAAAATGAAAAATATTTCTTCGAATGGAAAGCTGGCGCTGAAAACCCCTATTTCGCATTCCTGGGCCTGGCAGATTTCATCATTGTTACTGGTGACTCGCAATCCATGTGCGCTGAAAGCGTCACTACCGGTAAGCCTGCCTACATCTTCAATTGCGAAGGCCCACCGCGCCATACTGATTTCACCAATTACCTAATCGAATCGGGCAAAGCCCGTGCATTAATTGACTGTAACCTAAAAAACTATGAATATCAGCCGCTTGATATGCTAAATTTTGCCACCAATACCATCCGCGAAAAACTTGAAAGTTAAAGATTCGAGCTTATATTATATTCAATAACATCTAACAATTCACAGGAGTTTCTATGTCCGTTTTGGTCGGTAAACCAGCCCCAGATTTCACAGCCTCAGCCGTTCTCGCTAATAACGAGATCGTCGCTGATTTCAATTTAAAGAAAGAAAACAAAGGCAAAAACATCATTTTGTTCTTCTGGCCGCTTGATTTCACTTTCGTTTGCCCATCAGAAATCATCGCTTTCAACAACCGTTTGAACGAGTTCAAAACCCGCAACACCCAAGTTATCGGCGTTTCGGTTGATTCGCAATTCACCCACTTCGCGTGGAAAAACACACCGGTTGAAAAAGGCGGCATCGGCAATATCCAATTCCCAATGGTTGCTGATATCACTAAGCAAATCGCCCGTGATTATGACGTATTGCTCAATGAAGCCGTTGCTCTTCGCGGCACATTCCTCATTGATAAAAACGGTATCGTCCGCCACCAGATCGTAAATGACCTGCCGCTCGGCCGCAACGTTGATGAAGCAATCCGCATGGTTGACGCGCTGCAATTCCACGAAGAACACGGCGAAGTCTGCCCTGCCGGCTGGAACCGTGGCGATGAAGGCATGAAAGCAGACGCCAAAGGCGTTGCCGCATACCTCGCTAAAAAAGCTTCGAAACTTTAAATTGAGAGAACATTAGAATATTAGAACTTGGAACATTAGATATCTAAGTTCTAACGTTCTAAGTTCTAAGTTCTAAGTTCTATGACAAACAAACACACCAAAGTCCTTATCATCGGCTCCGGCCCTGCCGGTTACACAGCCGCAATTTACGCCGCACGCGCCAACCGCAAACCAGTGCTCGTTTCCGGCATGCAACCCGGCGGCCAGCTTACAATTACTACCGATGTCGAAAATTACCCCGGCTTTGCTGACCCAATCCAAGGCCCGTGGCTGATGGAACAAATGCAGGGCCAGGCCAAACATGTCGGCACCGATATTGTCAGCGACCATATTAAAAGTGTTGATTTGAAAGCCAAACCATTTAAAGCCGTTGGCGAATCCGGCACCACATATACTGCTGATACCGTAATCATCTCCACCGGCGCTCAAGCCCGCTGGCTCGGCATTCCGTCTGAGAAAAAATTCCAGGGCTTCGGCGTTTCCGCTTGTGCGACTTGCGACGGATTTTTCTTCAAAAACAAAAAAGTTTTCGTCATCGGCGGCGGCAATTCCGCAGTTGAAGAAGCTTTATTCCTCACCAATTTCGCCAGCGAAGTAACCCTCGTTCACCGCCGTGATTCTTTGCGTGCCGAAAAAATCGGCCAGGATCGCCTGTTCAAAAACCCAAAAATCAAAGTAATTTGGGATAGCGCAATTGAAGAAATCACCGGCACGGAAGAACCTGTCAGCGTCACCGGCGTAAAGCTCAAAAACCTCAAAACCGGCGCAATAACCGAACACGCCACCGACGGCGTATTCGTTGCCATCGGCCACACGCCAAATACCGAAATCTTCAAAGGCCAGGTTGAGATGGATAATGAAAATTACATCCTCACTAAACCAGGCACCACGCAAACTAACATTCCAGGTGTTTATGCCGCTGGTGACGTGCAAGACCGCATTTATCGCCAAGCCGTAACTGCCGCTGGAACCGGCTGCATGGCAGCGTTAGAAGCCGAACACCACCTCGCCAAAATCGGCGATTTAAAAACTGAATAGTTGATTAGTTGAATGGCTAAATAATTTGATATAAAAGTAATTAATGTCTGACCACTCAACCACACAACCACTCAACCATCAAACCGACGTAGTTATAATCGGCGCTGGCCCAGTCGGTCTCTTCGCAATTTTTGAATGCGGCATGATGAAAATGAAGTGCCACGTTGTTGACGCGTTGGATTTCGCTGGTGGCCAATGCACCGCGCTCTACCCCGAAAAGCCAATTTACGATATCCCCGGTTTCCCAAAAATTGATGCTGCTGAACTTATCAAAAACCTTGAAGCACAGGCCGCACCGTTCAACCCGGTTTATCATTTCGGCCAACAGGTTGTGAGCTTTACCGAAAATGAAAACGGCATCACCATCAAAACCTCAAAAGGCACTGAAATTTCCGCCAAAGCCATGATAATCGCGGCCGGCTGCGGCGCTTTCGGCCCTAACCGCCCGCCTCTGCCTGGCATCGAAAAATACGAAGGCAAATCAGTTTTCTACATGGTTGCCAAAAAAGAAGATTATCGCGGCAAAAAAGTCGTCATCGCCGGTGGCGGAGATTCTGCGGTTGATTGGGCTTTATCTTTGCATGATATTGCCGAAAAAGTTTACGTAGTGCACCGCCGCGACAAATTCCGCTGCGCGCCTGATAGCGCCGAAAAGCTTGAACAATTACGTAAAGACAAAAAAGTTGAGATGGTCGTTCCCTACCAACTCCACTCGCTTGATGGCGCAAATGGCCAAATCACTGGCGTCAATGTCGCAACTTTAGAAGGCGAAGTGAAAAAGCTCGAAGCTGATATTTTACTTCCATTTTTCGGACTCGCTATGGAACTTGGACCAATTGCGACATGGAATTTAAATGTTGAGAAAAATCATATTAAGGTTGATCCGGCAACCATGGTAACTAACCACAGCCGCATTTTCGCAATCGGCGATATTGCTGACTATTTCAATAAGTTAAAATTAATCCTCTGCGGCTTTTCCGAAGCTGCGTTTGCCGCACATGCAATCTATCCACTGGTGCATAAAGAAGCTTATCACTTCCAATATTCAACCAGCACCGGCGTCGGCTCTAAAAATTAATTATCTTGTAACCGCTTGATCTTTAATTTTATTAAGCTCAACATTATAATCAGTTGGTTTTAAACCTGCATTTTTATCAGGCGCCTTTTCATTCATAGTCTCGAGCATTTTCTCAAACGCTTCCGCAAGCTGCAACCGCTCGCTGTTATATAAACGAATTTCAGGATCCTCATCCCCTTGTACAGCTTTCTCAGGTCTATCTTTATTCGCTGCTGCAAAAATCTGAGTTGCGGCATCCTTAAATGTGGCAGCGGCTAATGGCGTTACATGTGGTAGAGTTTCTAAATTATCCTTACCCATTATTGAATCTATTTTGCGGTCAATAGCTTGCTGAATCGTACACGAAGTCTCAATAAACTTTTGGTCAGTTTCATCATGATCATATGATATTGCGGAATGCTGTGGGCATATATCTAAAGTAAGTTTATGCAATGCAAGCAAATCATTATTCGGGTTATCATCAGTTAAAGTATTTACGCTTTCATAAAATTGCTTCAAATCTATAGGCGGCATTGACAGAACGACCTCATTCAAGCTATGCGCATTTTCAACGAAGCTTCTTGTAGTTTCGCAAATGTAGCCTTGAAGCAAATTTTCTAATTCAGCGCCCGATGGCTTGAATTTATAATCTTTAATAAGTTTACCAAATTCGTCTGCCACTTCGCCAATTACTTTCTTGGTTTCCGGGTAGCTATCTGGAATTCCATCGAAAAAAGTAACTCGGCTTTTTTTAACTTCTTCAAGTTCTGAATTAGTAAGCTTGCCGATTGCTCTATATAATTTATCTGCCGGTGTGGGTATATCATCATCGCTTAAGAATTTTTTCTCAGGTATGTGGTGTACGGCGTTATTTACAGCGTCATCATCAAATCCGTCTTTATTAGCGGAAGCTTTTTGAACTGATATTAAATAATCAGTTAGTTCAGGCTTTATTTTTTCTAAAGCACTTGCAAGAACTGTATCATCAGGTTTGTACCTTTTACGTGTAACTTCGCGAATTAGACTTTCATCAACCATATAACCCCCGTTATTATTGAAGATTATAGGCTGTTTATATTACATTAATATGAAATCAAGCCATTAATTAACAAGATTAGCTTGCGGCGTACTAGCAATCCATTGTTATTATTCAATTTTTTAAAAGCAAAAACCCTACCACTTATAAGCTGGGGCTTTATTTCAATTTCTGTAAAATTAAAATTAGCTATTAATGAGTTCTTTCAGCTCTTTACCAGCACGATAGTAGATCGCTTTGCGAGCTGCTACTGAAACTTTTTCACCAGTGCGTGGGTTGCGGGCTGTGCGTGGGGCGCGGGTGCGAATTGAGAAGGCACCAAAACCGCGAAGCTCAACGCGATCTCCAGCAATTAAAGCTGTCGAGATCTCTTTTAATATAAGGTTCAAAGAGGTTTCAATTTCACGCTCTTTGAGTGATGGGAATTTTGCTACGAGTTTTTTTATAAGTTCTGATTTAGTCATGGTTTTTACATGTTTATTAAAGGTTTGCCATAATTAAAACCCAATTATGGTTTGAATTTAGGGGTGGTAAATAGCCAGAAGCCCGCTTGTGGTTATCTGGTCTATCATACTTTTTTCTTTCGTGTCACCAAGTAACACATCTTTTAAGCTTTTTTCTGGCTCAGTGGTAGAAATATCTTCTACTTCGAGTTTAGAATCAACTTTTTTTACTTTGTTAAGCCACTGAATTGCTTCTTTTTCGCCACCAATCTCATCAATCAGCCCATTTTGCGCGGCTTGATTACCACTATAAACGCGGCCATCGGCCAATTCTTTTGCGCGATCATGCGTCAAATGGCGGCGCTCGGCAACCACATCAACAAAATATGCGTAGAAATCATCAATCAAACTTTGGATTGCCGCTTTTGCTTTTGGCGTCATAACTTCAAATGGTGAAGGTGAGGCTTTGAGTTCTGATGATTTTATCGTATCAAATCTCACTCCAACTTTTTCTGCTAATTGCGTAAATTCTGCTGATTGCATCAACACGCCGATTGAGCCGGTAATTGTGCCTTTGCGCGCATAAATACGGTCACCGGCAAGGGCCGTCATATATCCGCCGCTGGCAGCTAGTGTGCGCATAACAACCACAACCGGTTTGCCAGATTTTGAAATATCGCGGAATTCTTCGTAAAGTTCTTCACTGCCAGCCGTTGTGCCGCCTGGGCTGTCGATTGATAAAATTACTGCTTTGGCATGTTTATCGTCGATGAGCTTTTTCAAAACTTTGTCGCGGTAAGTATCATCCAAAATCATACCGTCAACTTTAATGCGGGCGATGTAATCATGGCTGGTTTCGCCAACTTTGACTTTGTCTTTTTCACCCGGATTAAATTGCGAACCGACAAGGAGACAAGCAATGATCGTAAGCAGCAAAGCAATAACCTGCCATTTGCGCAAGCGTTGCTTTAACTGTTTACGATCAAGTAAAATATCTGCCTGTTCGGTCATTTTTTAGAGCTTTCTACTTTTTGCCTTTTTGTTCGAGAGCCTTGCCGAGAATATCGCCAAGTGATGCGCCGGAATCTGTCGAACCATATTCCTCGATAGCGCGTTTGTGCTCTTTAACTTCCAAAGCTTTGATAGAAACGCTGATCTGGCCTTTTTTGGCGTTCACAGCTGTAACTTCAGCATCAACACGATCACCAACCGCGAAACGGTCAGGGCGTTGCTCTGAACGGTCTTTCGAAAGGTCATTACGTTTAATGAAGCTGCGGATTGGCGTTTCGCCAACTGTTACTTCGATACCGTCTTTTTCAACTGCGGTAATTGTGCAGGTAACGGTTGAGCCTTTGCTCATATTATTGAGCTGTTCGTTAACGACACCGCCAGTACCTTCGCCAGAAAGTTGTTTCACGCCAAGGCCGATACGTTCTTTTTCAATATCGATAGAAAGAATGATCGCTTTAACTTGATCGCCTTTTTTGTAGTCTTTCAGAGCTTCTTCACCTGGTTTATCCCAAGAAAGATCTGAATAGTGAACGAGGCCGTCAATTCCGCCTTGCAAGCCAACGAAGAATCCGAAATCAGAAACGTTTTTGATTTCGCCTTCAATGATATCGCCTTCTTTATGAGAATTAGCAAATTGTGACCAAGGATTTTCTTCACATTGTTTCATGCCCAATGAAATGCGGCGTTTTTCTGAATCAATTTCCAGAACCTGAACTTGAACTTCATCACCAAGTTTGACGAGTTTGTTAGGGTTTTGGTTTTTCTTAACCCATGAAAGTTCAGAAACATGAACAAGGCCTTCAACGCCATCGCCCAAGTCAATGAATACACCGTAATCAGCAATGTTTGAAACTTTGCCTTTCGCACGCGCGCCAACTGGGAATTTCGCAGCAACATCTTGCCATGGATTTTCTTCGAGTTGTTTCATGCCGAGTGAAATGCGTTTAGTTTC
The DNA here is from genome assembly GCA_013288575.1 of Alphaproteobacteria bacterium. Classification (GTDB taxonomy): domain Bacteria; phylum Pseudomonadota; class Alphaproteobacteria; order Rickettsiales; family 21-14-0-20-44-7; genus JABDBO01. The sequence continues at coordinate 12,479 of JABDBO010000009.1, forward strand.
ATCGTCAAATTTAATGACTTGAACTTTAACATGCTGGCCGAGTTTCAATACTTCAGATGGGTGGCTAATGCGTTTCCATGAAATATCGGTAACGTGCAACAAACCATCCAAACCGCCGAGGTCGATGAATGCGCCATAGTTGGTGAGGTTTTTAACTGTACCGTCCATAATGTCATTGACTTTAACGCCTTTGAGCATTTCTTCACGGGCTTCAGCGCGTGATTCTTCAAGAATCGCACGGCGTGAAACGATAATATTACCGCGTTTCTTATCCATTTTAAGAACGAGGAATTTTTGTTTAACATTCGCGAGTGACGAAATATCTTTAATTGGACGAACGTCAACTTGTGAACCTGGCAAGAACGCAACTGCGCCGCCCAAGTCAACCGTAAATCCGCCTTTAACTTGGCCAAAGATAATACCATCAACTTGTTTTTGGGTTTTCATATCTTTTTCAAGACGTTCCCACGCTTGTTCGCGGAGTGCTTTTTCGCGTGAGAGAACAATTTCACCTTGGCGGTTTTCCATGCGTTCGATGAAAACTTCAACTTCATCGCCAACGCTTAAATTTGGTTCATCGCCGAGTTGTGAGAATTCTTTTAATGAAATGCGGCCTTCAGATTTTAAGCCGACATCAACAGTAACTGCGTCATCATCGACGCTTACGATAACGCCTTTTACAAGCGAGCCTTCGGCCAATTTATCGTTTTTGATTGAATCTTCAAAGAGTTGGGCGAAATCTTCGCCAGTAGTGAAATCAGAAGTTTGTGCTTCAAGAGCGTTTGCGTAAGCCATTATATTTTCTTTTATAGGGTTTGGTTGTGAAAATATCTAAGGCGCAACCCCGTTGGCGCTCTAGATATCCCGCCTTTTTAGCAGGGAGGCGCATAATACGCCAAAAAATAGGGATTACAAGAGGAATCTCGCTGATTCTGGCAGTTGCAATTCCACTCACATTAATATAAATAGTCCCGTCTCAAGGAAATACAATGGCCCAAGACCTCACTAAAATCCGCAATTTCAGCATTATTGCCCATATCGACCATGGCAAATCAACTTTGGCCGACCGTTTGATCGAATTCTGCGGCGGGTTGGAAAGTCGGGAAATGACTTCCCAAGTCCTTGATTCCATGGATATTGAGAAAGAGCGCGGCATTACTATTAAAGCCCAAACCGTTCGCCTTAAATATAAAGCTAATGACGGCAATGAATATAAACTGAACCTCATGGATACGCCCGGCCACGTGGATTTCACCTATGAAGTTTCTCGCTCACTTGCCGCCTGCGAAGGTTCATTATTAGTAGTCGACGCATCCCAAGGCGTTGAAGCGCAAACTCTGGCAAATACTTATTTAGCCGTGGATGCCAATAACGAAATCGTTCCAGTTTTAAACAAAATTGATCTGCCCGCCGCCGAACCTGACCGGGTAAAGAAGCAAATCGAAGATGTAATAGGCATTGATGCATCTGACGCCTGCATGATTTCTGCCAAAACCGGCATTGGCATTCAAGATGTTTTGGAGGCAATCGTCGCAAAAATCCCTGCCCCAAAAGGCGAGCCGAGCAAACCGCTGAAAGCGCTACTCGTAGATAGTTGGTATGATTCATATCTTGGTGTAATCGTTCTTGTACGCATTATCGACGGCAGCATAAAACGCGGCACAAAAATCAAAATGCTTAACACCGGCGCAATTTATGGCGTTGATCATGTCGGTTATTTTACGCCGAAAAAAACCACGGTTGATGAAATCACCGCCGGCGAAGTTGGCTTTTTGACCGCCAGCATCAAAGCCGTGGCTGATTGCCAGATTGGTGACACCATCACTGAAGATAAACGCGAATGCCTTGAGCGCCTGCCCGGCTTTAAACCTAGCAAATCCGTAGTTTTCTGCGGACTTTTCCCAACTGACGCATCTGAATTCGAACATTTGAAAGATTCACTCGCCAAACTCCGTTTAAATGACGCCAGCTTCGAATTCGAAATGGAATCTTCAACCGCGCTCGGCCTTGGTTTTCGCTGCGGCTTCTTAGGTTTACTTCATCTGGAAATTATCCAAGAACGCCTTGACCGTGAATTTGATTTAGACCTCATCACCACTGCGCCAAGCGTAGTTTATAAGCTTTACATGACCGATGGCACAATGCGCGAAATGCACTCACCTGCTGATATGCCGGATGTCATGAAAATTGCCAAAATCGAAGAACCGTGGATTAAGGCTACCATTCTAACCCCAGACGAATATCTCGGTTCAATCATCGGCCTATGCGTTGAAAAGCGCGGCGTTCAGCTTGATCTCACCTATGTCGGCAACCGCGCAATGGCGGTTTACAAACTCCCGCTCGGCGAAGTTGTGTTCGATTTTTATGACCGTTTGAAATCCATCTCCCGCGGTTATGCAAGCTTTGATTATGCGATTGATGATTTCGAAGAAGGCCAAATTGTGAAGCTTAGCATTTTGGTTAATCAGGAACCAGTAGATGCACTTTCAATCATGGTGCACCGCTCCAAAGCCGAGAGCCGCGGCCGCGAACTCTGTGAAAAATTAAAAGATTTAATCCCACGCCAAATGTTCCAGATTGCAATCCAAGCAGCAATTGGCGGCAAAGTTATTGCGCGTGAAACCATTAGCGCACTCCGCAAAGACGTTACTGCAAAATGCTACGGTGGTGATATCACGCGTAAACGCAAGCTTTTAGAAAAACAGAAAAAAGGCAAAAAACGCATGCGCCAAGTTGGCAACGTCGAAATTCCACAATCAGCGTTTATTGCCGCACTGAAGGTGAAGGATTAATTTAATTTTTGATATTGCAAATATCTAGTATCGCTGCCGCCCACTGGCACTATTAGAAACACCATTAAACCGGTGATATTGTGATTTTTATAAATAGCGTCACCCTTACTATTCACTGCGAAGCTCTCAGTCCCAGTTGATAAACCTAGCGCCAGCGATTGCGCCTCAAAGCCTTCAACTCCGGTATGCGAGTGAATTTCTATTTCACCACCGGAAAATTTAAAATCCTGTCCTTCCGTGAATGTATTTTCCACTACTATATTATTTTCCTTATCTAAGCCTTCGACATGAAGCTGTTTATTATTCAAAGCTTCAACTTTTATATATTGAACTGGAGTTGTTATATGAGGAAAAATTTTAGTGGAAAGAAATTGGCCGTGAGCATTAAGTGGAAAATTTGAATAGGTTCCATTTAACTGTGAAAGATTATCAATCTCTCTAATTTCACCCATAGAATCAGTTCTATTGCTGAAACACGAAGTGAGCATTAAACAAAAGATTATTAAACCAATCTTTTTCATTATATTTTCACGCCAGGAATAATTTCGCTATTTTCGCGCCGCTTTTCTTCCTGCTTGGCATGTTTGCTCTTTTCTTTTTTCTCGTGAGCATGCTCGTGCTTGATTTGAGTTTTCTCTTCTTTCAATGCATGCACTGCCCCTTGGTGGCTGTTCGCTTTCAAACCATGGCTTTTTGCAGTTGCGGTTATAACCGTTTGTTGACTTTCAAGCATCGCAGTCATCGGCCTATCTTTGGCAAGCGTCTGGCTCAAATTCGGCCGGTTGATTTTGGTTGGTTTTAAACTGCCATCAATCGCAAGCTGAATATTCTGCGTGGCCTTAAGCCTTGCTTGCATCGTATCTTGCTTATTGGCTTTTGCCAAAGCACGACGTCTTTGCTTTTCGTTTAAAACATATGATTTGCCGGTTTCTTCGCTTTCAAAAACCTCATCGCCATTTCTAAGCAATTGCTCAGTCAAAATCGGCCCCGCATCAACGATTTCTGCGCCAATATTTTCTCCGCGGTTGGCCTGCGGCGATTTAGTAGTTTTAAAACCATCCATAATTTCACTTTAACAAATTGTTGTTACAGTTTTTTTACAAAGCCCTTAAATGAAGCTTTTTAGCGCCAGTTCATAGCCTTTTACGCCAAAACCGCAGATAATTCCGCTCGCTGCGGGTGAAATTAATGACTTATGGCGGAATTCCTCACGCTTATAAATGTTTGAAATATGCACCTCGATCACCGGGATTTCCAAAATTGAGAGCGCATCAAAAATCGCCACTGACGTATGCGTATAACCGGCGGCATTGATAACCAGCCCATCATATTTGCCTTTGGCTTCATGAATTAAATCAATAATATCGCCCTCGGAATTGCTTTGGTGAAACACCACTTCCAGCCCCAGGCTTTCGGCCACTGCCTCACAACGCTCCTCAATATCTTCCAAAGTTGCACTGCCATAAATTTCCGGCTGACGCGTGCCGAGCATGTTGAGGTTAGGACCATTGATAATTAAAATTTTCTTTGTCATAATCGGCTTATGAATATCATACTTAATGGACAAAAAAAAGAAATTAACCAAAATCTGACGGTTTTACAGTTACTTTCTGAGCTGAATATTGATCCGCGCAAAGTCGCGGTTGAGCGCAACCTCCAACTTATCCGCCGCACAGAGCATGAACAAACCATGTTGAATGACGGTGACAATATCGAAATAATCAATTTTGTAGGCGGCGGCTGATTATGAGTGGTAAAGTGACAGAGTGGCAAAGTGGCAAAGTTAAATCATATGAAGATCTTGAGGTTTGGAAATTATCCATAGCTTTAGTCAAATCAATCTACAAATTTTCATCATACTTTCCTGCAGAAGAAAAATTTGGCTTAACCAGCCAGATCAGACGCGCTGCTGTTTCCGTTCCTTCTAATATTGCTGAAGGTAGCGAAAGAAACGGTACTAAGGAATATATACAACATATTTACATTAGCATCGGTTCATTGGCAGAAATAAAAACCCAGGTTAGAATTGCCATTGAACTTGAATTTATCCAACCTTCAGAAGCTGAAAAACTTATAGCCGATATCTCAAGTATAGATAGAATGTTAAAAGCATTAGCAACTTCATTAAAAAAATTACTATAACACCATGACACTTTATCACCCTGACACCATACCACTAATCATCGACGGAAAAACCTACAACTCCCGCCTGCTGATTGGCACGGGGAAGTATAAATCATACGAAGAAAACGCCCGCGCTTTGGAGGCAAGTGGCGCTGAAATTATTACTGTGGCGGTGCGGCGCGTCAATATTGCGGCAAGTTCTGAGCCGATGTTGCAGGATTTTATTGATCCAAAAAAATATACATATCTGCCCAACACGGCCGGATGTTTTACTGCTGATGAAGCGCTCCGCACCTTGCGTTTGGCGCGTGAAGCTGGTGGCTGGGAATTAGTGAAGCTTGAAGTTCTCTCCGACAAAAAAACTCTCTACCCTGATATGGTTGAAACTTTGCAGGCGCTGGAAGTTTTGGTTAAAGAGGGTTTCAAAGTCATGGTTTACTGCACTGATGACCCAGTCATGTGCCGCCGCTTGGAAGATGCGGGCGCGGTGGCGATTATGCCGCTTGGTGCGCCGATCGGCAGCGGGCTTGGCATTCAAAATCAGCTCAATATAAAGCTCATAGCTCAAAACTCGAAACTGCCCGTGCTGGTTGATGCCGGCGTTGGCACCGCATCTGATGCCGCAATCGCCATGGAATTAGGATGTGACGGCGTGCTGATGAACACCGCCATTGCCGAGGCGCGCGACCCAATCCAAATGGCCAGCGCGATGAAACTTGCGGTTGAATCCGGCCGTCTGGCTTATTTAGCCGGGCGTATGGCCAAGAAAGAATATGGCGCAGCATCCAGCCCGGTTGAAGGATTAATTAAAGCCGGCAATAAATAAGAAATAAATAATTAAGATATTTTTCTTATATTCTAAGCCATGAAAGTCACTGAGAAAAATGCTCAAGAAGTGATAAACAAACTTTGCGAAAGCACCAGGGTAGCTTATCGCAGCGAATTTGGCACCGCTGCCAATTTTGTAAATAATATTCCTATATCCGATACCGGTCATTTAAATTTCTTTGAAGATCAAGGTGTAATTAGACTATTAGATGAGTTAATCAGGCAATATTACATAACTCTAATTTATACAGAACTCCGCTTACCAATACCCTGCACTCCTGTTACTAATGAGAATTACAGATCTAACGTAGATAATATTTTGAAGAAATGTGAATATGGAATTTATGGCATGGATAAAGATGGTAACGAAGTCAGAGAAGGCTCCTATCTTCTGGACTTAATCACAACCAGAGAACTCAATGCCATTAGGAGAAGTATATCAGAAGTTCTTGGCAATAGCCCGGAACGCTAATTAATAATCCGACCGCAAATTCCTGTTTTCAAGCTCAGCCAAAGACATATTATAAATGTCTTCATTAAGCGTTCCTTCGGAGCGGTCGATAATTGCGGTTAGCGCAACGTCGGAAGTTACGTTCACGGTGGTGCGGAACATATCAAGAATCCGGTCAACGCCGGCAATTAATGCAATACCTAACGTGATGTTATCTTTGGTTACGCCAATTACGCCAAGCACCATCGGCATCATGACGATTGATCCGCCCGGATATCCAGCAGCGCCGATTGAGGCAAGAGTTGCGGTGAATATAATCAATATATAATGGTGGAATTGCAATTCGATGCCGAAAGCTTGCGCGAAGAATATGGCGATAATTCCCAAATAGATCGCGGTACCATCCATGTTGATTGCCGCACCGAGTGGTAATACGAATGAAGTGCTCGGTTTGGAAACGCCAATTTTTTCTTCCGCCACGGTCATGGCCGTTGCAAGAGTTGCTTTTGAACTGGAAGTTGAAAATGCCAGGGTTTGGAATTCGACACTTTTCTTGAAGAACGGAATTGGGTTCAAGCGGCCGAGAATTAATAGCATGAGCGCCAGAATAACCAAATGCATGAACATGCCAAAAATTGTGCAGAGAACGAGGCCAAAAAGTTGGATGATGGCTTCAATGCCAAGTGTGCTGGTGATCCAGGTCATCAAACCAAACACGCCAAGCGGCGCCAGCTTAATTATAAAGCTAATCATCTTGAACATTAACTGCGCAGCTGAATTGCAAAACTCAACCAAGCGCTTACCCTGTTCGCCCATGAGGTTTAGCGTCACACCAACGAATATTGCAAAGAAAACGGTTTGAACAGTTTCTGGCTTTCCTTCCGCTCCGGCCATTGCGCCGAGTGCGTTATGCGGAATAATGCTGAGCAAAATATCAAGAAGAACCGGCAATTGGAATTTTTTGGTCGGGTCAGAGCCGCCCATTAATCCTTGCAGATTAACGCCTTTGCCAGGGTTCATAACTGAAGCAACAATTAACCCAAGCGCAATTGCAAACATCGCGCTCAGCATATAAATTGCTACTGCTTTTATGCCGACGCGGCCAAGCGCGTTACCAGTCATATTATTTACGCCAGAAACCAGCGCGAAGAAAATAAGCGGCGCCACAATTGACATAATCAGGTTAATGAAAACAGTACCGAAAATTTTTAGATATTCAGAAAATTCCTGCACATGGAAGAGCTTGAAATTAAAACCAAGCAAAATACCAAGCACCAGCCCGATCATAACCTTCTTCCACAATTCCAGCTTTGGCAAAGTAAGCATGGTTATAAAACCAAGCAAAGTAATCATCAAAGCGGGGAAGCTCTGTGTAAAACTATAGTTTAAGTTCATGGCCAGAGCCAAAAGCGACGCTACGAAAAATAAACCAAGTGTGGCCCGTTTCCAGCTAGCGTGCGGCGTAAACCAAAGAATAAAGGCAGAAACTACTAATACAAACGAATATGGCTGCAAAATATTGCCCATATCTTCAAGGTTTAAGCCTAGAAGTTTGTTTATATATTGAAACCCATAGCCTAATCCGGCGAGAACAGCCAATAAACCTATCAACAATTTTCTTGCTAAACTCATATTTTCTGTGGTTTATACTGCCTAAGAATTGCTTTGTGGAAGGTAGCGGTATAGACTACTGGCATTGCCTTGACAAGCTAAAATTATATTGCACTGCGAAGGGAAAATTAATGAATAAAATATCGGCGGTTATTATTGGTGCGAGCGGTTATACAGGGGCAGAACTGTTACGGCTTTTGCTTGTCCATCCGCATGTTGAAATTAAGGCACTTGTGGCTGATTCAAATGCCGGAAAAGAAATTACCGATATATATCCGCATTTTGCCGTTACGAAACTGCCGAAATTGCTAAAGCTTGATGAAGTTGATTTTAAAGGAATTGATGTTGCCTTCTGCTGTTTGCCGCATGCAACTTCGCAAAAAATTATCAAATCTCTGCCGAAAACTGTCAAAGTCATTGATCTGGCTGCTGATTTTCGGATTCAGGATATTGCGCTTTATGAGAAGTGGTATGGCGAACATTTCGCCAAAGATATTCAGCCGGAAGCGGTTTATGGCTTAACCGAAATCCACCGGGAGAAAATTAAAAAAGCGCGGATTGTCGCCTGCCCTGGCTGTTATCCGACATCAATTCTTTTGCCTTTATTGCCGCTAGTTGCCGCTAATGCGATTGATAAGGATGAAATTATTGCTGATTCCAAATCTGGCGTAACCGGCGCTGGCCGTTCATTAAAACAACATTTGCTGTTCACTGAGGCCAATGAAGGCGTGAGCGCATATTCGGTTACTGGACACCGGCATTCGGCGGAAGTTGTTGAGCAGTTAGGCACAAACTTCACATTCGTTCCGCATTTAATTCCGATGAACCGGGGGATTATTTCCACCATTTACGTGAAGTTGAAAACTGATTTGGCAACGGCGCGGAAAGCTTTGGAAGATAAATATAAAAACGAACCATTCGTTAAAGTTTTGGCAAATGGCGCAATTCCGGCAACTCACAGCGTGCGGGGAACAAACTATTGCCTCATCAATATTTTTGAAGGCCAAAAACCGGGCAATGCAACTATTGTTTCGGTAATTGATAACCTAAACAAAGGCTCGTCCGGCCAGGCGGTGCAAAATATGAACATTATGTTTAACCTGCCGGAAACGACTGGGTTGCTTGAAACAGCGATTTTCCCTTAAATTATGGATTTCCTTTTTGAGCTGCTAGTAAATCTAGCCTTCCAAGCTTTGGGGGAAATTATTGTTTCCATGTTCCCTAAATTAGCCAAACGCTTTTTTACTGAAACAGACCCAATAAAGATAATTAAAGTGTTTTTCTATTTTATCTTCGGTGCATTAATGGGCAAAATAAGTTTGTTCATCCACCCCTACACTTTCATTCACAACCCAACTCTCAAAATAATTGTTCTCCTATTATCACCGCTAATAACCGGCTATGCTATGCATTTAGTTGGCAAGTGGCGTATAAAGCATAATAAGGAAGGCGTAATAATTGAAAGATTTAGCTACGGATTTGCACTCGCATTTGGTATATCATTAGTTAGATATATTTGGGCTATATAATATTAGATATTTACTGATAATTCTCTTTCTTAGCATATCCAGCGCAGCTTTGGCTGAGCCGGTTATTCGTGAAGATAAAAAAGTTGAGATAAACGGTAGCGAAGAAATTTGGCGGCTTCAATGGCAAACTCCGCCAGAACTTGAATGTTCAAGAAAAAATGATGATTGGTATACCGGCCCGTGCATGGGGTTTTCTTACGGTGAGAGTGGCCAGCTTGATCTGGTACGCATTAAAAATGGCCATGAAACCGAGCGGTTGCATCTGACGCAATTTTTTGATGAAGATGCGGTTATAAGCTTGCCGCCTTCTAAAACATCCGAGCCGAAAATTGCTATTCTTCGCAAATGGCCAGTTTTAAAGGGTGATTTTGATAAGACTGAACTTGAAGATGAAGATATCCATCGCCGCAGGCAGCTGGATGTAATCTCTATTGCCGATTATAATAACGATAGCGTAAGTCGTGGTTTCTTTTTACCGACAATTTCAGTTGCTGAGCATGAATATGGCGTTGTTATAGGCGTCACGCGCGATAACCCCAATCTTCATGCTTTTAATAGTTTGGCCAATCCCAAATTGCCACTTTATCTTCAAGATACCCAATGGGCGGCCGTGCGGCTTAAAAAACCTAAAGCAATCAACTGGACTTGCGGCGACCATGGCAGCGAAGACGAAACCGAGGAAATCTTCCATTATCCAAAAGCCGGCGGAATTGAAGTAGCTGAAAGAACCTATAGTTGCGAAGATGGCTTTAGCTATAGGGGTAAGCTTTTAAGCGAGACAAGCAAATAATAATTGTTTATGGTGAAGTTGGATATGAAACCATTGATTCTTCCATACAAATCCATCTTCCCAAAAATCGCTGCCGATGCTTTCATTGCGCCGGGCGCTGCCGTTATTGGTGATGTTGAAATTGGCGCTAAAGTTGGCGTTTGGTTCAATTGCACAATCCGCGGTGATGTTGCCGAAATCCGCATTGGCGAGCGCACAAATATACAAGACGGCACAACCATCCACGTCACCCGCAACGGCCATCCAACCATTATTGGCGCTGGCGTTACTATCGGTCATGCTTGCGTGCTTCATGCTTGCCGGATTGAAGATAATGCATTCATCGGCATGGGCTCACTTATTATGGATGATGTCGTGATTGAATCTGGCGCTTATATTGCTGCGGGTTCGATGGTTACTCCCGGTAAACGAGTTCCTAGCGGCCAAATGTGGGCGGGAAGACCGGCAAAATATTTCCGTGATTTGACGCCGGAGGAAACTGCGTTCATCCCAATTTCGGCGGCCAATTATGTGAAACATGTGGAAGAATATTTGGCGGAAACGACAAAATGAATAAGTTAATAATCGGCACCCGTGGCAGCAAATTGGCTTTGACTCAAGTGGAAATGGTCAAGGCGGAACTGCTGAAATTTTGGCCGGATTTGCAGTTGGAAGTAAAGATCATCAAAACCAGTGGCGATATTTTTAAAGATGCCAACTTGGCTGAAATCGGCGGCAAAGAGCTGTTTACCAAAGAAATTGATGAGGCTTTATTGAATGGTGAAATTGATATTGCCGTGCATTCGCTAAAAGATGTGCCAGGCATAATTTCACCAAAACAACAAATTATCGCCACCCTTCTCCGGGCTGATGCGCGGGATGCGTTGATTGGTGCAAAATCATTTGCCGAACTGCCGCAAGGAGCAATTGTTGGCAGCGCTTCCCCTCGAAGAAAAGCACAAATTCTCCATAACCGGCCAGATTTAAAAGTGGTGAATTTCCGCGGCAATGTGCCAACACGTATTGAAAAAGTTACCGATAAAGAAGTTGATTGCACATTACTTGCAATGGCCGGAATTGACCGGTTGGGTTTAAAAGTTGAAAAACATGCGCTACCAATTGATGAAATGCTGCCCGCTGCCGGGCAAGGAATTATCGGCATAGCGGCGCGAAGTGACGATAAGCGAGCAAAAGAATTGCTGGCGCCAATAAATCATGACCTAAGTTTTGTTGCGGCAACAGCTGAACGCGCGGTGCTGAAAACCTATGGCGGCACATGTTATACGCCGATTGCGGCCTATGCTGAAATTACAGGCGACAATGTCACCCTAAAAGCCTTAATTGCTAGCACTGAAGGCGAGCAGATTTATAAAACTTCCGCTAGCGCACCAACTACTGA
>JABDBO010000010.1 GCA_013288575.1 Alphaproteobacteria bacterium
ATTATTAGTGTCGTCATCGTTATCATCATTATCCGGTTTATTACCAACCGTATAATCCGATGAAGCGTAGCTGCGTGAGCGGAGCGTTGCATCTTTCTCAAATGCATAATCGAGAAGTTTTATCATCTGCGCATCACGCGCCTGATGTGTGCGGCCGCCTAAAACCACGCCAACCAAACTAATTCCGCGGCGCGTAGCGGTGGTCACCAAATTATAGCCAGAAGTATTGATATACCCGGTTTTCAAACCATCGGCGCCGGGATAATTTTCCATTACGTGGTTATGCCCCGGATAAGTTGTGCCGTTATAAATAAATGAGGTGCGCGAAAAGAACGGGAAATAATCAGGATAATGTTTTTTTAAAGCAATGCCGAGCAGCGCCATATCTTTTGCTGTGGTTATTTGTTGAGGGTCAGGCAAGCCATTAGCATTTTTAAAATAGGTATTTTTCATGCCAAGCTGGTGCGCGCGCTGCGTCATCGTATGTGCAAAATTTTCCTCAGTGCCACCAACTGCTTCAGCCACTACAACTGCTACGTCATTGGCCGAGCGCACAATCAACGCCAGAATTGCTTCGCGCACGCTAATTGTATCTCCCAGTTGGAAATGCATATTGGTTGCCGGGCGATTGGCCGCATTTGCCGAAACTGTCAGCACCGTATCCATGCTAAGTTTGCGGTTTTCTAATGCTTCGAAAAGCAAATATAGAGTCATCATTTTTGTCAGTGAGGCCGGGTGGCGGAGTTTATCGGCATTTTCCTGGTAGAGAATTTTCCCCGTATCGCCATCAACCACGAATGCCGCATAACGCAAATTCGCCTGATATGGGGTTTCTACTACGTGATGTTTCCTATGGCGGGCCGCATAAGCCTCCTGCGGCTGGCAGACCATGCCGAAAATAAAAACAGATAGTAAAAATGCGGTTATTAACTTCAACTAAAAATACCGGATATTGATTCGTAAAGCCTTCCTAGTTCTTAAGAACCAAATTTGCGCCGCACAGTCAATCTTTATCGTATTTTTATTTTAAGAGAAAACCATGCGCAGTAAAAATATTTTTCGCCGGAGCAGTGTTCAAATAATCCATAAATTTTTTTGATTTATCCATATTCGCGCCAATTACTATTGCTGCGTAATAATTCACCGGCTCGTGCACCGATGGCGGAATCTGGCCTAATAGCTGTAATTGCGAGGCATATAATATTGCATCTGTCGTATAAACAATTCCTGCGCTCTGCCCCTTGGTTACAAAATCAACCACCTTCGTCGCAGTTGGTGCTGGCACTACACGGCCTTCAAAAATTTTCCACAAATCCAGTTTTTCGAGTGACTGTTTTGTATAGCTCCCAAGCGAAGTGTCTTCCGGATTAGCAATTACCATTAAAGTTTTATTGTGAATTTGTTCTAAAATATTTTTGATATCATCTGATTTATTAATTTTAAATTCCTTCGCCGCTACAATGCTCAAATTATTTGCCGCGATAATTTTTATCGAAGCCGGATCAAGCAGCCCACCCTCTTTCATCTGGTCAATATAGAATTTGCTCGGCGTAATAATAATATCTGCGGGGTCACCTTCCTTGATTTTGTTTACCAGCTCGCCAGATGCGTCATAAACCGTGTTTATATCAATATTATTCAAACGTGAATAATTCTTGGAAATTTCGGTGATGGGAACTGCCATCGAAGTTGAAGCAAGAATAGTTACTGATTCAACGTTTAAATCATCTTCCTCAGTTTCATTATGATTGGCAGCATGGGCAGCAAAGCTTGTTAAGACAACGAAAAATACGGCAAGCAAAAAAACGTTAAGCTTCATATTTTAATTTCTTTGTTATTAATTGGGCGAGTTCCTCTTCATCCTCAATTTCTAAATGCGCTTTGATCGGGTAAATGATTTTGCGGAAGCGTTCCGGCACTTTTACCATATCTTTTTCGGTGGTCACAATCACCGCTTGGTCGGAATTGGCAATGCCGAAAATCGCCTTAAAATCAGTTTCGTTATAATAATGGTGGTCAGGAAATGCGAGTTCCTCTACCAATTTCACACCATTGTCGCGCAAGCTATCGAAAAACTTTTCCGGCCTGCCGATGCCGCAAAACGCAACGACTGATTCATCCTGCAAAATTTCCGGGATTTCGATTTCCATCTTGGCTGAAAATACCGGCAGAGAAAATTCCGGCAGCGGTTTTTTAAGATTGCCGATAACCATAATTGCATCAGCGCGGGCAAGTGCATTTTGCACCGGCTCGCGTAACGGCCCGGATGGAATTACTTTGCCATTGCCAAAACCATAGCCGCCATCAACAACTATAATTGAAAAATCCTTTTCCACTTCCGGATTTTGGAAACCATCGTCCATGATAATAATTTCGGCACCGGCTTTTTCGGCTTGTTTTGCCATTAGTTCCCGCGAATCACCTACCCAAGTTGGGGCAATTTGCGCGAGCAGCAACGGCTCATCACCAATTTCATCCGCTGGCTGTCCCTTCACGCGGATTGGCGAAAGATGTTCAGTTTTTCGGCCATAGCCGGTAGTAATGAAATGCACATTTTTGCCCATGCGCTGCAGAGTTTGCGCCACCGCGATTGCGGTTGGAGTTTTACCAGCACCGCCAGCGGTGACATTACCAATGCAAATTATTTTTGCCTTAGAGCGATATCCAGGTTTTTTCAAACGCGTTGCTGTTCCGCGCGCATAGAAAAATGAAGCCGGTGAAAGTAATAATGGAACCAGCCCGCCTTTTTGCCAATGTTTAGGCATTTGGTTTTTCATAGAAGCGCCTCACTGCTATTGTGTGAGCACGCGCGCCCCCACCCCCGGCCCCCGGGGGCGCGCCAAATTTTTTCTGCGCAAAAATTTGTAAATGATGCATTCATCATAACAACGCCTCGATTTCATCAATAACGTTATTAAGCACTTCTGCTTTCGAGCGCACATATTTCATCGCCAAACGCGACATTGCTGTGCGTTTTTGCGGGTTCTGCCACAATTCAAACACTTTAAACGCCAAATCTTTGGCATCATATGCGCGGGTGATTGCGCCTGCCGCTTCAAACTCGGCAACAATCTCAGCAAAGTTTTCCATATGCGGGCCGCAGATAATTGCGCTTTCCACATTTGCCGGTTCAATCGGGTTATGGCCGCCGTGATCAACTAATGAACCGCCGATGAAAACTATTGGCGCTAAACGGTAAAATAAACCCAGCTCACCCATCGTATCGGCAATGTAAATATCAGTATCATCAAAAATCTTCTCACCATCAGAACGCAGCGCTGTATGAATCTGCGGCGGAATCGCATCACGAATATCATGGCCACGATGCGGGTGGCGCGGCACGATGATGGTTAGCACCGTATAATTCTTTTCCTTAATTTTCATATGCGTGCGGACGATTTCTTCTTCCTCACCCTCATGCGTAGATGCGGCCAGCCAAACCATGCGGCTGCCGATCATATCTTTTATTTCGTGGAATTTATTTTCATCAAACGGCAGCGGTTTTGCGCCATATTTTAAGTTGCCGAAATATTTAATATTCTTGCCGCCAAGCTCACGCAGTTTTGCTGCATCATCACGTGATTGCGGCAGTATAAGATCAAAACAGCTCAAGAGCAATTTGGCGAATTTGCGGCGCTTGCTCCAACGGTGGAATGAATCATCCGACATGCGGCCATTGAGCAAAACCAGCGGGCAACCATATTGCTTGGTTTCGAATAACATATTCGGCCAGAATTCACTCTCTACCCAAATCGCCAAATCCGGCTGCCAGTAATCGATGAACTCCTCGACATATTCCTTTTTATCAATCGGTACATATTGGTGGAATGCGCGTTTCGGCAACCGTTGTTGCATTAGTTTGGCTGATGTTACCGTGCCGGTTGTCACCATGATGTGAATCCACGCATTGCCGTTGAGCATTTCTTCAATCAGCGGCAGAACTGAAACTGATTCACCTACACTTGCCGCATGAACCCAAACCAGTTTGCTAGCCGGGCGCGGTAGTGACGGCACACCTAAACGCTCATCAAAACGCTCTATATCTTCTTTGCCCTGGCGTTTGCGCCGCCACAAGTAAAGGCCGATAAACGGCGAGCCGAGCTTCCACGCCAGTCTATAGAGTTTTAACAGCAAAATCGGCCTCTTCAGTTAACTTATTCATTATCGCTTCCAGCTCATGCGCATTTTCGGGCAGGATTGGCTCTCCCACCGCATAAACGCCTTTGCCGAAAGGTTTGGCGATCATGAAACTATCCCAGCTTTTGGCGATTTTGCAGCGGCTGACCGAAAATGTAACAGGTATAATCGGCAAATCTAGCATTTTAGCGATTTTCACGGTTGTAGCGCTCACTTTTTTGGCCGGGCCGCGCGGGCCATCCGGGGTGATCACAATTGCCTCTTTGCGCTCTTTTGCGGCGATCATTCCGCGAATTGCTTCCGAGCCGCCTTTCTGTTTGCCATTTTTGCCGCTTGAACCTCGGATACTGCCAAAGCCGAAATGTTCCTGCACCTGGGCGATTATTTCACCGTCTGAATGGTTTGAAATCAATATGTTGGCCTTAACTTTGCGGGGTGTGCAATAAGGTATCATCAACAGCCGCCCGTGCCAGAAGGCGAGCAAAAATGCTTTGCCGCGCCATTCTTCAAGGTTTGTATGCTCAATTCTGTGCCATTTGGTGGTGATACCAACAAACCGGATGTAAGCCGCAATTAGCCACGCGCCTAGGCTGATGATAAATTTAGATTTTAAGATGCGCTTTGAAAGTTTCATTTTCTTTATTCTTTACTGTGATATTATATATGGGCAACCTCGATAAACCAAAACAAGCGGGATGAAAAGCATGGATTTTCTGCAAAATATTAATCACCTGTGGCTAATTGCCGGTGCGGTGCTGGTAATTTTTGAATTTTTTATCGCCCCAGGCGTCGGCTTTTTGTTTGCCGGACTCGGCGCAATTACAGTTGGCGCATTGCTGCAGGCGGGTTTGATTAATGAGCAAATCTGGCAATGGATAATTTTCCTGGCCGCAACCCTGGTTTGGCTGCTAGTTTTATATAAACCATTGGCGCGTTTTAAGATGAGCAAAGACCACAAACCATTCTCAGATATGGTGGGCAGAAAAGCTATATTGGTGAATAGCTTACTCCCAGGTGAGACTGGTCAAGTTAAATGGAGCGGCACCTTAATGAACGCCCGTCTTGACCCATCTGTTAAAGAATCCATCGCCGGTGGCGCCGAGGTGGTGATTACCCATGTTGAGGGGAATGTAGTTTTGGTGAAGTAAGCACACAAACCACTTATTTTAAAACTCCCCCTTGAAAACCACATAAGCCCCCTTAAATCTAGCCAGCAGAATATGCTGTTTTATGCGTAATAGGCCTTGCAAAAGCCAGGGTTTAGGGTGTAAAACGCAGCTCACAATAAAATTAAACAATAATAAGAGGGAAACATGGCCACAAAACCATCATCTGTAAAACCATCTTCAACTTCCAGCGCTCAAGCTTTCCGCCCATTGGGTGACCGCGTGGCGATTGAACGCATTGAAGAAACTACAACTGGCGGAATTATCATTCCGGATACTGCGAAAGAAAAACCTGTTCAGGGCAAAATTATCGCTGTCGGCGAAGGCGCTCGCGATGAATCTGGCAAACGCATTCCATTGGATGTGAAATTGGGCGATGTTGTCCTCTTCACTAAATGGGGCGGCACTGAAGTGAAAATTAACGGCAAGGAAATCACTATTCTTAAAGAGTCTGACATTCTTGCGATCCTCGACAAAAAATCATCTGCGAAAGCAGCGTAACAATAATCGTTTTCCGACTGACCGACTTTTCGACTAATCGGATAACGGAAAACGGATAACGAAAATCAACTAGGAGAAAATACAATGGCTGGTAAAAAAGTAATTCATGGATCTGCGGCACGTGCCGAGTTCCTCAAAGGCGTCAATATTTTGGCTGACGCAGTAAAAGTAACGCTCGGACCAAAAGGCCGCAACGTTGTTATCGATAAATCATTCGGTGCGCCGAAAATCACTAAAGACGGTGTGACAGTTGCTAAAGAAATCACCCTCAAAAACAAATTCCAGAATATGGGTGCGCAACTGGTTAAAGAAGTTGCAAGCAAAGCTGGCGACAATGCTGGTGACGGTACAACTACTGCTACTGTTCTTGCTCAAAGCATCATCCTCGAAGGCATCAAAGCGGTTGCTGCCGGCATGAACCCGATGGATCTGAAACGTGGTATTGATTTGGCTGTTGATTCAACAATCAAAGAAATCGAAGCACGCAGCAAAGCTGTTAAAAACAAACAAGAAATTGCACAAGTGGCGACAATTTCTGCCAATGGCGACCGCGAAATCGGCGAAAAAATTGCTGAAGCAATGGAGCGCGTTGGTAAAGAAGGCGTTATCACAGTTGAAGAAGGCAAAGGCTTCGAATTCGACTTGGAAGTTGTTGAAGGTATGCAGTTTGACCGCGGTTACCTTTCTCCATATTTCGTCACCAACCCTGAGAAAATGGTGGCTGAACTGGAAAACGCTTACATCTTGTTCTACGACAAAAAACTCTCTGGTTTACAGCAATTGCTTCCAGTTCTTGAAGCTGTTGCACAAAGCGGCCGCCCTCTCCTTATTATTGCTGAAGATGTTGAAGGTGAAGCGCTCGCAACTCTGGTTGTTAACAAACTCCGCGGCGGCTTGAAAGTTGCTGCAGTTAAAGCGCCAGGCTTTGGTGATCGCCGCAAAGCGATGCTTGAAGATATCGCAATTTTGACTGGTGGCCAGGTGATTTCAGAAGAAATCGGCATTAAACTCGAGTCAGTAACTCTTGATATGCTCGGCCGCGCGACCAAAATCATCATCGACAAAGAAAACACTACGATTGTTGAAAAAGG
The DNA here is from genome assembly GCA_013288575.1 of Alphaproteobacteria bacterium. Lineage (GTDB taxonomy): Bacteria > Pseudomonadota > Alphaproteobacteria > Rickettsiales > 21-14-0-20-44-7 > JABDBO01. The sequence goes on from JABDBO010000010.1 coordinate 6,896, forward strand.
TGAGAAAAACAAAAAATCTGTAACTGGCCGCGTTAACCAGATTAAAGCGCAGATTGAAGAAACAACTTCTGATTATGACCGCGAAAAATTGCAAGAACGTTTGGCGAAACTCGCTGGCGGCGTTGCAGTTCTTAAAGTTGGCGGCGCAACTGAAGTTGAAGTGAAAGAGAAAAAAGACCGCGTTGATGATGCATTGGCAGCGACCCGTGCAGCGGTTGAAGAAGGTATCGTCCCAGGTGGCGGCACAACTCTTCTTTACGCAACTCGTGCGCTTGATAAACTGACAGCAATCAACGAAGACCAGAAAGCTGGTATCAACATCGTGAAACGTGCATTGCAATCGCCAATCCGCCAGATCGTTGCCAACGCAGGCTTGGACGGCGCAGTGGTTGCCGGCAAATTGCTCGAATCAAAAGACGAAAAATTCGGCTTCGACGCACAAACACTTGAATATAAAGACCTCATTAAAGCCGGTATTATTGACCCAACTAAAGTTGTTAAAACTTCAGTTAAATCTGCAGCTTCGATTGCAGGCCTCCTCATCACGACTGAAGCACTTGTTGCTGACGAAGAAGATGAGAAAGATAGCGGTAATGGCACTGGCGGAATGCCAGGCGGCATGGACGCTATGGGCGGCATGGGGTTCTAAGAGAACATTAGAACTTAAGATCTTTAGAACTTATAGGGCCGGTAGAAATACCGGCCCTTTTTGTGTTTTATCCAAATTAAACCCTTGAAGGATCTGTTTTTACAGTACTTTTCACAAAAACTTAACTTGAGTTAATAATTAAGTTATGCAAATATGTGGGCAATAAGGAGAGTTATGCAAATTGTAACACGAACAACTATAGAAGATTTTAAAGCACAAATTGATGCCGCACTATTAGAGAATGTTGCTGAGCTGTTTATCGCCAGGGTTATAGAAATGGCATTAGAAAATAATAGCAATAAAATGACTGAGATGTCGCTAAACAATATTGCCGAAACGCTTGTTAAAAGAATAGAAGATCAACCAAAACCGTCTGAAGCTATTAATCAGATAGTCACCTACGTAAGGCAGGTATTACCAAATACAACTATAAAAGTTTTAGGTAACCAAACCAAAAAAGAATTAGAAGAGATGATCAAAATTGTTACTGATCGCCTTGAAAGAGAGCCTGCGCAGGTTGAAGAAATAGCTGCTCAAGTTGAGATAATAGCCGCACCTGAGGAAGAAGTAAAAGAAACTCACATACAAATCAGAACGCCAGATGAATTTCTTTTTGTAAATTACACACACTTACCTGATGAAGATATAGAGAGGACAGAAGATGTTGTGCTGACGATAGGAAATTCAGTTGTTAGAGCACAAACATTCGGTCATAGATTTTTGCTGGATATAGATCCAAATAAAACCGTCCTAATTTCAAATATAACTTCTAAAAGCGCAACACCCGAAGATTTTCAGAAAATGATAAATGATGCCGGGGAAAACAATGCCGAAATAGTGCATTATTTTCCTGCTGATAGAGCAATAGTAATAGTTGATAGAAATTCTACTCTTGCTGACGCAAAAGGATTTTTGAATAATCCAACTGATAATCTTTCTATGGCTTTAACTCATTTTCATAATGCAAGAACAAACGCTATGTGGGCCGAGTTAAAAGCCCATTCCAATAATACCCAAAGATTTATTGATACTAGTTTTCTTACAGTTCAGGAAGGGGAAAACAGAGGCGAACAACATCAAAAGTTGCAGGCATAATGTTCACAATTTCACATTTAGATAAACTTATAAAATCGTCTCAGACGCCAATCCATTTGGTGAAAAGTATTGACGATAATAACCGCAAATGCTTCTTTTTCGTAATGGCCAGCAAGTTAAAAATCCGCGCCATGCAAAGTATTAAAAACGGAATGGTAAATTTAAGCGAATATGGCGTAATTGTCGCCTCAGGCTTTGGCCATGAAGTTCCGGTTGAAACCAAGCTTATGCTTATGGAAAAATATGGTTTTGATGCGGATTCGTTGAAATAAACCGCCCTATCCGCCCCCAATTTAATATTCCCTTCCCAAACCCGCTCGAAAAATATAATATTTTTCAATGCAGTCAAAGAAGCATGCAGCGCTAACATTACTTAAGGCCGTGGGGTTGATTTCCGCCGCGCCGATGATGGTTATAGTTGTTTATACTGCCATGGGGCGCTTGGCACTTGACCATGCAATTATCGCGCTTTTAGCCATTACTTCAGCAACCACGTTTTTCATCCATCCTTATCTTTCAAACATTTCGGCGTTGACCGATTATGTAAAAAAACTCGCGCAGGATAAAAAACCCGAAGAGCCCGATCTTTCATTCTTGAACAATTTGGAAGAACTTTCACTCGCAGTGGAAGAACTGCACAAATCATGGGAAAACCGCCGCAACCAATTGGAAGCCGCAGTTGCCGAAAATAAAATTGTTATCGAGGTTTTGCCGGATGCGCTTTTCATTTTAGATAAAGACCAGCGAATTGTCCGCACTAATGGCATGGCGCGCCACACTTTTGGCCATCGGATTTTGCACAGAAAGTTGGAAGAAATTCTCCCAGTGACTGATTTGATCAATGCGGTTGAAAATGTGCGCCAGGTGCGCGATATCGAATTTCATTTGAATGAGGGCAATATCAAACGCGAATATGTTGCCAAGGTGACGAAGTTCCCAGCCAACTCACCTTCATATACTGATACGATTGTGACGTTGCATGATCTCACTGAGGTGAAACAAATTCGCCGTATGCGAGCAGATTTCGTGGCCAATGCTTCGCATGAAATGAAAACGCCACTGGCATCAATTATCGGGTTAATTGAAACTCTACAAACTTCAGCCAAAGATGATTTGGAAGCACGTGCCGAGTTTTTGAAAATCATGGGTGAGCAGGCATATCGCATGAAAACGCTAATTGAAGATTTGCTCTCGCTTTCAAAAATTGAAGCAGATACTTCTACGCCGGAAACCAAGGTTGATATTGTTAAAATTCTTGATGATGCCAAAATGCATTGTGAATGGGCGGCAAAACAGAAGAACGTCAACATCGTGATTGATGTCAAAAGTGAAATTCCAAAACTCATGGGCGACCAGAACCAGCTAAGCCAGGTGTTCATCAACCTTATTCAGAATGCGATCAAATATGGTTATGCTGATAGTGATGTGCGGGTTGAGGCAAAAATTTCGCGTAAACTGCCGCTCGAGCTCAGCGAAAAATATGATAAGGCAATCGAGGTTTCAGTAATTGATAGCAGCGAAGGTATTGCCAGCGAACATATTCCGCGACTTACTGAACGCTTTTACCGGGTAGATGCCGGCCGCACTAAAAAACTTGGCGGCACAGGTTTAGGCCTTGCGATTGTGAAACATACGTTGAACCGCCATAATGGCCATTTGCAGGTGCAAAGCACCATTGGTAAAGGTTCGGCTTTTAATGTGTTCTTACCAATTAAAGACGAGTTTGTAGTGGAAAGCCTGGCCACACCCACACCAATTGCCGAAGAAGCTGCGGATATTTAAGACGGATTATACAGCGCGGCTTTGACTGCTTGATACTCCGCCATTTAATACTGGTGAACCATTATCCATTTGAGGATTGCCTAAATCATGACTACCAAGGCTATTACCTTGTTTAGTAAGGTTTGCCATTAATTCGCCAGCTTTTGCATTATTTATGGTTACCTTATCATTGGTTATATTATGAGCACCGTTTGCATTATTATTACTATTACGATTATCCGCCCTTGTTGGGGTAGTTTTATCAACAGGTGGCGTTACATGACCTGTACCAACTGCTGGTGATTGTGACGCGTGCGGAGCTTGGGCAGCAGCGCCTGTAGATGAAGGAGTAGGTATAGTTTGGCCGAATTGCACCGGTGGCTGTGAAGCTACGCCACCTACGTTTGGCGCCTGGCTTGCTGCGCTGGCAGCAGGAGCTGTTTGGCCAGATACTGGTGATGTTGCTGGGCTGGCCCCTGCACTTACACCAGATGGAGATTGACTACTTGAACCAGCTTGTGGTGACGCCGCAGTGCCGTGATCAGCCACTGGCTGCGAAGCTGTTGGGCTATTAGCCGGAGCAGATGTTGCAGGTGCTGGTGCATTTTTACCTGCTTCTTGAGCCCCACCATTTGTTGACGGACTAGGGCTGGATGCAGTTGCTGATTGACTAGGCGCAGTTTGGCCAGCTCCTTGAGCTTGAGGTTCAGTATACTTACTACCATCTGGATTAGTCATTGGCTTATCCCCAAACATCCATCCATTCTTACCACCATTATCAGCTGCCTGTGATTTAGAATCTATATAATTCCCTGATTTGTCTTTAAAATCGATATTTAATTTAGAATCATCCTCATGTTTCCCCGCTCCGCCGAGACCGATACTTTTTTCACCTGATGATTCTGGAATTTGTGTAGCCATATATACTTTTCCCCATTTTATTGATTAATAGCTTTGATACCTAACTTTAAGTAATAATTCTTAACAAGATATTAACTATTCGTAAAATACTCCCCTAGTTTTGCAAACTTCACAAAATTGTAACTATTGAAAAATAAGCAGTCTTCTGCCAGAACTTGGGGCATGAGAAAAGTTGAAGCATTAATCCGCCCTTTCGAGCTTGATGAGGTTAAGGAAAACCTACACAAAATTGGCATTCATGGAATTACTGTGGTGGATGTTCGCGCCTCAGGCAATGCCAAGGAAGATGATCCGGAATTATATTTGGGCGAAAATTATGCCGGTTATGTTATCGAGTTTTTGCCGAAAGTAAAAATTGAAGTAATTGTCGATAAGGAAAAAGTTGATGAAGTTGCCGAAGCGATTTTAAAATCATCACGCAATGCTGAAAGCAAAGGCCGGGTCTATATATATAATATTGAGAAAGTGGTTAAGTAATTAACTCAGCCAATCTAATAATTTTGCATGCAAGACCGGATCACCACAAGCGAGGATTTTACCGTTTGAATTGATATCAATTGGGTTGCCGCTCCAATCAGTAATTTTGCCGCCGGCATTTTCAATAACCGGAACTAGAGCCGCAAAATCATAGGTTTTCAAACCGCTTTCAATCACCACATCAATCAGGCCCATAGCTAATTGCGCATAAGAATAGCAGTCACCGCCATAGGTAGTTGTTTTGACAGCTTTGGTAACGCGCTCAATTTTGGGAATATCATTATAGTTAAATAAAAATGGTGACGTTGTCGCAAAATAAGCTTTTTCAATTTCCGGGCAATTACGCGTGTAGACTTTATGAGTGTTGAATTTAGTCACGCCATTTGCGCCCAGCCAGCGCTCGCGCAAAACCGGCTGATCAATAAGCCCCAAAACTGGCACACCTTTATATACTAATGAAATTAACGTTCCAAAGAGCGGCCGGCCGGTGATGAATGATTTTGTGCCGTCAATTGGATCAACTACCCAAACATATTCGGCGTTCTCACGCACTGGCCCATATTCTTCGCCAATCACGCCATGTTCAGGATAATTATTTTCTACTAATTTACGGATGACATTTTCCACCGCTTTATCAACTTCCGTCACTGGAGATGAATCAGCCTTATCTTCAACTATAAACTGGTTGCGGTAATGCGGCAGCACGACATTACGCGCTTCATCGGCAAGATATTCGGAAAATTCTATAACTCTGTCATCTAGTTGAATCATGGCCGCTTAAATTATGACGCGGCCGCTTTTGAGGCAAGAAATAATTTGATTTCAATATAATAACCCATAGAAATATATAATGCGCAAAGGTTTTACATTAGTTGAGTTGTCAATTGTGCTGGTAATCATCGGCCTGTTAATCGGTGGCATTTTGGTGGCGCAGAGTATGATAAATACTGCTAGAATTGAGGGTGTTATCAGAACGATTGGTCAATATGATGCAGCAGTGGCCAATTTCAGAACCAAATTTAACGCACTTCCTGCCGATAATACTTTACTTCACGGCTGTATAACTGTCAGCTCATGTAATGACGGCTTGGTTGATGAACATTATGAAGCAGGTTATTTCTGGTCTGATCTATCGCAAGGCGTGGGTTTGATGAATTCGCAAGGCACGGCTTATGTTCCGTTTGATCCTTTTTCCACTAATGATCCAACCAAAATGCCGGGGTTAAATATTGATCAACCATCACCTGCAAGTGGTAATTTCCTAATCCCTTATTCTGATACTCCTAGCGGCCCAATGAACTGGCGTTTTGAAAGCGGTGCTGTGGCCACTGGAGGCGGAGCTATGTTGCCTAAAGACAATTTGGCATTGGATATAAAAATGGATGATGGCATAGCAAATACCGGAAATGTTCAGGGCATCAATGGTACGTGCAATAGTGGTAGCAATTATAATTTAACTAGCACGGCATATAGCTGCATAGGCTATATCAATGTTGGTGTAACCAACGGCATTGCCAATAGTGGTGGTGCAAATTAAATCTATAAATTAAGCAACCGGAGATGCAGGCGGAGTTTCAACAGGCGGCGGCAAAACTTCCACAACTGCGGCAGCGACTGTTTGCGCAAACAACATTGAACGGGTCAGCATTGTCATATCATCCATCGCGCCGGATTTGATCATGATGACTTTTTTCAAATTTGATTTTGCGGCAGCTTCTGTTGCGCTTTCTGCTTCAACCGTAACAAATTCTTTCTCGGTTGAATATACCCGATAAACCTTCTTTGCTACGCCTTCGATAGAAAGCTTCCATTTTGGTATAGAAATATCTTCAAATTCTTTATTAGACACTTTATATTCCCCTCTAAAGCATTTTTTGCTTTATACATATATTTTGCACTACAATAGTTTAGAAAATGTTAAACCGGCTCCTAATCCCAGAAACTCAAGCAATTATAAACTCCATCGGCGTTGATAATATCCGCTTTGTGGGGGGCTGTGTGCGTGATTTGATTGTTGGCTCAGAGATAAAAGATATTGATTTTGCTACAGTTTTAACCCCAGAACAGATGATTCTGACATTAAAGAGATCTGGCATTAAAACTGTGCCGACCGGGATAAAACACGGAACAATTACCGCCATTGTAAATGACCAGCAATTCCAGATAACCACACTTAGAAGCGATATTTCAACCGATGGACGGCATGCGGAAGTGGCTTTTGTCGATAATTGGGAGCTGGATGCGCAGCGGCGGGATTTTACCATCAATGCATTATATTTAAGCGGCGAAGGCAAATTATTCGACTTTTTCGGCGGTATGGACCATTTGCGCAGCGGCAAAGTTGTTTTTATCGGCGATGCCGAAGCGCGCATTCGCGAAGATTATTTACGAATTTTACGTTATTTCCGCTTCTTTGGCCGCTTTGGACAAGGGGCACCTGATGATGCGGCAGCACGCGCCTGTTCACGTTATTCCGCGCAGGTAAATTATCTCTCAGGTGAAAGAATCCAATCGGAAATGTTCAAAATTCTCGAGCTTAAAAACTGCATCGAAGTTATGACGCATATGCAAAATTACGGCATTTTGCCATTTATTTTCCCTGGCGAAGTTGATTTTCGTATTTTGAAACGCTTGCTTGAAATTGACCCAGAAATCAATGTTATTAGGCGCTTAGCGGCAATCCAAGGCTATGATCTGCAAATTCTTACTGACCATTGGCGCTTAAATACTGAGCAATATAAAACGCTCAAAATCATTACTACTAATGTTGATATGCGTGAACCGCGCAAAGTCTTGCGTCACTTAGGGCGTGAATGCTTTGTTGACCTGGTTTATTTAAGCGAAGCCCGTGGCACCCTGCCTTACCCTATTGAAGAAATGCTGGATTTTGTCAGCAAATGGCGCATCCCTAAATTCCCGATCTATGGCGGCGATGTTATTAGCCTGGGCGTTAAAGAAGGCCGCATAATCGGCAAGATTTTGAGCAAGCTGGAAAGCTATTGGGAAGACCACAATTATGTATTTAGCCGTGACGAGCTATTAAAAAGACTTAGAATTGAAGTAGATAGCCTAAATAAAGTGGAATAATTGCGCTCAGGCGCCGCGCACAGCTAACCGGGCCTTGCCCTCGCCTTCGCCCGTTGGGCTCGGAAGCCCACAACATCACTTTTGGCATGTTTTAAGAACAGGGAGCCATCAGCCCGCAGAGCGGTGTTTCAAAGTAGCGCCTGCGCCAAAGGCGCATATTTAACCGGCAGCATAGATGCGGGCGCTGCCTTTGAAACATTAGTAATTATTAAATTTTTATTAACACATTAGATAAAACTTGATCTAATATTAATCATGTGTTAATAATTAAGTATGACACAAATTATATCATTCCCTATCCAAAAACAAGCTCCTAGCAATATTAAACCTGTGGTTTCAATGACATTTACCACCGTTCGCAATGGCAAAACGGTGATTTTGAACATTGCCAAAATGAGCAAGGAAGAATTTATGCGCGCCCTACTTGGTGATTCTATCATGAGCGAAAAACAGCAAATCGCGCAAAAATATATCAATAGCTAAATATACAAGCAGCTATCTCCGACATTTAAATTCTTGACCCTTAAAGTCCAAGTTTCTAAAACTTGAGGCACATGAAAAACTTCAAAACGATCGATGATGTTGAAGTCTCCGACAAACGCGTTTTGTTGCGGGCGGATTTGAACGTGCCGCTTTCAAACGGAAAAATTGCCGATTTTACGCGGATTACCCGCGCCTGTGCCACTATTCACCAACTTCTTGATCGCGGCGCAAAAGTTATTGTGATGTCGCATTTCGGGCGGCCTAAAGGCAAATTTGATCTTTCAATGTCGCTCGGGCCGATTGCCGATGGGCTTTCAATTGCAACTGGCCGCGATGTGAAATTTGCGGTGGATTGCGTGGGGCCAGAAGCCGAAAAGGCCGTAGCGAAATTGCAAGATGGGCAGTTATTGTTGCTGGAAAATTTGCGCTTTCATCCGGAAGAAGAAAATAATGATCCGGAATTTTCCAAAAAATTAGCAGCCCTTGCCGATGTTTTTGTTAATGATGCATTTTCATGTTCGCACCGCGCACATGCAAGCGTTGTTGGCGTGGCCGAATTATTGCCAACAGTTGCCGGACGCTTAATGGAAGAGGAGCTCGATACTTTAGAAAAATTATTAGATAATCCGCAAAAACCAATGGCGGCAATTATTGGCGGCGCGAAAATTTCGAGCAAACTGAAATTGTTGGAGAGCCTAATTAATAAAGTGCAGCTGCTGATTATCGGCGGCGGTATGGCGAACACTTTCTTAAAAGCGCAAGGGCATGAAATTGGCAAATCACTTTGTGAAGATGACTTGCTTGATACTGCGAAAAAGATTTTGAAAATGGCCAAAGATAAGGGTTGTGAAATATTGTTACCAGTTGATGCAGTAGTGACAAATGAATTTAAAGCGCGCACGGCCTCAAAAATTTTACCGGTCGATAAAATTACTGGCGGAATGATTTTAGATATTGGGCCGGCGACAATTGCGTTGGCGGCTGAAAAATTAAAAGCTGTAAAAACTGTGATCTGGAACGGGCCGATGGGCGCGTTTGAATTATCGCCTTTTGATTGTGGAACCGTTTCTCTGGCACGGGTTGTGGCGGGATTAAATGTTAAATCAATCGCCGGTGGTGGTGATACTGTTGCCGCACTTGCGCATGCTGCCGTGATTGATAACTTCACATATATATCAACTGCCGGCGGTGCGTTTTTAGAATGGCTGGAAGGTAAAACTTTGCCAGGAATTGCTGCTTTATCTTCAGCAAAATTAAAGAAAATTGCATGAAAAAATTCTTGCTCATCATGGCTTTGCTGTTACCGCTCACTTCATGTGGCAAAGATAATGGCAAACCACTGGTGCAAGTAATGACTAAAACCAGTGATAAAGGTTATAGGAAATATTACGCTTCGTGTATGACCAATGTGAAAGACCAAAAAACTTGCCTCTGCCAAGCTAATGTTTTGAAGAAATATTTAGACGATGACAAAATTATGCTGATTGCCGATGCAGGGAATGCAGCAGCACATGGTGATTCGGCTAAACTTTCCGAACTTAAAACCGAGCACCCCGAAATTGTTGACGCTTTAAAAAGGCTTAGTTTGCAAGGCGCGGATTGCGCCGGGTTGCAATAGGCTTGATTAGTTAAAAACCATCCCTATATCTCACTTAAAGGAATAAAACCATGATGGAAAAAGATCCAAGAACAATGTATGGCACAACCATTTTATGCGTGCGCAAAAATGGCAAGGTGTTAATTGCCGGTGATGGACAGGTAAGCCTTGGCCACACGGTTGTGAAATCAAACGCCAAGAAAGTGCGCAGGCTTGGCGCGAATAACCAAATTATCGGTGGCTTTGCTGGGGCGACTGCTGATGCGTTCACACTATTTGAACGCTTGGAAAGCAAGTTGGAAAAATATCCGGGGCAACTTACTCGTGCTTGCGTTGAACTGGCGAAAGACTGGCGCACAGATAAATATTTGCGACGCTTAGAGGCGATTATGGCAGTGGCTGATAAGGATGTTTCGCTAACTATTACCGGAACTGGTGATGTACTGGAACCGGAATATGGCGTAATCGGAATTGGCAGCGGCGGGAATTATGCATTGGCAGCTGCGCGAGCACTGTATGACCAGAATTTGAGTGCGCGCGAAATTGCCGAAAAAGCAATGAAAATTGCCGGGGAAATTTGTATTTATACGAATAATAATTTAACCATTGAAGAGCTGGATTCAGCGACGAAATAGCGAAGTAAATTTATGCCAATTAACAACACCACCCTCACCCCGCGTGAAATTGTAAAAGAACTTGATCGCCATATTATTGGCCAGGCGGCGGCAAAAAAATCTGTGGCGATTGCTCTTAGGAATCGCTGGAGACGTCAGCAGGTTGAGGAAACTTTGCGCGAAGAAATTGTTCCGAAAAACATTTTAATGATCGGGCCGACGGGCGTTGGTAAAACCGAAATTGCGCGCCGTTTAGCGAAACTGGCACAAGCGCCGTTTATTAAAGTTGAGGCGACGAAATTCACTGAAGTTGGCTATGTGGGCCGTGATGTGGAATCTATCATCCGTGATTTGGTTGAGATTGCTATTCAGCAAATCAAAGAAACTGTCAAAAATGAACAGTCGAGCAAAGCTGAGGTTGCGGCGAAAAAACGTATTATCGATGCGCTTGTGGGCGAAACTTCAAGTGATGCTACCAAGCAGAAATTTGCCGATGATCTGGACGCAGGAAAACTGGAAGATAAGGAAATTGAAATCAACGTGCAGGAAACGCCAACTGCTGCGCCGACATTTGATATTCCGGGCATGCCGGGCGGCCAGATGGGGATTTTGAACCTATCTGATATCTTTGGCAAAATGGGTGGAGGACGCACGAAGCCGCGCAAAATGACGGTGGCGGAAGCGAAGAAAGTTGTGCTGGCGGAGGAACTCGACAAGCTGACTGATAATGAAAAAGTTGTGCAAAACGCCATTGAACAAGTGGAAAATAACGGAATTGTGTTTCTTGATGAGATCGACAAAATCGCCAGCCGTTATGAGCGCGGCGGCGAAGTTTCACGCGAAGGTGTACAGCGGGATTTACTGCCTTTGATTGAAGGAACAATTGTTGCCACCAAACACGGTAATGTGAAAACTGATCATATTTTATTTATCACCAGCGGCGCATTCCATGTGGCGAAGCCTTCGGATTTATTACCTGAATTGCAGGGACGTTTGCCGATCCGGGTTGAGCTTTCAGCACTTTCCCAGGAAGATATGGTGAAAATTCTGACAGAACCGGAAGCATCTCTCATCAAGCAATATATCGCGCTGATGAAAACTGAAAATATTGATGTGGATTTCAGCAAGGATGCGATTGAGGAAATTGCGAAACTGGCAACTGTTATCAATAGCAATGTCGAAAATATCGGCGCGCGGCGCTTGCATACGATTATGGAAAAACTGATTGAAGAGATCAGCTTTGAGGCAAGTGATTTGAAAGAGAAGAATGTGAAGATTGATGCAGCTTATGTTGAAGCGCGGTTGAAAGATATTACGAAACAGACGGATGTTTCGAAGTTTATTTTATAATTGTTTCAAAGGCAGCGCTCGGGCGCTACTTTGAAACAGCGCCCAAATATTGATTTTTGGCGGCGCGGCTAACGGCTCCTGTTCACAAATATCTATGGTATTGCTATGGATCCTGACCAACGGGAAGGCAAGGCCATTGAGGCCGCAAAGCTGCGCGCGGCGCTTGAGCGCAATTAAAATCCCTAACTACTTGCCTTTTATCACGGTTTTCGTTAAAGAGCAGCTATGAACATATTAGTAATCGGCTCTGGCGGGCGGGAACATGCGCTTTGTTACGCTTTAAAAAAATCTCCTCAATGCAAGGAGCTTTATTGCGCGCCTGGAAATACTGGCATTGCTAAAATTGCCGAGCGAGTAAAAATCAAGCCGACAGATTTCGATGAAATTGTGGAATTCTGCCGCCAGAAACATATCAACATGGTAGTTGTCGGCCCGGAAGCGCCATTGGTGGCGGGGATTGCAGATTTTCTGGAAGAGCGCGGAATTATGGTTTTTGGCCCGTCAAAAGCAGCAGCGCAGTTGGAGGCTTCAAAAGCTTTCACCAAAGAAATTTGTAAACGCGCAGGCGTACCAACAGCAAAAGCTGAAACTTTCAAAGATGCTGAGAAAGCAAAAAAATATGTGCGCGAACAAGGCGCGCCGATTGTTATCAAGGCGGATGGATTAGCAGCGGGCAAAGGCGTTGTTGTTGCGATGAGTTTGGACGAGGCACTGGCGGCAATTGATGAAATGCTGGTGGATAAAAAATTCGGCGATGCAGGTGCAGAAATTCTGGTTGAAGAATTTATGGAAGGACGCGAGCTGAGCTTTTTCATCGCGACTAATGGCGAGAAGGTTTACCGCTTCGGCACGGCTTGTGATTATAAACGCGTTGGCGATGCAAATACGGGGCCAAACACCGGCGGCATGGGAACTTATTCGCCAGGTGATATGATCGATAATGATCTTCGCGAGCAGATCATGGACCAGATTATTAATCCGACACTTGATACGCTCCGCGAGGAAGGAATTATTTACAAAGGCTTTTTATTTGCCGGATTGATGATTACATCTGAGGGGCCGAAGCTGATTGAATATAACGTACGCATGGGCGACCCCGAAACGCAGAGCATTATTCCACGTTTGGAAAATGATATTATTGATGTGATGCTAGGCCATGCCGAGCCGAAGTTTTCGGATAAAACAGCAGTAACAATTGTATATGCGGCGAAGGGTTATCCTGAAGAATATGAGAAAAATACCATAATTAAAGGCGTGGAAAACGTTAAGAATGCACTGGTGTTTCATGCCGGAACAGCGCGTAAAGAAAAGAACCTGGTGAACCTAGGTGGGCGGGTTCTGGGCGTTACAGCAGTTGCCGAAACCCTTGAACAAGCACGCAAAATCGCCTATGATGAGGCCGCCAAAATCAATTGGCCGGAAGGTTTTTACCGCAAGGATATAGGTGTTATCTATGGCTAAAAAATTTATTCTCACCGCGCTTTTTATTTTGCTGATTAATTCCAGCACTTTTGCTGCCGACCCTGCCCCTGCTTCAACAGCGGGTGAAATTGGCGGAGCATTTGAGCTCACCAACCAAGATGGCAAGAAAGTTACCAACAAAGATTTTGCCGGCAAAAAACTACTGGTCTATTTTGGCTTTACCAATTGCCCGGATATTTGCCCGGTTTCAATGGCAATTATTACTGAAGTCATGAACCAGTTGCAAACTGCTAACGTCAAAAATGTGCAGCCGATTTTTATTAGCGTTGACCCTGAGCGCGACACGCCTGCAGTTTTGAAAAAATATCTGAAAGATTATTATCCTAGCTTCGTTGCATTAACCGGCCCGAAAGATGAAGTTGAAAAGGTTGAGAAGGAATATAAAGTTTATGCTGAAAAAGCTGCCGCGAAAGCAAGCGATAAAGGTTACAATGTCGGCCATTCAGATTTGATTTATTACATGGATGAGAACGGCAAGTATATTTACCACTTCAACAGCACGAATGCCGCGGAAGATATTGTGGATTATATCACGAAGCACTAGAGAACTTTAGATTATAGAACTTAGAATGTTAGATTTTTAAGTTCTAATGTTCTAAGTTCTAATGTTCTATACTCACCGAGTTTTCAGGTGTTTCTTGCAAATGAACTTTCACACATTTCGCGCCGCTGGTTTTGAATAATTTCGGACAAACGGTTTTGATTAGATACTCAGCTTTGTTTTCGGTAGTGGGATTTACATCTAGATAAAATATTTTCTGGCCAGTAATTTTGGCAATTGCTTCGCCCAATTTTTTATCTGATTTATGCAAGATAACCGTATGATCCCAGTTTTCGTCGAGCCATTTTTTCAGCTTCTGCTTGGCTGATTCGAATTCGATTATCATGCCGGTTTTGTTTAATTTATCAGCTATGAAAGTGAACTCAGCGCAATAAAAATAGCCATGTAAATTGCCACAAACACTATTAACGCCAACCAACCGATGTGCGCCACTGAAATTGACCGAAACTGTAACTGTAGTTTTCATTTTTATTCCATTGTTTTATTTGGATCATTAACCACCTGGATAAAATAACCCTTATCTTCAAGCAGTTTCAAAATACCATTCTGGCCGGTTAAATGCAGCGCACCGATAGCAATGAACGCCCCACCCGCATCGATTTTTTCCTGCATGCGGTCAACCATTTTGCGGTTGCGTTTATCGACCAGGTCAACTTCAAGCTGATGCGCAAATTCTTTATCGGTTATCATATCAAAGCTTTTATCGGAAAGTTTTTGCAGCGCGGTTAAATCCTGCCGGTAATAAATATCAAACATTTCCTTATTATCAGCCGCGGTTTCATCATAGTGATCTACCGAATCGCGCAAAAACTCAATTTGTTTGGGCTGTGGAACTTTTTCAAAAACTGCCATTTGCTCTTCTGCAGTTTCCAAGCCAAAAATCGGCACACTGCGTTGCTTGGCAAAATTCTCTAGCTTAATATCAAGCGCAACACCATCGTCTGAATTATCAGGTTCTTCTAACATAACCGCCGCAGCCCATGGTTTTAAGCGATAATATCCGCTTTCCTGCTCTTTAGGATGAGCCAGCGTCATATCGGCTTTAAACTTATAATATAATTCAGACCCGATGATACTCTGCAAAGTTTCGATCGAACCCGGATCAAGGAACATTGCCTGCATGGTGACTTTCATCGCATCAGGATCAAACTTGATTTCAAAACTTGCTGATTTGGCATAAGCCAGTTTTGCAAATGCGCCGCTTAGCATTTCAGTAATTTTCGGATCATCCGAATGCATGGTGCCAAGCAAATAACTCGGCGGCACACCACACTTGGTGACTTTAAAAAATAGACCAGTCTTATAACGATCGGCAATCGGCTTGTATTTTACACTTGGATCGCAATAATTTTCATCAGCTCGTGCCGCGCTAATAGAGAACAGGAATATGGATAGAATCAGAAATAATTTTTTCATTTGTCATCCTTGTCTTTATCGTTGTCTTCTTTATCTTTCTTGTTCAGCTTGATATCGGAAAGAATATCATTGGCGCGCAGCCAGCCAGGCGAATTTTTCGGCAGTTTATCTTTAGCGATGCGGGCAAATTTCCGCGCATCTTTATTTTTATCGGAGATATTAGCTTCCTCAGCAAGCATTAAATTTGTCATACCTTCGTCATTCTTTTTGCCATAAGCGGTTGCCAGCAAATGCCAGGTTTCTTCATTGGTATGTTCCAATTTGGCGGCCTGAGAGAGCACAGCAATTGCTTCATCCAAACGGTTCTCGCCGAGCAGGTTTTTGCCCAGTTCATTTTTTATGAGTGACGAATTTGGGAAGAGCCTGTTGGCTTTTTCATAATATGGAACGCCATCTCTCGGATGTCCGCTTTCAACCAGGAACTGGCCTTTTAATTCATTGTAAAACGGATCTTCCGGTTTTAGCGCCAATAATTTATCAAGCTCGGCGAATGAATTTTTGAAATCAGATTGTTGGAAATAGGCAATTGAGCGCGCATAGAGCGAGAACTCTGATTCATCGGTATATTTTAAAAATGTGATATCAGGTTTTTCCAAAAACCCGTGCAGTTTAGCAACCATGCGTGATTGTAGATAAGCATATTTATCCGTATCAGGAATATCTTCGCTCATCGCTAACGAACGGATATGTTCAATACGCTCCTCGCTTAACGGGTGGTTGACTGTGTATGGATCAATATCGCCATAGGCCAAAGTTTGTTCGCGACGCAAAATATCAAACAGGCGAAGCATGCCTTTGACTGATTGATGAGTCGCATTCAAAAATCTGACTGCGGCAGCATCGGCGGCAACTTCCTGCTCGCGCGAATAGGTTAGGAAGTTGCGCTCTGCCACGTGCTGGCCACCAGCCATCACCGCCATGCCAGCATCCGGCAAACCGGCAACTGTTACTGCCGCGCCAAGCAGCGTTGTAAGAATTGTTTGGACAGTTAAATCATCAATTTCACCCATGCGTTTGATAATATGCCCACCGACAACGTGGCCGGTTTCGTGCGCAATTACACCGATAATCATGTTGGAATTATCAGTGCGTAAAATCAGACCGGTGTTGATGAAAATGTTTAAACCCCCAACCGTGAAAGCGTTGATGGATGGGTCATTAATAATATAAATATGCATTACATCTGGGTTGAGGCCAGCGGCTTTAAACGTTGAATTTGTGTAGATTTTTAGAGTGTTTTCAATCTCGGCATCACGAATAATGCTTAAAGCCTGAGCCGGGCCGGGCAGCAAAATAGCAAGTATTAAGGTGATTGTTAAAATCCTTCGCATCGGGCGATTATACGTAAAAGCCGCTGATTTGCAATTGCCGCCAATTTGTGCTAGTTTGAAAGCAGGAATGGATTTCTGCGGTTTCTCGTCAGGCGACTGCATTCCCAGGGTCGATACTCATTCAACGAGAGGGAGCTGTCCCTGCCATAACTGTGGTTTTGGTACATGGCGCCC
>JABDBO010000011.1 GCA_013288575.1 Alphaproteobacteria bacterium
CGATTATCTGGAGAAATCTCTGGAAATAAGAGCAAAAATTACCATGCGTGATCTTACTTTACGTCATCTTGACGGCGATGTTGATGATGAAGATTACCTTGATAGAAAGGAAGTGATGGAAAAACTGGGAATTGACGGAAATGTGGTTGGAATTAAACCCCGGCTTTTAACTTTTAACATGCATCAGAATGCATTTATGATCAACGGTATTGACATGACAGTAGCAGACCCAAACGGCAAAACAAGTACCAAACCGCTACAAAATTGGCAGGCTTCATTTTTATCTTTGGTTCAGGATTTTGCTGGAGAAGTAAAAATAATCGGTGAAGAAGAGCCAAAACAAAGCTATATATTGCTTACAAAAGCAAATAGCCGCGCTGCAAAATATCTTGATAATGCAGCCAAAGAGCGGGAAACGCAAATTCAGGTGACAAAATAATTTTTTTCCATTATTCCAGTTCCCATGCAGACAGTAAAAGGCAAAACGGGTGATTGGGAAATTATTTTGGGCTTGGAAATCCATGCGCAGATTGCCAGCAAATCAAAATTATTTTCGGGCTCATCGGTGAAATTTGGCTCGGAGCCTAATTCTCAGGTGTCATTTGTTGATGCGGCGATGCCAGGCATGCTGCCAGTTATCAATGAATATTGCATTGAGCAGGCGGTGCGTACTGGGTTAGCGCTCAATGCTAAAATCAATTTATATTCAGTGTTTGACCGCAAGAATTATTTTTATGCTGATTTGCCGCAAGGGTACCAAATTTCGCAATATCTTGATCCGATTGTTGGCAAGGGCGAAATTGTGCTCGATATGCCGGAAGGCAAGAAAACTGTGGGAATTACACGCATTCACATGGAGCAAGATGCAGGAAAATCATTACATGATCAAAATCCGCGCTTTTCTTATATTGATTTGAACCGTTCTGGCGTGGCCCTGATGGAAATTGTGACTGAGCCAGATATGCGCAGTTCTGAAGAAGCAGTAGAATTCATGAAAAAGCTGCGGACGATTTTGCGTTATATTGGTTCGTGCGATGCGGATATGGAAAAAGGCATGATGCGCTGTGACGCTAACGTTTCAGTGCGCAAACCTGGTGGCGAATTGGGCACGCGTTGTGAGATTAAAAACTTGAATTCTACGGGCAATATTAAACGCGCAATTGAATATGAAGCAGAGCGCCAAGTAGAAATTTTGGAAAGCGGCGGCAAAATTGGGCAGGAAACGCGGCTGTTTAATGCAGATTCTGGCACTACAGCAACTATGCGCACCAAGGAAGATGCGCATGATTACCGCTATTTCCCTGATCCGGATTTATTGCCGTTGGAAATCAGCCAAGAATATGTTGATAAAATAAAAGCATCACTGCCGGAATTGCCGGATGCGAAAAAAGAGCGTTATAAAGCGCTTGGTTTGAGTGATTATGATGCGGGCGTTTTGGTGGCCGAGCAGGAAACTACGGCTTATTTTGATGAGGCAGCCAAAGGGCGTGACGCAAAATTAGTTTCAAACTGGCTGACAGTTGAGTTGTTTGGGCGGTTGAATAAGGTTGAGAAGCCAATTACTGAATCACCGGTTTCGGCAAAGCAGTTGGGTGAATTGGTAGGATTAATCCAGGATAACACAATTTCTGGAAAAATCGCCAAAGACGTATTTGAGATTATGTTTGAAACCGGCCGTAATGCTGGCGAAATTGTTGAGGAAAAAGGTTGGAAACAAGTAACCGACACTGGCGCGATTGAGAAAATTGTTGATGAAGTGATTGCGGCTAACCCTGATAAAGTGGCGGATTATAAAGGCGGCAAAGATAAATTATTCGGTTTCTTCGTTGGCCAGGTACTCAAAAACTCTGGCGGAAAAGCCAACCCGGTGATTGTAAATGAGCTTTTAAAGAAAAAATTATCATAGCGTATTGACTTATAATTATTTCTGGCTCTATAACAATTGCACCAATATTAATATTAAGAATTGCAGTATAGGAGAATATAATGACTGAAAAAACACTCACCCGCGCAGATTTAAGCACTAGAATCAACAAAAAGCTTGGCATTTCACAAACTGAAGCTGCTGCTGTTGTTGATGGTATTTTAGAAGAACTTTCAGCAACTTTGAAAACTGAAGATGAAGTGAAGCTTTCAGGCTTCGGCAATTTCATCGTTCATAAAAAGAAAGAGCGTACTGGCCGCAACCCGAAAACTGGCAAAACCGCTAAAATCAGCGCGCGCAAGTCAGTTTCTTTCCACCCTTCGCAAATGCTCAAAAAAGCTGTGAACGAAGGCCAGGCAAGCTAGTTAGCCGCAATTCTCAAGCATAATTTTGACATTAATTCAAAGTAATGTAATTTGAAGTTAATGTCTGATTTCAGAACAATTGGTGAAGTTTCAAAACTTCTCAATCTGCCGCAGCATGTTCTGCGGTTCTGGGAAACTCAGTTTGTTCAAATAAAACCTATACAAAGACGCGGCGGAAGACGATTCTACAGCCAGAAAGATATTGAAATCCTTGAACGGGTGCAAAATCTGCTTTATGTTAATTCTTATACTATTAAAGGCGCCAAAAAAGCTCTGAATCAGAATTTTATTCCAACCAGTGATGACGAAATGAGAAAGAAAAAAGATGACCGGCAGATAGATATTTTTGAAGCCATTAACAAACCAACTGCTGATGAAAAACCGGCGCTGCAAAAGATTCTGGAAACTTTGAAGGAAATAGAAAAACTGCTGCAGAATTCCTAGTTATCATCAATGTGGAACACATGCATTACGCGGTGCATTATCGGCGCGAACAACAGGCCCATTGAGGCTAAAATCACTAGCCCGCAATAAATTGCGTAAATGCCGGAGAATAATTTTCCGTTGAAGGTTTTGACTGTGCCTACCTCGCCCATTCCGCCGAGGATTTGCGCAGCGTTGTGGAAGGAATCAATCCATTCCATGTTTTCGAAATAATGGTAGCCCCACATACCGATGCCGAGTGAAAGCAGAATTACGGCAAAAATTATGGCGATGCATTTGAACAGGGTTTTAAGGAAAACTTTGTGCGTGAAATTGCTTTTTGGTTTTTTCATTTCAATATTTCCGTGAGCTGAATTTTATTTTGGCCGCAGATAAATTCTCCGCCCGCCTCTACCGCTTCAATATCACATTGGGCAAGCCCGGCATTGCCGATGGAACTGCGCATTTCACCAATAGTTTTGCCATTTACGATGATAGGCGTACCAAAACTTTCAAGCGCGTGCTCACCGCTCGCACGGTATAATTTTTTGCTCACATTGCCCTTATATTTTGTGCGCGCAACAACTTCCTGGCCAACATAACAGCCTTTGTTAAAATCGACGCCGTTTAATTCCTCAAAGTTATTTTGCATAATGAATGATTTATCGGGAATTAAATCTGCACTATCTGGAACACCGAGCGTTATGCGCAAACGTTCATATTCATCCATATCGCCGTTTTGTTTCAAATTTTCGGTAGTAAGAAAACGATGGCCAAGTTCAGCGCGGCGCGGATCTACCAGACCTTTATGTGGATCACTGTAGATTTTGAATTCGGGTGCTAGCGCAATTTCGACTTTTGAGCGGAGCTTATAGATTGAGAGTTTTTTTATCAGATCTGCCGCGCGGATAGTTGCAACATCGAGATAAATTGCATCATTTTGCTTATATAGAAAAAAGTCAAACAGATATTTTCCCTGCGCAGTTAATATTGCCGCATAGAGCGCAATTTGCTCGGATAATTTATTTATATCGTTGGTGATTAAACCTTGCAGAAACTCAGCGCGGTCATCGCCGGTTACTTTTATCACGCTGCGGTTGGTGAGAAGGATCATATTTATAGCTTAATACAAGCTGCGCTGCCGTCAAATCAATTGTGTGAACCGAACGCGGCGCGTTGCGCGCCTTCTTTAATTAAAATTTAGTGCAACGAACCAGCGTTGACTTCATCAATTTCGATGATGTCATCTTCAATATAACCTTGTGCAGAAAGGCTGCTGATAAGTTCAGATGCCAGCGATTTTGCAACGATAGGATTTAAGAATTGCATCTTTTTTTGCTTACCATTGTTATCGGTAAATTTAATATAAAAACCATCTTCACCAGCTGTAATATTAAAGCTGGCGACTTTTTCAACTTCTTCCGCAGTTGTTGCTTCCGCATTTTTCAATGTGCTTAAAAGTTCAGCTTCGGTAAGCTGCGGCTTCATTGATTCAAGAAGAAATTCGTATTCGAAAAGTTTTTTAGTATCCATGTAATTAATGTAATACTTTGCTCGTAAGAATTCAATCAAAAACGTAACTAGCGACGTTTTTTGAGCATTTGTAATATTTCTGTAATTTTAAATGCACCTAAAATCGATGCAATTACAATAAATATTATTCCACCAAGCATTACAGTTGCCGCAAGTGCATATAATACATCAGTTTTTTGTGTAAGCCATGAATATGAATAAGCCACCACTAAAGCCATAACTAACGAAGAAATAAGGATTTTTACAGCATTAAATATGGTTTTTTTATGAAAAATAAAAACGCCGCGCTGGTTCAAAATAAACCATAGTAAAAACGCATTTATCCAGGCTGATACGCTAGTTGAAATTGCCAAACCGACATGATTGAAATGAAAACCATAGACGAGTGTGAAACTTGTCGCGAGGTTGATAAAAATTCCAAACACAGCAATTTTTGCCGGAGTTTTTGTATCTTCATGCGAATAAAAACCTGGTGTGAAAATTTTTATCAGCACAAATGCGGGGATGCCGAGTGAATATGCGATGAGTGCATTTGTTACCTGAGTGGTATCATCTGCCGTGAATTTTCCGCGTTCGAATAACACCTGAACTATAGGATGCGCAATCGCCGCCAATGCAAATGCGGCGGGCACAGCGAAGAACCAAGCGAATTCGAAACCTTTATTTTGCATGGTGTTGGCTTCATCCGTTTTGTTCTCGCGCAGCAATTGCGAAAGCATTGGTAATAATGCCGTGCCGATTGCGGTGCCGATAATAGCTAGTGGTAATTGGCTTAAGCGATCGGCGAAATATAAGTATGAAACCGAACCGTCGCTGATATATGAGGCCATTTGTGTGTTGATGAGAACATTTATTTGCAACACCCCTGCCCCTAATGCGACAGGTAACATGCGCTTGAGCAATGTTTTTATTTCCGGCGTAATTTCCGGGCGGTTTATTTTTAGTGAAAAGCCAGCTTTTCGACATGCCCACCACAACCAGATGAATTGCACCACACCGCTTGCCAAAACACCCCAGCTTAATGCATGCGCCGGAGTTTGGGTATATTTGGAAAGGCCAAGCATGAAAGCTATCATGGTCAAATTCATCAATACCGGCGCGAATGCGGCAGCGGAAAATCTGTGCAAAGAATTGAGTACTCCGCCTTGTAATGATACCAACGAGATGAAAATGAGATATGGAAAAGTGATGCGGGTCAGCATAACTGTGATATTAAATTTTTCAGGGTCAGCTTTAAAACCGGAAGCAAGAAGCCATACCAGGCCGGGCATGAATATTTGTGCAACCGCGGTTAAACCAACCAGCCAGGTTAGAAGCACAGAATAAACCTGCTCGGCGAATTCTTTAGCTTTTTCCGGTTCCTTTAATTTGGCAAACATCGGTACGAAAGCCGAGTTGAAAGCACCTTCAGCAAATAATGAACGGAACAGGTTAGGCAGGCGAAAAGCGACGAAAAACGCATCCGATAAGGCACCAGCACCTAAGATTTTGGCAACTAATGATTCGCGCACATAACCGGCAACACGAGACAAAAACGTCAAAAACCCGATTTTTGATGATGATTTTAATAGTGACATTCGCCCGTTATAGGCCAATTTTTGGCTTTATACAGGTAATTTTAAAATATCACTTGATTTTGGAGCTATTTTTTACCATAAACGCTTTCCGGTCGTCAGACTTTGGACGTTGGGTATCAGTATAATCTGAAACCTGGCAACTGAAGATTGAGGTCTAAAGTGGGTTCGTAGCTCAGTTGGTTAGAGCACCGCTCTGATAAGGCGGGGGTCGATAGTTCAACTCTATCCGGACCCACCATTTAGAACGTTAGAACTTAGAATTTAGAAAGCTAGAAAAATAAGTTGCTTTTTTTATTCTAAGTTCTAAGTTCCGTGTTCTTAATTTCTACCTGTGGGGGCGTAGCTCAGTTGGTAGAGCGTCTGCTTTGCAAGCAGAATGTCGCGGGTTCGATTCCTGTCGCCTCCACCATTAATTTTCATTAATATATCTTGCTTTAGCAGGCCAAGTAATCTAGTTTTAAACTATGAAACTGGCTGATCCATCGTTAGATAAAGCGCACAACCAAGAAGGAAATATCCCTTCTGACGAAGTGCTCGAATCAATGGCAAAGACTTTGTATTATGGCAATGATAGGACCCTTACACCATTAGCTTATAGACAAGTTTATACTCAATGGTGGCGTACTTCGCCACCTTTCAATGTTTCAGCTGCGCCGCTATATAAGAGACGTACACATGTTCACGGAAGTGTTTATGAGGAGGCATTTTATAAAAGGACTAACATACCTTTCAATAAGCCAGGATATAGGCTTGATAAAGATGGGCGAATACTTGATGGATTTGTTTATCTAACACATGATGGGCTAGCTGTTGCAGATAATAAAGAACTAAAAGCTTCAGAAATTGAAGATTTTTTAGAGCAGCAGCATGCAATTATCAGGCAACAGTTGGAAGAAAATATGCATATGCTGGTTGGAGGATTAAGGTTAATTTCCCCAGAATTAGCTGATACGGCCATAAGAATTCGAACTTATAGTGACCATGCACAATTAGGATGGCAGAGTCATTTTGATGTTTTTTCTGGTCATTTTGCCTCCACGCCGAGATTAATGGAAACTGAAGGACTTCAAATAGGCTTGCATGCTAACCATATTAATCTACAGAAATTGGAAGAACTTGCAAATAGCGGATTCACTACCAGAGAACGTGATCGCTTTAGTCGCTTTGCCCTTATAGACGGAATTACGCTTTTGAAAGCCAGATATAGCGAACACACTAAAGAAAAAAAAGAAACACATTTATGTGACCACGTTACATATATGGCCGATATAACCTTACCCGGACAGATTTACGCGAATATTAGTTTTACCGGAGAAGCGGCAGCTGAAGAATTCATCAAAGAAGCAAATACAATATACAGAGAATTGCGAGCTACCCATTTGGCTTCGAATATTGTGACACCAGATGAATTAATTCGTATGCGTTCATTGGGTAAGGAAATGACCTTGCAGCAAAAATGGCTTACACATGGACGAAGGGAATTACTCACAGAACCTGGACTTTTATTGCAAAATGCCGCTTCGCCTTTTTGTATAAATGGTAACTCGATAATTTATAATATAGCCGATTCCCGTGTAGAATTAATTTTAGACGCTATGTTGGTAAGACAGGTAACTCAAAGCGCTCTGGAAAAATTACCTGACAATTATTTGAACAGTGTAGATTTAGCTAGAGCTGTATTGCCAGACAATTTGAAGCAGCACTTACGCAGCCATTCAACCGGAATGCGGCGGCGTTAGTGCTTAGAATAATATTTACCAAAACCGCATATAACACAGTAAATTACCTCTCATCGCCACAAACCAAAACTGAGTTGTAACCAAAACTTAATTACTCCCGAAGAGCTTATATGGTAAAATAAGCTTATTAAATAGGTAATTTATGGGACAAGATTTCGGCGAAGAAACTCCAAAACCAAACCCTGAACATATTGCTGGCGAAAGAATTAGAAGAGACGCTAATTTTCGTAATTATATCGAGTGGCTAAAACCCAACCTTGGGCCATATATAGATAAATATAATGCGCTTGAAAGCCAGTATCAGACTAATAAAAATGCATTACTCAGAATTTATGGCAAAGATTCAACGAATGAAATAGCAATCACTACTCGTGGTGATGAACACATGCGAGATATATCGGGAGATCATGGGATAAAAGGCCTTCAAGATTTATATAAGCTTGATGACAAAACATTTGATGCCAAGAGCAAACTCGGCAACGTGGCGTTTAAAGGCGAGAAAAAATTTGGCCTGGATTTAACTCCGGATGAAGTTGAAATGGCGATTAGCTATGTAAAATCACACAGACATTCTAGCATTGAAGATAAAACAATAGAGTCGCCAAAAATTATTGTGCCACCACAAGTATTGCACAATTTATCACAACATTCTTCGCCAGTTAAACAGATAGTATCTACTTCGCACACGCATGGAGATAATCCGTTTTCCAAAGCATTACAATCTTTAGAACATGGAGTTGAATATTTTGAAGAGCACGGCTTGCATATTCATAAACATTCAAATCCGGCAAAAGAAAAAGACCCAAAAGACTTTAGCCACTCACCGACGGATCTCTTCCAGAAAAAAGAGCTACCCCATGACAAAGGCCTAGTTAAATAAATACCTAATGGTTTATTTATGCTGTTTTTGCTAGCATTAAATAATGCGCAAAAACGTAAAACATAATACCGGCCCGGCGGCAACAACCATCCTTATTATTCTTATGATAATAATGGGTTATGCGGCGATGTGGCTGCTTGGATATTATGCATCTTCAGATAATATTGCTGCCGTTATCGCCATCCAGATTCTGCTAATTGTGTTAGCACTTGGTATTGCCTATGGAATTTTAAAAGGCGTATTTCATAATACGCGACTTTCAAACCGCAATGAGCGGGAGTTACATTTGCGCGATCTGCCCAAAGATGCGCCCCAGCCGGATGCTAAATTTAATCACTAGATAATAGTTTTTCAATTACCGAATTCAGCATCAGCATGCCTTTGCGCGTCGGTTTTATGTGTGTGGTGGTTTGGGTGATGTAGCCCTGCTCTTCCAACATTTTTAAGCCATTTAATGGAATATCTGGCTTTGTAATGCCATTTACCAAACGCATACCCATCATGACTTTTTCTTCGAGCTTTTCGCGCTCGGAAAGTGGCATCCATTCTTCAAGGCCGTGGTTGTTTTGGGCGACTTTTTCTAGCCATTTTTCTGGGGATTTTATCATCGCGCTAGCATGACTATTGACGCGACCATGTGCGCCGGGGCCGATGCCGATATATTCATCATAATTCCAATAACTCAAATTGTGACGGCTTTCACCGCCGGGTTTGGCGTGGTTGGAAACTTCATAGGCTGGTAAGTTATGCGCTTCGCAGATTTGTTGGGTGAGCTCAAAGAATTCTGCGGCCATGTCATTTTCAGGCATTTTGAAAGCGCCTTTTTGGTATTGGGCGTGGAAGTTGGTGTTTTGCTCGATGGTGAGTTGGTAGAGGGAGACGTGGTCGCCGGTTAATTTTAGCGCAGATTCAAGATCTTGTTGCCATTTCTTCAAGCTTTGCTTTGGCAAAGCGTAGATTAAATCAAACGAATAACGCGGGAAGATTTTGGCAGCGTATTCGATGGCAGTTTTGGCTTCGTTGCTGGAGTGTTCACGGCCAAGGAATTTCAGCTCAGCTTCATCGAAACTTTGCACGCCGATGGAGACGCGGTTAACGCCAGCGGCGCGGAAATTTTTGAATTTTTCGTATTCTACAGATGTAGGGTTAGCTTCTAGTGTTATCTCAACATCACTCGATAACTTCCAGTTTTTGTTTATGAATTCAATTATGGCAGCAGTTGTTGCTGGTGGCATTAATGATGGCGTTCCGCCGCCGAAAAATATGCTGGTAACTTCGCGTTCGCCGGTTAATTGGCGAAAATGGGCAAGTTCTTTTAGATATGCTTTTTGCCATGCATCAGCATCAACGCCTTCGCGGACATGGGAGTTGAAATCACAATAGGGGCATTTGGATTTACAGAAGGGGTAATGGATGTAGATGGCGAGCATGTCAGAGAAAATAATATAATTATTGCAAAGGGTTTAGCACGGTTCGATGAGTGTTTGCAAAGCAAACACGGCGCGCACCCCTTTGGGGGGTGCAGGGTGTGCGCATATTATTTGTTTAATTATGCCGAAAAATGCATTTTGGCAATTGCAGCGAGAGTTGCGACAGCGAATATGAATAGGCCGAGTTTTATGACAACCAGAGTGGTGAATTTTTTTACTTTGCTGTGCACATAATCTTCAACAACTACCTGCAATCCAAGGGCTGTGTGATAGAAGGAAAATATTACAAAAAGCGCCATGAGAATGGCATGGATTGGGGATTTGAAATATTCCACTACTTGAAAATGATCAGCACGGACTAGCGAAATTACAACTGATACGAACCAGATAACTAGCGGCACTAATGCGATTGAAGTGAGGCGTTCCATCCACCAATGTTCAGCACCATGATGTGAGGAGCCAAGCGCTTTGGCGCGTTTTAGAGGAGCTTCTACTGAAGGAGTTAATTTACCCATTATTTACCCACCTTCATGGCAATTGCCCATGTGAGCGATGTAAAAATTACAGTTAAAATAAGCACAGCAACACCTGAGCGAGTCACGTTTTTTAGCTCAAAACCTTTGCCCATATCCCAGAATAAGTGGCGGATGCCGTTGAATAAGTGGTAGTAAAGCGCCACACTCCAACCGGCCATTATCAAAATACCAATTGGAGACGCCGAAAAATCAGCGAATGCGTCATATGATTGTGGGTAATAAGCAGCAATTACTAGCCAAACTGCCAGATATAACAAACCTATTGAAAGTACAACGCCAGTAAGGCGGTGGAAAATTGAGAGCGTTGAGGTGATTAGCCAGCTATAAACCTGCAAATGCGGCGAAAGCGGCCGCGGGCGCGACGTGGCGGGCTTTTCGGTATTAGTTTCGGCATTTGTTGCGGTTGAATTCATAGTTGACATTTTTGGCATAACCAGTGTAAGTGTCAAGCCCTTAGCAACCCAAGTTAACCAAAGGTCAGGCAAAAAATGGAAACTGTAATATTAGCTATACATTTAATCATCGTTATTTCGATGATTGGCGTGATTTTGATTCAGCGCACCTCAAGCGATGGTTTAAGCGGTCTTTCTGGTGGCGGCGGTGGCAATGCATTATTTTCAGTGCGTGGTAAAGCGAATATTTTGACTAAGCTCACAACATTTCTGGCGATTGGATTTTTGATAACTAGCCTGACACTTGCTTATTTGGCAGCTCACAAACCTAAAGATTCAGTTGTTGATAAAATTGCCGCAGAAAAAACAGCTCCGGCACCGCTTAAACTTTCTCCGGCTGATAAAGCTGAATTGGAAGGAAAAACTAAACAGGTGACACCTGTAACTGCTCCATCAGTTGGTATGAATAAAAATGCGCCTGATTATGCAAAACCTATAAAACCGGCTGATAGCGCGCCGGAAGTTCCATTGGCTAAGTAATTATAAAGCGGAAGCGATCTCTAACATTTCTTTCATTTCTCCATTGCAATGGAGAATTAGATCACAACCCGCGGCGAGAGAGCGTTTGGTGCGCTCTTTGAAAGTGCCGGTGAGGGCTTTCATGGAAAGATCATCGGTCATCAACTGGCCTTTGAAGCCAATTTCGTTACGGATTATATCGATAACTTTTTTAGATTGAGTGGCGCAGTTTTCAGGGTCAATCGCTTTGTAAATTATATGCGCGGTCATCGCATATGGCGCTTCGTTCAAAGCCTTAAATGGAGCAAAATCGGTTTTGCGTAGCTCTTCGAGCGAGGCATCAACTACTGGCAATTCCAAGTGGCTATCAGATTTAGCACGGCCGTGGCCAGGAATATGTTTGATGATTGGCTCAACGCCACCATCCTGCAAACCTTTCATAAAGGCGCGGCCGAGTTTGATAACTTTTTCCGGGTTATCGCTAAAGGCGCGGTCACCAACAATATCATGCGCATCTTTCTGGCGAACGTCGATCATTGGGGCGCAATCAACGTCAATGCCTAATGCACTTAGTTCCATGGCGATATCTTTGCCGGAATTATAGGCGGCTTGTTCCGGCTCTTCGGCGCTTTCAAATGCGCCACAGGCTGGCGGATGTGGCCAATGCGGTGGTTTTAAGCGGCACACCCTGCCCCCTTCTTGATCTATTAATATTGGTGCGTGGTGTTTGACAGTTGAGCGAAGTTCATTCACCAGTGCTTTTACCTGTTCCGGTGTTTCGATATTGCGAGCGAAAAGAATGAAGCCATAGGGTTGGTGCTTAGTAAAAAATTCGCGCTCTTCTTTAGAGAGAGTTTTACCGGCGCAGCCGAAGATTACTGGTTTACTCATTGCCCTGGCTATCGTCTGGAGTGTTTTTGATAACGGTATAGAAGCAGCTTTGCTTGCGCTCATTCAATTTGCGGCAAAGGCCCTTGGCAGTTTCCTCATCTTCAACCGAACCTGCTTGTAAGCGATAGAAAACGCCTTGGTCTTTCAAATCAGTTTTTGTGACTTTGATAGTCATATCTTTTAAGATATCTGTATTCTTCTCACGCGTATCTTGCCAGGCTTTGGTGGCTTCTTCTTCTGATTTGAATGAGCCTAATTGCAGCCAGATTTCAGTATCAGTTTTGCGAGCGAGAACTTTTTCAACATCAATGCGTTTAGCTTTATGCGGCTGAGCAACAACTTCAGTAGCATCAGTTGAAGGAACAATTTCAGCACCATGAGTTGTGAATTTTATAGTTTTTGTATCAGGCACAACTGCGGCCTCTTTCGGGGCCGGGCCTGTGGTTTTGCCAGCTCCATCAAGATTTTTGCTCTCGATCAATTTTTCAAGTCGGTCATCTTTGGCTATTTCATTGACGTTATTATCAATCGGACCTTCGATCGGCATTTTAATTTTGCCGTAAATTTCCTTATCACTATTTGGAATTTCCATTCCGCCCGGATTTTCCGGCAGGGTTTTATATGGTTCTGGGTTAGCTTCAATTACCGGGACATCATTAGTGCCGTAAGTGCCGCGGCCAAGATCAAACAAGCCTTTTGCACTTAAGAAAATTACTACACAAATGACGAGTATTACAACTATGCGCGCAACCCAGCCAGCGCGGCTGTGGGAAACCGGATCAACATGGATGATTTCGGTTTCATCTTCCGGCTCGTGGAATGGAAAATTTTTCTGGTGGACCATTATTTCATTTCCTCAGGAGCGCTGACTCCTAAAATTTGAAGGCCTGAAGCTATCACAATACTTACCGCTTTGACAAGTGCCAGACGTGCTTGGCTTGTGGCTTGGTTTTCGACGAGGAAACGCAGGTCTTTGTTGCCAGTACCGACGTTCCATAATGAGTGGAATTCGCCAGCGAGTTCAGTTAAGTAAAATGCAATTCGATGTGGTTCATATTGAGTTGCCGCTTGTTCTAGGACGCGCGGATATTCAGCAAGTTTTTTAATTAGGTTTAGCTCGTGCGAGTCGTTTAGCAATGTTAGATCTGCGCCATCATAGTTTTTAATTTCGGCCTGGCGCATAACCGAGTGGCAGCGAGCATGGGCGTATTGGACATAGAAAACCGGGTTGTCTTTGGTTTGTTCGACAACTTTGGCGAGGTCAAAATCTAGCGGGATTTCGTTTTTGCGGGTGAGCATGATGAAGCGCAGCGCGTCGATGCCGACTTCTTCGATGACATCTTCGATGAAAATGAAATTGCCACCGCGCTTGGACATTTTGACCAATTCGCCATTTTGCAAGAGTTTCACTAACGCAACGAGTTTAACTTCGATTTCAACTTTATTGCTGGAAAGTGCGGCAACGCCTGCTTTAATACGTTTTACATAACCAGCATGGTCTGCACCCAGCACATTTACCAATTTGGTATATCCGCGTTTGATTTTATTTAAGTGATAGCCAAGATCGCCTGCGAAATAGGTGAAGCTGCCGTCAGATTTTTTGATGGCGCGGTCGATGTCATCGCCGAATTCGGTGGATTTGAAGAGGGTTTGCTCGCGTTCTTCCCAATCATCCGGTTTTTTGCCTTTTGGTGGCTCTAAGACGCCTTTGTAGATATAACCTTTTTCAGTCAGGAGTTTGAGCGCTGCTTCAACAAAACCTTCTTCGGTTATTTCGGCTTCCGAGGTGAAAACTTCATGCTCGATATTGGCGGATTTTAAGTTGGCGCGGATGATTTTCATGATTTCGGTAATCACGAATTTCTTAATTTGGGCCAAGTCTTTTTGGGTGAGATTGTCACCCAATTCTTTGCGCATGGCTTCTGCCACAGGGATTAGATATTCGCCCGGATACATTCCCGCAGGAATTTCTTTTGCACCTTGATAACGCAGTAGCGTGGATTTAGCCAAAACATCAACCTGCCCGCCAGCATCGTTTACATAATATTCGCGGGTGACTTCGAAGCCGGTTTTTTGTAGCACATTGGACAACACATCACCAAACACACTGCCCCGCGCATGGCCGATGTGCAAGGGGCCAGTTGGGTTTACGGAGACATATTCGACATTCACTTTTTCTTGCAAGCCGATATCGGAAATGCCGTAATCAATGCCCATTTCGTTGATGATATTGACCTGGTCTTGGATGAAAGCTTTTTTGAGGCGGAAGTTGATGAAACCGGGGCCGGCGATGGAAATTTCATCAACGCAATTAATCTGTTTGAAAAGTTTTTGGAAATCTTCCGCCAGTTGTTTGGGGTTTTTATTGGCGGTTTTGGCCAGCACCATAGCGGCATTAGTGGAGATATCGCCATGCGTATTATCTTTCGGCGGCTCAACGGTTATGCGCTTTAAGCCGTCTTTTGGGTAAAGGCTCAAAAGATCAAGAATCTGGTCGCGGATATGTTCAAAAATATTCATGGGGTTCGAGTTTTAAACCACCACATTATAATGTTCAAGAATTGATTAAGCTATATGCGGGGCTTTACGCGGAATAGGCAAATCCTTTGGCGATAGGGCAGCGTATTTATCAATTGCAACAAAATGCGGATTTCCTCCACTTACAGACATATTGATGATTATGGTTCTTAATGGATCATGATCGCAATTTGGTGTATAATTATTGCGCTCATTAGGAACAATTTCATTAAAGAAATTAAGCTTTAATTTTAACTTTTTATCTACAAGCAATTCATGAGGTTTTTTATCATCCCCATTCCTTTTTATAAGGATTTTTGCTTCGGGATTGTGTAGAAAATAGCAATCTTGCTTTTCGCCCTTAGTAATAACTATGCAGGGAAGAATTTCTGCACCTTTATACTTACTAGCATTGCATAAATAAATGTGAGCATCGCCTAATTTACTGATATCAAGCTCAATTTTTGAACCTAACAGATCAAAACTATCGTTATTTGGTTCTAATTTTAATTCTGACGGTGGCGGACTAATTTCATGCCCCATACTTATCCTTAATAATTATTAAGCTCCTATATAGAATTTTAAAGACAGAAGTCAAATAAATTGAGAATTCTGAGAAAACTCGCTAAAACACCATTATGAAAATCATACTAGCACAGCCGAGAGGCTTTTGCGCCGGGGTAGACCGGGCGATTGAGATTGTGGAATTGGCGTTGAAGAAATTCGGCGCGCCGGTTTATGTGCGGCATGAGATTGTGCATAATAAGTTTGTTGTGGATGATTTGAAGGCCAAAGGTGCCATTTTTGTGAATGAAGTGGATGAAATTCCTGATGGTGGGGTAACGGTTTTTTCAGCGCATGGAGTTTCGCAAAAGGTTGAGGATTCAGCGCGTCTGCGCGATTTGCCGACGATTGATGCAACCTGCCCGCTGGTGACGAAAGTTCATAATGAGGCGCGGCGCTATGAAAAAGCTGGTTCTGAGATTATTCTGATTGGCCATAAAGGACACCCGGAAGTTGAAGGAACATCTGGCCGCGTGAATAAAGTTATATTGGTTGAAAATGTCGGCGATGTAGCGCGGGTTAAAGTCGATAACCCTGATAATTTGGCTTATGTGACGCAGACGACATTAAGTGTTGATGATACGCGGGGGATTATTAATGCCTTGAAGGCGCGGTTTCCAAACATTATTGGGCCGGATACGAAGGATATTTGTTATGCGACTCAAAACCGGCAGAACTCGGTGCGGGAACTGGCGCCGGTGGTGGATGTATTGCTGGTGATTGGGGCGGTAAATTCGAGCAATTCTAACCGTTTGCGCGATCTTGGTGAAGAGATGGGTGTAAAGTCGTATTTGATTGCGGGAGCGCAGGAGATTAACCCGGAATGGTTTAGAGCAGATTCTGTTGTTGGCGTGACAGCTGGTGCTAGTGCGCCGGAAGTGCTTGTGGAAAATGTTGTGGCGGCGCTGCAGAAATTGGGCGCGATGGAAATTTCCAAATTTGCGGGGATTGAAGAAAACGTTAAATTTAAACTGCCTGCGGAAGTTTTGTAGGTTTTGCTTTTGCATTAAACTCCTGGCAAATGCGCTCGGCTAGTTTTTCTACGTGGTCAGAATATGGGAATGAGGCGGCTTTGATATAAGCTTTTGTGCCCATGTTGCCGATGTTGAAATGGGGTTGCATATAGGCAAGATAGCGCAAAATGTTTATACGCACTTTTTCTGGGGTGGATTCCAGGCAGTTTTGGATGGCTGATTTCGCCTCATCAACATTTTCAATACGGTGAATGCTTTCACAGGCGCTATACCAGGCATTGGCGAAAATTATACATGGGCGGCCAGCTTTTAGGGCTTCCCAGCCGACGCTGCCGGATAGGGTGGAAACTACTTGGGCGTTTTTTAGCACATCTTTTGAAGGGATTTTTTGGCTGATTAAGTGGACGTTTGGTAGTTTTAGATAATCCTGATAATCGCTGATATCGCGCTGGTGGCGGCCTTTTAGAAGGTTAATTTTGTTATATTGGCGCGGGTTTTCCTTGATGTAGAGCTTCCATCCCGATGGGAGTGATTTGGCAAGAATGTCGATTGCCAGCAAATGATCTTCGAACAGCTCTGCTTCAGGCGTTGAGGTGCGCTCAGGCTGGAGGTGCATAGCAAAGTAGATATATTTGCAATTTAAGTCCGGAGTGATTGCCAGTTCGTCATGTTTACGCTGTAGATATTTGTGGCGCGGGATTTCGTAAAGGCGGATCAAACGGCGGATTTTTGGGGAATAAACACCGTTTAATGCCAGGGCGGTTTTAAATTTGGGGGTGGTTAGTACGAAGCGTTTGAAACGGTCAGCGAATACGCCCAGTTTTTCTTTGTCGATTTTCTTTTTTGCTTTAGCGACATTTTTTGCGCCACTTACAGCATCATTTTTTTGGATGACGTAGTTTAGAACTTTGCTCTCGCCCATTGCGCGTTCAAGCAAGGCTTGGGAAATAGCGGCTTTTAATTCGGCTTCTGTAGCGCCGAGCATAAAACTAGCGGGAACTTTTTCATAGCCGCTGTAATCGTGACGGATGAGGATGTGGTCGTTGATCATGGTGTGGGCAGCGAGCAGCGTGGTTAGGCCGAGTTCTTTAGCGGTGATGAATGCCATATAATCAGAAATATTATGCGGGGTGCAGCCGGAGAGAACGCTGGTGATTTTATTTTGCTGGTAGAAAGCGAGCCAATAGCGAAGGTTTTCGCGGAACAGGCGTTTACGGTAGCGGTATGAGCGGGGGAAATAGCTGAAACGGTCGGTCAATATATAGAAATCGCGCTCGTATTTTTCGAAGGTGGCAATAGTTTTGGCGTCTAGCACAGCGTAGTTTTTGCCAAAATCTGCTTCGATTAGTTTTGAGAGGGTTTCGATGCGGTAGAATTTTTTGCCGTCAATTTGAATTGGTTTTGAGGCATCAAAATAATGGTTGGGTGCTGGAGTATCGCGGAATTGGACGACAGCATGCGAAATTTTTAAGCCGCGTTTTTCGGCGGCGAGCAAGACATCCTGCCAATATGGAGCTTCGATTGCTAAAACTAATGTTGTCATAAAACTTTACTGGAAGTTAAATAGCTTGCGGTAAATTTCGGATTTTTCGAGCAGTTCTTTGTGCGTGCCGCTATCAACCACGCGGCCCTCACTCATAACATAAATAATATCAGCATTCACAACAGTTGAAAGACGGTGGGCGATGATGAGCGTGGTTTTTCCAGCCATAAGGTTTTCAAGTGCAGCCTGGAACTCACGCTCAGAAACGGAATCAAGCGCGGAGGTGGCCTCGTCGAGCAATAATATATCAGTATCGCGCAAAATGGCGCGGGCGATGGAAACGCGTTGTTTCTGGCCGCCAGAAAGGCGAATGCCGTCTTCGCCAACCATTGTGTTATAACCTTGGGGCAAGTTTTTAATGAATTCATCAGCAACGGCAGTTTTGGCAGCGCTTTCGATCATTTCTTCAGTTGCATCTGCGCGGCCATAGCCGATGTTTTCAGAAACGCTGGCATCAAAGAGGAAGATATCTTGCGTGACGAGTGAGAGATTAGAGCGCAGGCTCTCAGTTGTGACTTCAGTAATATCTTGTCCGTCAATTAATATGCGGCCGCTTTCTGGCTCGAAGAAGCGGAGAAGAAGATTCATGATGGTTGATTTGCCGCTACCGGAATGGCCGACAAGGGCGACGTGTTTACCGCCGGGAACTACGAGGTTTAATGAGTTAAGAGCGTATGACCCCTGCCCCTCTGGTGCATCATATTTGAATGAAACATTTTCAAATTTGATTTCGCCGGTTTTTACTTCGAGGTTTTGTGCATTTTGTTTGTTTTCAATACCTGGTTTGGTATCAAGTATTGCAAAATATCTCTCAGCTGCGGCAAGTGCGTTTTGGATTGTGTTGCTTAAATTACCCATGCTTTTGGCAGGCCGAAGAAGCATTAACATACCGGCGGCGAAGGCGATAACATTGGCTTCTTTTGATTTATCGGCGGACGCGCTGACATACCAGATGACAGTAGCGATGGCAAAACCTGATAATATTGAGAGAATTGGCCCATTAATGTTGCTGACGCGAACGCTTTTGATGCGGTTGATGAAGTTTTTATCCATTAAGCCGTTAAGACGTTTAATTTCAGATTCTTCGGTTTGATATGATTTCACGGTGCGGATGCCGCTAAAAGTTTCGCCCATTTTGCTGGTTATTACAGCCGTTTGCTCAGCACTTTGGCGGGCTAATTTGCGCAATCTTTTACCAGCGCGCATGATGGGGTAAACTATGAGGCCGAGGATTAGGAAGGTGATGATTGAAAGGCGCCAATCCATGTTTATCATAATGCCGACTGTAAAAGCCATGCTCAATGCCTGGCGGAAAATGCCGACGATGAAATCAGTGACGGCAGCGCGAATCATCCCTACGTCATTTGAAATACGAGAAATTAATTCGCCGGAATTTTTGCTGTAATGGAATTTGATATCGGAGTGGATTATATGGCGGAATAATTTTTTTTGCATGTCATTGACTATGCCAAAACCGACATAACTCATGGTTAGGTTTGAGGCGTAGCTGGAAAGGCCAAGCAGAGTAAAAAGGCCGATGATTTTTAGAGGTAAAATATAAGTTGAGCTACCGCCTTTATTTTTCAAGATATCGTGAAAAACTTCCTTGATGATAAAAAGTTGCGACGAATTGGCCACAGAAAAAATAACCATAAAAATTATGGCCAGTATCAGCCATGGTAATTTTGGCTTGGTATATTCGTTAAACAGCCTTTTTATAAGGCGCGCATCAGTCTTTATCATGCGCATAATATGGTTAATCTAACCGGCTATCGCAAGGTTTTTCTTGTTTTTGGCTTATTTAAAGTTATATCAGTAGTATGAAAGCAAGAATATATAAACCGGCGCGCAATGCCATGCAATCTGGCGAGCGTAATACCAAGAAATGGGTGCTGCAATTTGTGCAGACTGACGCACGTTATCCTGAGCCGATTATGGGGTGGACGGCGGGTGCCAACACGCAGCAGCAATTCACGCTTTATTTTGATAGCCAGGAAAAGGCGATAAAATATGCTGAGAGCAAAAATATCGAGTGGTATCTTGACCTGCCGCATAAGCGTAAGCAAGAGAAGAAATCATATGCGGATAATTTTGCGTATAAGCCATTAACAGGCGAATAATTTTAATTGCGCTCGGATTTTATTCTACCAAACAGTTAGGCCGCCATCGACGATGATATTTTGGCCAGTAACGTAAGATGATTCATCAGAAGCGAGGAATACTAAGGCCCCGTGGAGTTCATCAGGTTTACCCATACGGTTCATTGGCACGCGAGCAGAATATCTTTTGACAAAAGTATCATTCTGGCCGCTGAATATGCCACCAGGAGTTATGCAATTTACGCGAATACCGTCTTTACCCCAATATGAAGCAAGATAATTTGTCAAACCAACCACAGCTGCTTTGCTAGTGCTATAAATGGCCGGTGTATTGATGGCGCGGCCGTTATATT